>JBOGHG010000026.1:0-15052 GCA_050744525.1 Acidimicrobiales bacterium | reverse complement strand
GGCAGACATGAATGCCTCAAAAGCATTTGCCCGTCAGGGCGTGCGGGTTCGAATCCCGCTCCGGGCACCAGACCAGACACTGCCGGCTCGCCAACCTACGACTTCGGGCCGACGAAACCGTCGAGCCGTGCGACGCTGCCCCGCCGGGCGATGGAGATGGTGTGGCGATTCATCTGTCGCCATTCGATGCCGAGACGATCGCACGCTCGCGTGAAGAGGGCACGGATGTCGGCGGACCGATTCGAGAACTGGTAGCGGATGTACTCATACTGCTTTCCAGTTGGCGCGGTCACGCGATTGATGGACCGACAGCCGTCACTGTGGAGCAGGCCACGCACGAATCTTTCCGAATGTGAGTCCAGGGCTATGGCTGACTGCCAGGATTCGAGCTCGATGGTTCGGGTGTGCTTCTTTCCGGGGCCGTGTTGTGGAAACAGGCAAGGCCAGTGCTTCGAGTAGCACCACAGATCGATGGCGCCGCGCCGCGTGCGGCGACCGACGGAATTGCTGGGCATCACACAACGGATGGCCCCCTCGCACTGGGTGATCACGTCGGCATATGTGGCGCAGCAGCTGATGACGAGCCGGTACACGCCACGCCCGGTCGATACGAGCATGCCATCGCCGAGATACTGGCCGAGCAGGTAGGCGTAGTCGGACTCGGCCACGTTGGACCGCCGCGGGCACAGACCCGGGCACAGGGGGTCCGAGCGTTGGCGCATGGGCGACCCCAGCACTGCAAGCTCGTCGGACCGAAGCCACCGGCCCACGGTCGTCTGGCCGATGCCGAGCACGCCCGCGATCTCAGTCTGTGTATAGCCGTCGCGTCTGAGCGCAAAGACCTTCTTGACCGTCTCGGACCCGTGCACGCCGCCAGCATAGGCGAACATGTGTTGGTATCCTGGCCACCAGGGTTTCCAACGCCAGGATTTCTGCGTATCCGGCGAACACCCCAGCCTCGCGAGCGGATCCGACCGGTCGGGAGAACCGCCACCAGGTTCCTTCGTGTCGAGGGGCGCGCCCGGGGGAAGAATGGGCTCGTATGGCCGTGGTGTTCGCCGATCGGGTCGACGCCGGCCGCCGGCTGGCCGAGCGACTGGCCGACCTCGCGGGCGAGGACACGGTGGTGCTCGGGCTTCCCCGTGGGGGGGTGCCGGTGGCCGCCGAGGTCGCCCGGGCACTGGGTGCGGCGCTCGACGTGCTGGTGGTCGGCAAGATCGGGGTGCCGGGCCATGAGGAGCTGGCGCTGGCCGCCGTCGCCGACGACGGTCAGGTCGCCCACAACCCGGGCGTGATGGCGGCCGTGGGGATGACCGAGGTCGACGTCGATGTCGTCGCCCGCCGGCAAGCGGCCGCGCTCGCCCAGCGGGCCGAGCTGTTCCGGGGCGGGGCGCCGGCCACCCCGATCGAGGGCCGGACCGCCGTCCTCGTCGACGACGGCATGGCCACGGGTGCGACCATGCGGGTGGCGGTCGACGTCGTGCGGGGCCGGGGGCCGAAGGAGCTCGTGGTCGCGGTGCCGGTGGGGTCACCCGAGGCCTGCGCCACGGTGGGGGAGACCGCCGATCGCGTGGTGTGCCTCGCGGCGCCGGCCCACTTCCGCGCCGTCGGCACCTGGTACGACGACTTCTCCCAGGTCCAGGACTCGACGGTGCGCGAGATCCTGGCCGAGGCCCGATCGCACGGTGCCGGCCGAACCACCCACCAGCACTAGCGCCGCAGAGCCGACGCCACCCGGGCCACGAGCGGGTCGTCCAGCACTGCTTCGAGCCCCACCGGGAGGCCCAGCGACCAATTGGGGCGTTCACCGGTGGTGCCGGGCAGGTTGGGCCGCCGTCGGAGCGCCAAGGCGTCCTCCAGCGTGGCGGCGACCAGCGCGGACGGTGCCGCCGACAACCTCCGGTGCACCGCGACGATGACGTCCCCGACCGGAACATCGCCCTCGAGCCCCGTCAACGCCACGAGCTTGTCGCGCAGCCGCCCGAGCGCGGCCTCGTCCGCCTCGAGCCCGGCCGCCCGCTGGTCGGCCGCATCGTCGCCCGACCACACCCCGGCGATGGTGGGCAGGTCGTGGGTGGTGACCGCGCCCAGTGCCTGGGCCGGATAGTGCTCGGGCGTCGCCTCCTCGAACCAGACGAGTCGGTACGACAGCAGCCCGGCGGCGTGCAACCGGTCGCGCACACCCTCCTCGACCGTCCCCAGGTCCTCGCCGACGACCACGGCGCCCGAACGCACGCTCTCGATGGCGAGCACGGCCAGCAGCTCGTCGGCCGGGTAACGCACGTAGGCGCCGTCGGTGGGCCCGCCGCCCGGCGGCAGCCAGAACAGCCGGAACAGGCCCATGACGTGGTCGATGCGCAGGCCGCCGCCGTGTCCCATCGCCGCTCGCCACAGCGACGCCAACGGCTCGTAGGCGACGCCTCGCAGGGCGTGGGGGATGAACGGCGGCAGTCCCCAGTCCTGGCCGGCCCGGTTGAACTCGTCGGGCGGCGCGCCCACCCGCACGCCGTGCGCCAGCAGGTCCTGCAGGCACCAGGCGTCGGCCCCGTCCGGATCCACGCCCACGGCCAGGTCCGTGAGCAGCGCCAGCGGTTCCTCGGCGCGCCGGAGCTGCTCGTCGACCAGGAACTGCACCCAGGCCCAGAAGGCCACCCGGTCGGCACGATCGGCGGCGAAGGAGGCCACGCCGGGCCCGGACGGATGCCGATGCTGGCTGGGCCATGCGCTCCAGCCCGTCCCATGGTGTTCGGCCAGGGCGCAGAACCGGGCGTAGGTCTCCAGCTCGCCGCCCATCCGCTCCCGCCAGCGCTCGAATCGCAGGTCGGGACCGAGGGCGATCCACACGTGGTCGAGTGCCCGCCGCTTGATCGCCCAGACGGCGTCCCGGTCGACAACCGGCGCCGCGTTCAACCGCCGGGCCTCCGCGCCCAGGGCGTCGACCGTGGCGTCGCCAGCACCCGGTAGGTCCTCGATGCGCAGCAGCAGCGGGTTGAACCAGCGACGGCTCGACGGGAAGTACGGGCTGGCCTCCACCGGGTCGACCGGCTGGGGCGCGTGCAGCGGGTTGACTCCCAGCATGCCGGCACCTCGCTCGGCGGCCCACGCACCGATGGATCGCAGGTCGGCGAGGTCGCCGATGCCCCAGCTCCCGGCGGAGCGGCAGGCGGGAAGCTGGACCGTGAGCAGCCACGTGCGCAATTCGGCCGGCAGGTGGCAGCGGCCCGGCGTGACGATCAGCCGGGTCGCCGGGCCGCCGTCCAGGGGCCGCAGCTCGTGGTAGCCGATGGGCAGCTCGGGGGGGAGCGAACCCTCCGCCCGCACCTCGCTGCCGTCCTCCAGGGCCAGCCCGCAGGGACCGAGGAGGGGCTCCGCCCGGCCGGCGTGCACCACCCAGACCGGGCGACCCTCCGAGGGCGACGAGTCGGCTGCGTTGCCGGCACCCATGGCCCGGCGCAGGGCCGCGACGGTGTCCGGGGAGGTCGTGTGCCACTGTCCCCAGGCGTCCCAGTAGCCGTCGTCGATGCCCCACGGGTCCGTGCCCATGTCAGGGACTGAGGACGCTCGGTTCCGGCTCGGGTACGCGCGGCCTGTGGTTGACGGCGGCGATCCCGGCGACGGTCAACGCGCCGCCGACCAGCAGACGCGCCTCGAAGGGCTCGTCCAGCGCGAGGATGCCGACGACGACCGCGACCACCGGGATGATGTAGGTGACGAGCGAGGCCTTGGTGGCGCCGATGTCGGCGATGATCCGGTAGTTGAGGACGTAGGCGACGCCGGTGCCCAGGACTCCGAGCAGCAGGATCGATGCCACCCGGGTGGGCGTGAGCGACACGTCGCCGGCGACCGACGTGGCCGCGGCCACCGGGAACAGCAGCACGGTCCCCGTGGCGAGCTGGCCCGTGGCCGCCACGATGGGCGGGTACGACACCAGGTGGCGCCGCATGTAGACGAAGGCGATCCCGTAGCCGGCACCGGCGAAGATCGCCGCCAGGGCGCCTGCGGTGGACGACCCCTCGAGGTCGGAGGCTCCCACGCCGGCGGCCACCGCCACGCCGACGATCCCCAGCGCCAGACCGGCGATCTGTACAGGCCGCAGCCGCTCGCTCAGCCCGATGGCGGCGAAGAGCGCGGTGAACAACGGCGTCGATGCGTTGAGCACCGCGGTCAACGCCGAGGTGATGTGCTGCTCGCCCCACGCCAGCAAGGTGAACGGCACGATGTTGCCGGCGAGCGTCACCACCGCATAGTGCCGCAGCGATGCCCTGTCGACCGGCACCCGGCGCCGCTGGCCGTGGAGCACCGCGTAGAGGACGGCCGCGCCCAGGGCGATCCGCGCCCAGGCCACGGTCGTTGGGGTCAGGCCCTCGCCGGCCACCTTGATGAACAAGAACGACCAGCCCCAGATGAAGGCCAGCACGAACAGGCGACGCACCCACCGCAGTCAATCAGGCCGGGCGCGTGATTCCGCCCGCATTACCGCCACGTAACGTGTGCGCGGCGACCCGAGCGGAGGTCGTGGCGCCGGAACCTAGACTCGCCCTCATGCCCAAGTCGTTGGTGGAGAGGCGCCTCAGCCAGGTCGCCGGGCGCCTGCAGCAGCTGCGTGCAGAGCTCGAGGTCTCGGGTGAGCAGCTCGCGCACCTGGCCGACGCCGCCGACGACGCCCGGCTGCGTGCCCTGGTGTCGGAGACGCCCGTCGCCGACATCGACCACCGGCAGGCCGAGCGCCATGCCGAGGCCATGCGCCGGCACCGCTCCGCGGTGCTCGACGAGATCGCCAAGTTGGAGCGCGACCAGGACGAGCTGCTCGATCGGCTGCTCGTGCAATCCCGCTCGCGCTAGAACACACCGGATCGAAAGAGGGAACGAGCTTGGCTACCCGCGTCGTCATCGCTGAGGACGAGGCCATCATCCGCCTCGACCTGAAGGAGACCCTCGAGGAGGAGGGCTACGAGGTGGTGGGCGAGACGGGCCGCGGCGACGAGGCGGTCAAGCTGGTCCACGAGCTCGAGCCCGACCTCGCCATCCTCGACATCAAGATGCCGGGCCTCGACGGCCTGGCCGCCGCCCGGGAGATCGCCGGCGAGCGCCGGGCTGCGGTGCTGATCCTGACGGCCTTCAGCCAGCGCGACCTCATCGAGCAGGCCCGCGACGCCGGCGCACTGGCCTATCTGGTCAAGCCGTTCGAGCGCAGCGAGCTGGTACCGGCGGTCGAGGTGGCACTGGGGCGCTTCCGGGAGATCCGGGCGTTGGCCGACCAGACCGCGAGCCTCGAGGAACAGCTCGAGACCCGCAAGGTGGTCGACCGCGCCAAGGGCAAGCTCATGGACGAGTCGGGCATGGGGGAGAGCGAGGCGTTCGGCTTCATCCAGCGCCGGGCCATGTCGGAGCGGGTCACCATGCGGGCCATCGCCCAGCGCATCATCGACAGCGACATCAAGCCGTCTTAACGTGACGAGTCGGTCGCCAGACCGACACCACTAGGGGCGGCGGGCGGGGGTCGGGCTGGAGTGACACCCGGGGGAGTGATGACGCCAGAGGTGTACTACTAGGGACGTGGCCGACGATCCGCTCATCCTGATCGACGGGAACTCCCTGACCTACCGGGCCTTCTTCGCCCTGCCCACCGACCTTTCCACGGCCTCGGGCCAGGTCACCAACGCGGTGTTCGGGTTCACGTCGATGCTGATCAACCTCATGCGCGACCACGGCCATCGGCGCATGGCGGTGGCGTTCGATCGGCCCGAGCCCACCTTCCGCCACGAGCGGGTCGACACCTACAAGGCCAACCGCCAGGCGGCGCCCGACATCCTGCGCCAGCAGATCGGGCTGGTGCGGCAGGTGGTCGAGACCCTGGGGATCCGCGTGCTCGAGCTGCCCGGGTACGAGGCCGACGACATCATCGCCACGCTCGCCACCCAGGGCCGCGACGCCGGGCTCGACGTCGTCGTCGTGACCGGCGACCGTGACGTCTATCAGCTCGTCGAGGACCCGCACGTCAAGGTGCTCTACAACCGGCGCGGGGTATCCGACTACGTCCTCTACGACGAGGCCGGCATCGAGGAGCGGACCGGCGTGCCGCCCGAGCTCTACCTGCAGTACGCGGCGCTGCGCGGGGACACCTCCGACAACCTCCCGGGCGTGCCGGGCGTTGGGGAGAAGACGGCGGCCAAGCTGGTCACCACCTACGGCGGCATCGACGGCATCTTCGAGCACCTCGACGAGCAGACCCCCAAACTGCGCGCCAGCCTGGGCGAGCACGAGCACCAGGTCCGCCAGAACGCCGAGCTCATGAAGCTGATCTGTGACGCACCCGTCGGCGTGACCGTCGACGAGCTCGACCGCCGCCCGCCCGACGTCGACGAGGTGCGGCACCTGTTCGACTTCCTGGAGTTCCACAGCCTCGGTGAGCGGCTGACCGAGGCGCTGGGCGAGGACCTCGGCGTGGGCCGCCCGCCGGCCGAGGTGCTCGAGGCCGAGGTGACCGTCGTCGAGTCCCCGGCGGACGCCTTGGCGCTCCTGCGTCGGCTGCGGGAGAACGCAGCCGGCGCACCGCTGGCGGTCGCGGCCGCCTGGGAGGGCAGCGAGGGGCGCACGCCCCTGGAGGGCCTGGCGATCGTGACCGATCCGGCGGCCGGCGAGGTGGCGTGGATCCCGATCGGGCTCCTGGCCACCGACGCCGTCCGGGCCGAGCTCGCCCGGCTCGTAGCGCTGCCGGGGGAGGGCGGCCGACCGGTCGCCGCCCACCAGGCCAAGGCGATGATGCGATCCCTGCTCGACGTCGGTGTCGACGTGCGCTGTCTGGCCATCGACACGGCCATCGCCGCCTACCTGCTCGATCCGGCCGAGTCGCGCTACCTGCTCGACGAGGTGCTGCGCCGCTACGCCTCCGCGGAGCTGCCGACTGACGGTGCCGCCCCCGAGGGTCAGCTCGATCTGGACGGCTCGACCGCGTCGGCCGCCCAGCGGACCGGTCGCTACGCGCTGGCGGTCGACCGCCTGATCGAGCCGCTGGCCCAGGCGCTCGACCACCAGGCGCTGCGCGCCCTCAACGACGAGATCGAGGTGCCGCTGGTGCGGGTGCTGGCCCACATGGAGCACGCCGGCGTGGGCGTCGACGCCGACGAGCTGCGCGGCCTGCGGGACCGGTTGAACGCCGAGGTCGACAGCTTGCGCCAGCAGGTGTACGACGACGCCGGCACCGAGTTCAACGTGAACTCGACGCCGCAGCTGCGGGAGATCCTGTTCGACAAGCTGGGACTCACGCCGCAGAAGCGCACCAAGACGGGCTACTCGACCGATGCCTCGTCGCTGGAGAAGCTGGCCGGCCAGCACGCGATCATCGAGCACCTGTTGGCGTACCGGGAGGTCGAGAAGTTGCGCTCGACCTATGGCGACGGGCTGCTCGCCGAGGTCGCCGACGACGGGCGGATCCACGCCACGTTCAACCAGACCGTCGCCCGCACCGGCCGGCTGTCCTCCGACCAGCCCAACCTCCACAACATCCCCGTGCGCAGCGAGATCGGGCGCGAATTCCGCAGGGCCTTCGTGCCGGCGCCGGGCTGCGAGCTGCTGGTGGCCGACTACAACCAGATCGAGCTCCGCTGCATCGCCCACCTGGCACAGGACCCGGGGTTGATCGAGAGCTTCCGCTCCGGGCGCGACATCCACACCGAGACGGCCTCGCGGGTGTTCGGCGTCGAGCCGGGTGCCGTGACGATCGACCAGCGGTCGAAGGCCAAGATGGTGTCGTACGGGCTGGCCTACGGCATGGAGGCCTACGGGCTGGGGCAGCGGCTCAACATCCCCACCGAGGAGGCGGCGCTGATCCTCGCGGCCTACTTCGAGGCGTTCCCCTCGGTGAAGGAGTACATGGAGCGCACCGTGGCCGAGGCCCGGGAACGCGGCTACACGGAGACGCTGTTCGGCCGCCGGCGCCAGATCCCCGAGCTGTCGTCGCCCAACTACCGGATCCGCCAGGCGGGTGAGCGCCAGGCCATGAACGCCGGGATCCAGGGCCTGGCGGCCGACATCTTCAAGGTGGCGCTGGTGCGGCTCACGGCCGCACTGGAGGAGTCGCAGATGGACAGCCAGCTCATCCTCCAGGTGCACGACGAGGTGTTGCTCGACGTGCCCCCGGCCGAGCGCGACCGGGCCGCCGAGGTGGTGGTCGCCACCATGACCGGGGCGGTGGACCTCAGCGTGCCGCTCGAGGTCAACCTGGCGTTCGGGCCGAGCTGGGCGGACGCCAAGGGGTGAGCGGTCGTCCGGCCGACCCGATCCGGTCATTGAAGAAGGAGCGGGGCACAGCGCCCGAAGGTCTTCAAGGAGCGGAGGTGCACTGGTTCGAACCCGTCGCCGACCACCTGGGCGCCGCGTACCTCCGCTACTCCTTCACCAAGGGCACCGCCCAGGAGATCGACTTCCTCGTCGACGCCCTCGGCCTGCGACCGGGCCACCGGGTCCTCGACGTCGGCTGTGGCCCGGGCCGGCACGCCTACGCCCTGGCCGAGCGGGGGATGGAGGTCGTGGGCGTCGACATCAGCCGGAGGTTCGTCGACATCGCCCGCGACGGTGCCCCATCCGGTGCGAGCTTCGTGCGCGCGGACGCCCGGGACCTTCGCTTCGACGGCGAGTTCGACGCCGCCATCTCGCTGTGCCAGGGCGCGTTCGGGCTGGCCGGCGGGCCGGCTGCGCCGCTCGACGCCGACGGCGACGTTCTCGGCGGACTCGCCCGCGCGCTCCGCCCCGGCGGCTTGGCCGCGGTCTCGGGGTTCTCGGCCTACTTCCAGGTGCGGTGGCTCGAGGACACCGGCGGCTTCGACGCCGGCGCCGGCGTCAACCACGAGCGCACCGAGGTCCGCGACGAGGACGGGGTACCGGCGCCGGCCGACCTGTGGACCACGTGCTTCACGCCCCGCGAGCTCCGGCTGTTGGCCGCTGGCGCCGGGCTCGAGGTGCGGGCGATCTGGTCCGTGACGCCGGGCGCGTACGCGGCCGATCCGCCGACGATCGACTCACCTGAGTTCCTGCTCGTCGCCGCGCGCTCGTAGCGGTTCGCCGGGGCCGGCTGCTACCCTCGCCCGAACGCGCCGTGCCGCGCGCCCTCGTGGCTGTCCCGTCGCCAGCGGGACCGCAATCTGCCGATCCCGACCCCCCGAGAAAGCCGACCCGTTCGTGTCCGACGCCCAAACGACCGATTCCACCGCCCCCGCCACCGCCGCCGATGGCGACGTGGGGGCAGAGTCGGGGTACACCCCGCGCCAGATCGTCGACGACGACCTCGGCGGCAGCTTCGCCGACGCCGTCGACGCGACCCTCGTCTCCGTCGAGGATGGCGCCATGGTCACCGGGACGGTGGTGCGCGTCGACCGCGACGAGGTGCTGCTCGACATCGGCTACAAGTCCGAGGGCGTGATCCCCAACCGTGAGCTGTCGATCCGCAACGACGTCGACCCGAACGAGGTCGTGAACCTGGGCGACCAGGTCGAGGCCCTGGTGCTCACCAAGGAGGACAAGGACGGCCGCCTGGTCCTGTCCAAGAAGCGGGCCCAGTACGAGCGCGCCTGGGGCGACATCGAGCGCGTCAAGGAGGAGGAAGGGGTCGTTTCCGGCGCGGTCATCGAGGTCGTCAAGGGCGGCCTGATCCTCGACATCGGCCTGCGCGGCTTCCTGCCGGCCTCGCTCGTCGAGCTGCGGCGGGTCCGCGACCTGCAGCCCTACGTCGGGAAGTCGCTCGAGGCGAAGATCATCGAGCTCGACAAGAACCGCAACAACGTCGTGCTCTCCCGCCGGGCCTGGCTCGAGGAGACCCAGCGCGAGCAGCGCGAGGACTTCCTCGCCAACCTCAAGCCCGGCGAGGTGCGCAAGGGCGTCGTGTCGAGCGTCGTGAACTTCGGCGCGTTCGTCGACCTCGGCGGCATGGACGGCCTCATCCACGTGTCCGAGCTCTCGTGGAAGCACGTCGACCATCCCGGCTCCGTCGTGTCGGTGGGTGACGAGGTCGAGGTGCAGGTGCTCGACGTCGACCTGTCCCGCGAGCGCATCAGCCTGTCCCTGAAGGCCACCCAGCAGGACCCGTGGCAGGAGTTCGCCACCAGCCACCGCGTCGGCGAGCTGGTCTACGGCCGGGTCACCAAGCTCGTGCCGTTCGGCGCCTTCGTGCAGGTGGGCGAGGGCATCGAAGGGCTCGTGCACATCTCCGAGATGTCCGCCCACCACGTCGACCTGCCCGAGCAGGTGGTCACCCCTGGCGAGGAGCTGTGGGTCAAGATCATCGACCTCGACCTCCAGCGGCGCCGGATCAGCCTGTCCATCAAGCAGGCGGCCGAGGGCGGCGTGGTGGCCGCCGAGTACCAGGAGCACTTCGGCGAGCACGCCTACGACGATCAGGGCAACTACGTCGGCCCCTCCGTCGAGCACTCGCCCGAGACCGACGAGGCCTGGGCCGAGTACTACGAGCAGAGCCCCGAGGCGGCCGAGGCCGCTGCCGCCGCCGGCGGCGCCCCGGCGGGTGGGGCGGTCGCGGCGGCCGAGCCGGCCCAGGCCGAGCCCGTCCAGGCCGAGCCCGGCGCCCCGGCGGGTGAGCCCGTCCAGGCCGAGACCGGCGCCGCAGAGGGCGAAGCCGAGACGCCCCAGCCCGGCGCCGCAGAGGCCGAGCCCGTCCCGGCCGAGCCCGGCGCCGCAGACGGCGAAGCCGAGACGCCCCAGCCCTGAGCCGCCGCTAGCGTCCGCGCCCGTGCTGGTCGTCGGGCTCACCGGGGGCATCGGGTCGGGGAAGTCGACCGTGTCCGCGCTGCTGGCCGCCAAGGGCGCGGTGGTCGTCGACGCCGACGCCGTGGTGCGGGACCAGCAGCGGCCGGGCACGCCGGTGTTCGCCGCGATGGTGGAGCGGTTCGGGCCGGGGATCATCGCCGTCGACGGCACGCTCGATCGGACGGCCGTCGCCGACGTCGTGTTCTCCGACCCCGAGGCGCTGGAAGATCTCAACGCCATCGTCCACCCGGCCGTGGGCGCGGAGATCGCTCGCCGGATGGAGGAGCTCTCCGGCACCGATGCGGTGGTGGTGCTGGACGTGCCGCTGCTGGTCGAGGCGACCAGGGGTTATCCGCTGGCCGGACTGATCGTCGTCGACGTCGATCCCGACATCGCCGTCGAGCGGCTTGTCATGCAGCGCGGCATGAGCGAGGAGGACGCCCGGTCGCGCATGTCACGGCAGGCCAGCAGGGAAGAGCGCCGGGCGCGGGCCGACGTCGTGATCGACAACCGCGGCACGCTCGGTGACCTGACCCGCCAGGTCGACGCCATCTGGGACTGGATCGAGCGCCTGCGGGCCGGCGCCGCCTGATCCGCCCGGTCCGGTCGGCCCCGGCCCCGGTCGGCGCGGGGTCGGGAGCCCTACGCGCTCAGCCGGAGTCGGTGGAGCCAGGCCCGCGCGCGGGCGAGCACGTCGGATCGGACGCGGGCCTTGCCGGAGGGGCCGGCGGGGGCCGGGGTCGTGACTGCCTCGGTCAGGCCATCGATCAGCACCCGCGCCAGCCCCCCGGCGGCGGCGACCGGCACCCGGACCGCGCCGGTGCACACCTCGTTGCGCCAGGTGCTCACCACGAAGGCCTGCCGCTCGGCGTGCCAGGTCGTGCGCAGGTAGCTGCCGTCACGTCGGGCGTCTTCGATGAACACCCGCCGCCGGTACGTGGCTTCATCCCCCATGGTCCGAGTGTGCATGGACGCTGGGCCCGCTGTCGAGCAGGTGTCGCCGGGACCGGTCCGCCCACCCGCTCGGGAGGCGACAGCTTCCCCCCGGCGAGCGCCGGACCGCTCCCGCGCCGGTGCCCATGGTCGAGCATCCGGCGGCGACCGGTCGTCGTCACCCGGCACAGTTCGCGCGTGCCCGCGGTCACGGGGGCCGGCGGCGTTCTGACGGATCAGCCGCCGAAGCCGCGCAAGCCGTCGGCGTCGAGGATGGTGACGGACCGCCGCCCGGTGGTGACCAGCCCGCGGCGGCGCAGCTCGGCCATTCCCCGGGCCACGGACTCTCGCGAGGCGCCGATGAGCCCCGACAGCTCGTGTTGCGACAGCGCCAGCCCGAGCGGTACGCCACCGGAGCCGCGGGCGCGCCGGTCCCGGTGGGTGGCCGCGCCGCCGGAGGCCTCGTCAGCGGCCTCGATCAGCACACGGGCCAGGCGGCGGGTGGCGTCGTAGGGGCCGAACTCCGTCCGGCGGCGGTCGGCGCCCCGCAGCCGGCCGATCACCAGCCGCAGGAGCGCGAGGGTCGAGCGGGGATGCGCCTCGAGGAAGGCCAGCAGCTCCCGGGCGGCGATGACCCGGCAGCGCACCGGTTCGAGGGCGATGACACTGGCCGAGCGCCGACCCCCGGGATCGAGGGCGCCCATGTCGCCGATGAGGTCGCCCGCGCCACGGACGCAGAGCGTGACCTCGTTGCCCTCGGGCGTTCCCGTGAACACCCGCACCCGCCCTTCGAGGACCAGGTACGTGGTGTTGTCCTGGTCGCCCTCCAGGATCATCCGTTCGCCCCGTCGGTAGGACCGGGCGTGCCCGATCTGTCCGAGCGCCGTCCGTTCGTCGGCCGCCAGCGAGCCCAGAAAGCTGCCGACGGCAGGAAGCTCCGCCACGAGCCCGCACGTTAACCGCCGCTACCAGCGTGTACGTACGATCGACCCGACCCGCCGACGTTGTCACTCCGGCCCGACCCCCACCCTCCAGCCCGACCCCCACCCGCCGCCCCGTGGCGGCGTCGGCCTGCCGGCCGACTCGTGGCCGCTGATGTGTCGGCCTGACGGCCGACGCTGTCACACCTCACCGGTAGATTCCAACAGCGATGGCCACGCGCACGTCACCGTTCCGCATGGTGTCCGAGTTCGCCCCGGCCGGCGACCAGCCGGGGGCCGTCGCCGCGCTCAGCGCCGGCATCGGCAACGGCGAGCGCTATCAGACGCTCCTCGGCATCACCGGCTCGGGCAAGAGCGCCACCATCGCCTGGACCATCGAGCAGGTCCAGAAGCCCACGCTCGTCATCGCCCCCAACAAGTCGCTGGCCGCCCAGCTCGCCAACGAGTTCCGGGAGTTCTTCCCCGACAACCGGGTCGAGTACTTCGTCAGCTACTACGACTACTACCAGCCCGAGGCCTACATCGCCTCCACCGACACCTACATCGAGAAGGACTCGTCGATCAACGACGAGATCGACCGGCTGCGCCACTCGGCCACGGCCGCCCTGCTCACCCGGCGCGACGTCATCGTCGTGGCCTCCGTGTCGTGCATCTACGGCCTGGGCTCGCCCGAGGAATACCGCGAGAACGTGCTGTTCCACCTGGTCGGCGACCACATCGACCAGCGCGACTTCCTCCGCAAGCTGGTCGACATGCAGTACGACCGCAACGACGCCAACCTGACCCGGGGCCGGTTCCGGGTGAGGGGCGACACGATCGAGGTCCATCCGGCGTACGAGGAGACGGTCCTCCGCATCGAGCTCTTCGGCGACGAGATCGAGCGGATCGCGGTCGTCGACCCGGTCACCGGTGAGCAGATCCGCACCCTCGACGACCTCTGGATCTACCCGGCCACCCACTACGTCGCGGGGGCCGAGCGCATGCAGAAGGCCATCGTCCGCATCGAGGCCGAGCTGGCGGAGCGCCTGGCCTGGTTCGAGAAGCAAAACAAGCTGCTCGAGGCCCAGCGCCTCCGCATGCGCACGCAGTACGACCTGGAGATGATGCAGGAGGTCGGCTACTGCAGCGGCATCGAGAACTACTCGGCGCCCATCGACGGGCGGGGGCCGGGCGAGACGCCCAACACGCTGCTCGACTTCTTCCCCGACGACTACCTGTGCGTCATCGACGAGAGCCACGTGGCCGTGCCCCAGCTCCACGGCCAGTACGAGGGCGACCGGTCGCGCAAGCTGCAGCTGATCACCCACGGGTTCCGGCTGCCCTCGGCGGCCGACAACCGGCCCCTGAAGTTCGATGAGTTCATCGACCGGGTCAACCAGGTGGTCTTCCTCTCGGCCACACCCGGGTCCTACGAGCTCGACGCGTCGTCGCAGGTCGTCGAGCAGATCGTGCGGCCCACCGGCTTGGTCGACCCCGAGGTCATCGTGAAGCCCACCAAGGGGCAGATCGACGACCTTATCGGTGAGATCAACGCCCGCATCGCGGCCGACCAGAGGGTGCTGGTGACCACGCTCACCAAGAAGATGGCCGAGGACCTGTCCGACTACCTGCTCGAGCAGGGGCTGCGGGTCCGCTACCTGCACTCCAACATCGACACCATCGAGCGCATCCAGATCCTGCGCGACCTGCGGCTGGGCGAGTTCGACGTGCTGGTCGGCATCAACCTGCTGCGGGAGGGCCTCGACCTGCCGGAGGTGTCGCTGGTGGCCATCCTCGACGCCGACAAGGAGGGCTTTCTCCGCAGCGACACCTCGTTGATCCAGACGATCGGCCGGGCGGCCCGCAACGTCGACGGCCAGGTGATCATGTACGCCGACGCGGTCACCGATTCGATGCGCCGGGCCATCGGCGAGACGCAACGCCGCCGCCAGCTCCAGATCGCCTACAACGCCGAGCACGGCATCGAGCCGCAGAGCATCCGCAAGGCGGTCAACGACATCCTCGCCCACCTCCGGCCCGAGGAGGGGACCGCGCCGGTGCCGACGCAGGGCCGGCGCCGCGGAAGGGTCGGCGCGGCCGAGAGGCTGCGCACCGAGCTGGCCGACCTGCCGCCCACCGAGCTGGGCCGGCTCATCCAGACGCTGGAGGAGGAGATGCACGAGGCGGCTGCCGACCTGCGCTTCGAGTACGCCGCCCGGCTGCGCGACGAGGTGGGGGAGCTCAAGCGCGAGCTGCGGGAGGCTGGGGTGTGAATGATGAGAGGCCAGCGTCGAGCGTGGCTCGACGGCTAACTTCGAGTGACTGTCCCATGGACACAGGGTTACGCCGTCGATCACGGGAGAAGAAGAGTGAGCCACGTCGCATACGACGAGGTGGGCCGAGACTTCGACAAAGTTCGCGACCGCCGAGCCGATGCCCTGGGC
>JBOGHG010000025.1:0-27257 GCA_050744525.1 Acidimicrobiales bacterium | reverse complement strand
GTGGCGGTGGCCTGGGTGCTGGCCACGGTGTTCCTGCGGTTCTGCGAGGACAACGGCCTTCTCCCCGAACCGGTGCTCTCGGGCGTCGGGGAGCGGCGCCGCCGGGCCGAGACGGCGCAGACGATGTGGTTCCGCGACCACCCGGCCGACGGCGAGCGGGCCTACGTCCGGTCGGTGGTCGAGGCGGCGGCGAGGCTGCCGGGTCTGAGCCACGTGTTCGGGGCGCACCACCCGCTGTGGCTGTTCGGCCCCAGCGACGACGCGGTGCGCGCCCTGCTGGCCTACTGGCGCGAGGTCGACCCGGCGACGGGCGACCTGCGGCGCGACCTTGCCGACGACGCGTGGGACTCCCGCTTCCTCGGCGACCTCTACCAGGACCTGTCCGAGCACGCCAAGAAGCAGTACGCGCTGTTGCAGACCCCGGTGTTCGTCGAGGAGTTCATCCTCGATCGCACGCTGGAACCGGCGCTCGACGAGTTCGGCCTCGAGGGCTTCCGCATGATCGACCCGGCGTGCGGGTCGGGACACTTCCTGCTGGGGGCGTTCGACCGGCTGCTGGCGCGCTGGCGCGAGCGGGCGCCGCACGAGGGCGACCGGGCGCTGGCCGAGCGGGCGCTGCGCAGCGTCTACGGCGTCGACCTCAACCCGTTCGCGGCGGCGATCGCCCGCTTCCGCCTGCTGGTGGCGGCCCTGCGGGCGGCAGAGGTGCCGACCCTGGCCGAAGCCCCCAACTTCACGCTCAACATCGCGGTGGGCGACTCGCTGCTGCACGGCCCGCCGCCGGGACAGCAGGTGCTGGTCGACGTCGACGAGGGCGCCGACCCCGCCAGCCGCCACCTCTACGCCACCGAAGACCGCGAGACGATCGACCGCCTCCTCGGCGTTCGCTATCACGCAGTGGTCGCCAACCCGCCCTACATCACCCCCAAGGACCCGGCCGCCAACGCCGCCTACCGGCGGCGGTACTCCGAGGTGTGCCACCGCCAGTACTCGCTGGCGGTGCCGTTCATGCAACGGCTGTTCGACCTCGCCGTGCGGGGGGAGGGCGGCGAGCCGGCGGGCTTCGTCGGCCAGATCACCGCCAACTCGTTCATGAAGCGCGAGTTCGGGAGCAAGCTCATCGAGGACTACCTGGCGCGCGAGCTCGACCTCACCGCAGTGATCGACACGAGCGCCGCGGAGATCCCGGGCCACCAGACACCGACGGTCATCCTCTTCGGCCGCAACCGGCAGCCGGTGGGGGACACGGTGCGCGCGGTGCTCGGTATCCGCGGCGAGCCGAGCCGCCCCGCCGACCCGGCCAAGGGCGAGGTGTGGACGGCTATCACGGCGCTGGTCGACCGTCCCGGCAGCGAGGACGACTACGTCAGCGTGACGGATCTCGACCGCACCCGCTTGGCCAAGCACCCGTGGAGCCTGCAGGGCGGCTCGGCATCGGACCTCAAGGCCACGCTCGACAGCCGTGCAGCTCGACGAGTGGACTCCGTGAGCGAGCTGATCGGTTACACGGGCCAGACAAATGCCGACGAGGTGATGCTCGCCCCCGCGCGGGCCTTCCAACGGCGACACATCGAGCGCGGGGCTGTGACCCTTATGGCCGTCGGCGATCTGTTCCGTGACTGGCGGTTCACCGTGGGGGACTCGACCGCGTTCCCGTACGACGGCAACGGGCTGATGCCCATTGAGCGCCTTCCCGGCCTGCACCGCTGGCTCTGGCCGGCTCGGACCGTGATGGGCAACCGGCGGACCTTCGCCAAGGTGTCGTACTTCGACGAGGGCCGGCCGTGGTGGGAGTGGCATCAGGTCGCCCTCGACCGGCTCCGCACGCCGTTGTCGATTGCGTTTGCGTTCGTGGCGACGCACAACCACTTCGTGCTCGACCGGGGCGGGAAGGTGTTCAACCGGTCGGCGCCCGTGGTCAAACTGCCCGCCGACGCGTCCGAGGAGGACCACCTCCCCCTCCTCGGGCTGCTGAACTCCGCCGTCGCCTGCTTCTGGATGAAGCAGGTCTTCCACAACAAGGGGAAGATGAGCAGCGGCACGGGCGGGGTCGTCGACGAGCCGTGGGAGGTTTTCCACGAGTTCGACGCCACCAAGTTGAAGCAGTTCCCCATCCCCTCCGGCTCCGCCCTCTCGTGGGCGCAGCGGCTCGACGCGCTCGCCCGCGAGCTGGGTGACAACCTGCCGGCCGCCGTCGCCGCCCGCGGCACGCCGACCCGGGCCGCCCTCGATGCCGCCCGCGAGCGGGCGGCCGCCATCCGGGCCGAGATGGTGGCGGTGCAGGAGGAGCTCGACTGGCGCTGCCTCCGCCTCTATGGCGTCACCGGCGACGACCTATCGCTGCCGCCCGACGCCGTCACGCCCATCGCCAAGGGGGAGCGGGCCTTCGAGATCGTGCTGGCCCGGCGCATCGCGGCCGGCGATGTGACGACGAGTTGGTTCGAGCGGCACGGGTCGACGCCGATCACCGAGGTCCCGGCCCACTGGCCCGGCGACTACAGGAAGCTGGTCGAGCGGCGCATCGAGCTGATCACGTCCGACCGGTTCGTCGGGCTGGTCGAGCGCCCCGAGTACAAGCGGCGCTGGAACTGGGACGGCTGGGACGACATCGAAGCCGAAGCGCTGCGCACCTGGCTGCTCGACCGGCTGGAGGACCGCCGGTACTGGCCCAAACCGCAGCCCCGCTCGGCCGCCCGGCTCGCCGACGACGCCCGCACCGACCCCGACTTCGGGCGGGTCGCAGAGCTGTGTGGCGGCAGCGTCGACGTCGACCTCACCGACCTCGTGGCCCGCCTCGTCACCGACGAGTCGGTCGCCTACCTGGCCGCCTACCGTTGCACCGACGCGGGCCTGCGTAAGCGCGAGCAGTGGGAGGACACCTGGGACCTGCAGCGCCGCGAGGACGCCGGCGAGGACGTCGGCGGCATCCCGGTGCCGCCCAAGTACGCGAAGGCCGACTTCGCCACCGCGGCCGGGTGGAAGCTTCGGGGCAAGCTCGACGTGCCCAAGGAGCGGTTCATCGCCTACCCCGGCGCCGGCCGCGACGCCGACCCCACGCCGCTCGTCGGCTGGGCCGGCTGGGACCACCTCGAGGCCGCCCAGGCGCTCGCCTGGCTCTACGGGCAGCGCCGCACCGTCGACGGCTGGGACGCAGAGCGCCTCACGCCGCTGCTCGCCGGCATCGCCGAGCTGGTCCCCTGGCTGCGCCAGTGGCACAACGACCCCGACCCCGCCAGCAACACGCGCCTCGACGACTTCTTCGCCGACTTCATCGCCACCGAATGCCACACGCTCGGCGTCAGCCCCCACGACCTCGCCACCTGGCGCCCTCCGACGGTCCGCAGGCGCAGGAGCGCCAGATGAGTCGGCGGCAGTCCCCATCCATGAAGCCGTCGGACATGTGGGTTCGACTGCAAACAACAGTTCGACCGGCCTGCGGGTAGCCGTACCATTTCATACGTATGACCACGTCCACCCTCGTTCGTCGTCCGAAGTCCGAGACGTTCGACATCGCTGAACTGGTGTCGCTGGCACTGCGCGGCCGGCTACGTGTGCCGCGGTTCCAGCGGTCGTTCGTGTGGACGGCGAACGACGTACGGGAACTGTTCGACAGCATTTGGCGGGGGTTCCCGATCGGGACCCTTCTGCTGTGGAAGCGACCCGCCGAGGCCGGCAAGGTCGCCTTCGGTCCGTTGGAGTTCGACGCGCCCGCCGCCGAGGATGCCTACTCCGTTGTCGACGGCCAGCAGCGGATCACCACTCTTGTCGCCTCACTCTCGTTCGAGGGCGAGGATGTCGACCCGCGCTTCGACCTGTGCTTCGACCTGCGTAACGCGCGGTTCGTACAAGCCGGGCGACGTCCCCGGCCAGAGTGGTGGCTTCCATTGCGCGTGAGCTTGGAGAGTCGCCGGCTCCTGAACTGGCTCCGAGAGCACGGCGACGACCTGAGCCAGGACGAGCTCAACCTTGCCGACGAGTTCGGTGGTGCCCTGCGCGACTACCGCGTGCCGGCCTACATCGTGGAACACGACGACGAAGAGCTTCTCCGAGAGATCTTCGATCGTGTGAACTCGGCCGGCCAGCCCATCAGCCGCGCCCAGATCTTCCATGCGCTCTGGGGCGGCACCGCGCAAACCGCAAGCGCTGCTGCGGTCGTGGAGTCGTTGAACCACGAGCGTTTCGGCCAGCTCGACGAGCAACGGGTGGTCCAGAGCCTCCTTGCTCTCCGCGGGGGAGACGTCCAGCGCGACCTGCACGACGAGTTCGCACCGAACGAAGACCGCCAACGATGGTTCGACGACACCGAACGGGCGCTGGCCCGGGCCATCGGCTTCCTCCGCCTGCAGGGCGTCCCGCACCAACTCCTCGCCCCGACCACCTTCCCGCTCCCCGTGCTGGCGGCGTTCTTCCACCTGCACCCTCAACCGGACCCCTGGAACGAACGACTGCTCGCGCGTTGGTTGTGGCGTGGCTGGGCACGGGGCTTCGGTCGCGCTGGCCAGACGCCGGCGCTACGTCAGGCCGTGCGGACAGTGCACCCACGCAAGGGCGCTCCGGAGGAGGCGCCAAGCGAGTACGACGCCGTGCGCACCCTGCTGGAGTCAGTCCCCGACGAGGGCCCGGAGGACATCTACCCATCGCCGTTCCAGACCAACGCAGCGGCAGGCCGCTTGGGACTCCTGGCCCTTGCCTCGCTGGAGCCACGGCGACTCGACGCGGAGCCGGTCGACATCGTCGCCGAACTGGAGCAGCGGGGCGTGGATGCGGTCAGCGAGCTCGTGACCGGCCACCGCTCAGAGTTCGCGGCCCGTGGCTTCTGGCCGCTTGATCAACCTCCCCCCACCGGCCGCGAAGGCAGTGACGTCCTCGCCAGCCATTCCATCTATGCCCCCGCCGCCGATGCACTTCGGCGGGGTGACGTCGCAAGCCTCCTCCGGCATCGGGCCGAGCAGCTCAGGCATCTGATCCGGCGGTTCCTCGCCGCCCGCCTCGATACAGGCGCCACGGTGAGGCCCCCGCTGGCTGACCTGTACGTGCCGGACGAGCCTCTGGAAGCCGTGGGATGACCCCCGGCGCCACCGACGCCCTCCTCGTCCAGCTCGCTCGGCCAACTGGCGAGTGGGTCGACGTCGGCGTTCTTCGGCGCCATGAGGAGACCAACTGGTTCGAGACCCTCGCTTCCTACTGGGAGCTCGACGGCCGCCCCGTGCTCGGCCAGGTCTTCGAGGAGCGTGGCCCGGCATGGCGCCCCCATGCGCGGGTGCGGCTTCCACCGTGGTTCTCGCACCTGCTCCCCGAGGGCCAGCTTCGGGCAGCGGTGGCGCATGCCGCCGCCGTCAAGGAAGAGCGAGAGTTCTTCCTACTGAGCCGCATCGGCGGCGACGACCTGCCCGGTGCACTACGTACCCGGCGGTACGATGACGCCGGGTCGACGTTTGCGCCGGCGACGGTCGCTCCGGACGATGAGCGCGGGGACGACCTCGGCCCGCTCAAGTTCAGCCTTGCCGGGCTGCAGCTCAAGTTCTCCGTCCGCGGCGACGAGCGGGGTCTCACGATCCCCGCCAGGGGCGAGGCCGGCGACTGGATCGTCAAGCTGCCCGACCGGCGTCCCGGGTTCGAGGGCGTACCGGAAGCCGAGTTCGCTGGCCTGGAGCTCGCTCGATGCGCGGGCATCGAGGTGCCGGAGACACGGCTCATCGACGTCGCCGAGATACGAGGGCTACCCGATTGGGCACGCGGCAGAGGCGGCCAGGCTCTGGCCATTCGTCGATTCGATCGGACGGCGACGGGTGGGCGAGTACACGTCGAGGAGCTCGCCCAGGTCCTCGAAGTGTCGACCGGCCGCGAGCGCGATCGGTATGAACGTGCCAACTTCGAGACGGTCGCACGAGTCACCGCCGCGTTGTGCGGGCCGGAGTCGGTAGCTCAGATCATCGATCGCATCGTGCTCAACGTGCTGATCGGCAACGGTGACGCGCATACGAAGAACTGGGCCTACCGCTACCCGGACGGACGAAGCGCGGAGCTGAGCCCCGCGTACGACATCGTGCCGACGGTCCTCTACATCCCTGACGACGACCTGGGTCTGAAGCTGGCCGGCTCCCGTGCCTTCGCTGACGTGCGGCTCGGGGCGTTTCAGCGTCTGGCCGACCGCGCCGGCTGGGACGGCACGCTTGGCCGGGCGCGAGCCGCCGCTGCGGTCAAGCGGGTGATCGACGCGTGGCCGGTTCTTGGCGACCACTTGCCCGTCGAGTCGGTGGACCGTTTGACGGCTCGCCGAGAAAAACTGCCTCTCGCAAGAGCCACATGACACGTCAGCCATCGAGGCCAGCGGGGGACTGTCAGATGCGCCTTTACTTTGGGACCCGAAAGTATAAGTGGAGGGGCTCCAGCGACTCGGCGGGTTGCATTTCTGCCACCGCAACCGCACCCGAGGAGCCGACCATCGACGGGCAGGCCGATGTGAGGACCCCGTGACACTCATCCGAGAGCTCATCGACATCCCCACCCAGGTGCGGGACGGCGACTTCGTTCTCAAGCTGGCCGAAGGCGTGGCGACCGACCACGCGGCCGCGACGGTCGCCAGCTACGAGGTGACCCCGCAACTCGCCGAGGCGTTCAACCAGGCGCTCGGCCTCGTCGCCGGCGCCGTCGAGTCGGGCCAGTCACAGGCCACGTACCTGCACGGCTCGTTCGGCTCCGGCAAGTCGCACTTCATGGCCGTGCTGCACCTGCTGCTGCAGGGCAACCCCGCCGCCCGGTCCAAGCCCGAGCTGCACGCCGCCATCGCCGTCCACGACGCCCGCCTCGCCGGCAAGCGCTTCCTGCTCGTGCCCGTGCACTTCCTCGACGCCCGGTCGATGGAGCAGAAGATCCTCGGTGGCTACGTCGAGCGGGTCGCCGAGCTGCATCCGGGTTCGCCCGTGCCCGCCGTGTTCCTCGCCGACAACGTCGTCGCCGAGGAGCTGCCCGGGCTGCGCGACCGGCTGGGTGAGGATGCCTTCCTCGCCGGGCTCAACGCCACCGGTGCCGGCGACGAGGCCTGGGGCGAGTACGCGGAGACGTGGACGACCGCCCGCGTCGACGCCGCGCTGGCCGCCCCGGCCGTCGACGACGAGCGGCGCGCCCTGGTCGCCGCCTACATCGCGGCGTTCCGGCAGGCCACCAGCACCGAGGCCCTGGCCACCGGCGAGGGCTACGTCGACCTCGACCACGGCCTGGCGGCCGTCAGCGCCCACGCCCAGGCGCTCGGCTACGACGCCGTCGTGTTCTTCCTCGACGAGCTCGTGCTCTGGCTGGCCTCGACCATCGGCGAGCTCGACTTCGTGCAGCGCGAGGCGCAGAAGCTCACGAACCTCGTCGAGGGCACGGCCGCCGCCCGCCGGCCGGTCCCCATCGTCAGCTTCGTCGCCCGCCAGCGCGACCTGCGCGAGCTGGTCGGCGACCACATCGCCGGCGCCGAACGGCTGAGCTTCGCCGACACGCTGGCGCTCCAGTCGGGCCGGTTCGGCGAGATCGTGCTGGAGGCGCGCAACCTGCCCGTGATCGCCCGGCGGCGGCTGCTCCAGCCGGTCGACGACGTCGCCGAGCAGAAGCTGCGCGACGCCGTCGAGGACGCCCTCCGGGGCCGGGACGACGTGCGCAGCGTGCTGCTCGGCTCGGACGCCGACATCGAGCTGTTCCGCACCGTCTACCCGTTCTCGCCCACGCTGGTGCGCGCCCTCATCGACGTCTCCGAGGCCCTGCAGCGCGAGCGCACCGCGCTCAAGGTGATGCTGCAGCTCCTCGTCGACCACCGTGACGATCTCGAGCTGGGACAGATCATCCCGGTCGGCGACCTGTGGGACGTGGTCGCCGCCCGCGACGAGCCGTTCGCCCGCGAGATGCGGCCCCGTTTCGAGCGGGCCAAGCGCTTGTACCGCTCCCGCCTGCGGCCGATGCTGCTCGACGAGTACCGGATCGACGACACGACCCCCGCGGACGACCCCCGGCACGCCGCCCTCCGCGCCGACGAGCGGCTGCTCAAGACGGTCATTCTGGCCGCCCTGGTGCCCGAGGTCGACGCGTTCCGCAACCTCGACGCCGCCCGGCTGGCGGCCCTCAACTGGGGGTCGATCACCTCGCCCATCCCCGGGCGCGAGACCCAGATCGTCGCCACCAAGCTCGGTCGCTGGGGCAGCCAGGTCGGCGAGCTCAAGGTGAGCGACGACCCCGTCAACCCCACCGTCGCGCTCGCGCTCGTCGACGTCGACACCGACGAGGTGATCGACCGGGCCCGCGAGGCGTTCGACAACCTCGGCACCCGGCGCAAGGCCCTGCGCGAGCTGATCGACGCCGCCCTCGGTGGCCGGCTCGGCGGCGACCTCAGCGGCACCTACAAGCTCGTCTGGCGGGGCACCGAACGCCAGGTCGACGTCGCGTTCGGGAACATCCGCGACCCCAACGAGGTGCCGGACGCCGCCCTGCGCGCCGCGGGGGACCGGCCCCGCATCGTCATCGACTTCCCCTTCGACGAGATCGGCCGCAGCCCCGAGGACGATCTCGAACGGCTCGACCAGTGGGCCCAGGCCAACCCGATCACGCTCAGCGTGTGCTGGCTGCCGTCGTTCCTCAACGAGCAGGGCCGGGCCGGCCTCGGCCGGTTCGTGGCCGTCGACGAGCTGTTGCGGAGCGAGCACCGCTTCGAGCAGCACACCCAGCACCTCTCGCAGCGCCAACGCCTCGACCTGCGCCCCGTGGTCACGTCGCTGCGCGACCAGCTGCGCAGCCAGCTCCGCGAGGCCGTGCTCGTCGCGTACGGGGTGCGGGGCGGCGACCACCCCTGGGTCGACGCCGCCACCGCGCTCACCGACCACTTCCGCAGCCTCGACGCGTCGCTCGTGGTGCGCCCGACCACCCAGCCTGGCCTCGACGGTGCGCTCGACGAGCTGTGCGACCAGCTCCTCGGCCACCAGTATCCCGGCCACCCCCGCTTCGACGCCAAGGTCACCCCCGGCATGGTGCGCACGACGTGGGAGGAGGTCGAGCGCGCGCTGGCCGACCCCGAGGGACGGGTCGTCGTCGAGTCCGCCCACCGGGGGGCGCTGCGCAACGTCGGGACCGCCCTCGAGCTCGGCACGATGGGCGAGTCCCATTTCGTGATCTCGCGCCACTGGGTCGATCGCCTCGACCGTCACCTCGACGCGGCGCGGCGGGAGCAGCGGCCGGTCACCGTCGCCGACGTGCGCGCCTGGATCGACGAGGCCGACGGCGGGCCGCGCGGGCTGCCGCCCGAGGTCGCCGACGTGGTCGTCCTCACGCTCGCCGCCCAGTCCGACCACAGCCTCACCCACGGCGGCATCGCGATCCCTGCGACCCCCGGCAAGGCGCTCGACCCCCGGGTCGTCCTGCGCCCCGAGCACCTACCGAACGCCGAGACGTGGCGGCGGGCGGTGGACAACGCCGGCCACGTCTTCGGCGTCACTGCCGGCGCGCATCCAACGGGGCCCGAGGTCGGCGGCCTGGCCGACAAGGTGCGGGCCCGGGCGGCCGATCTCGCCGAGCCGGCCCGGCGACTGGTCGACGAGCTGCGCGCCGCCCATCGCCGGCGGCACATCGGCGACGGGCACCGGCTCGCCACCGCGGAGGCCGGGGCGGCGCTGGTGGACGGCCTGCGGTCGGCCGACGTCCCCAACGTCGTCGACACGCTCGCCAACCTGGCGGCACCCACGTCGGTCGAGGCGTTGGGCACGTCGCTCGCCAGCGCCCATCGGGTCGGGGACGCACTCGCCGAGACGCAGTGGCGGCTGTTCGAGCTGGCCGGTTCTGCGGTGGGCACGGAGGTCGACGACCTGTTGCGCGCCGACGAGCTGGCCTTCCGCTACGACGACGGGCGGAGAGCGCTGACGGCCCAGGCGGCCGACGCGCTCGGCCCGGCGCCCGCTTCCCCGGCCCCGCCCGGCAGGGCCCCCCGGGCGGCTCCGGTCACGCCGGTGGGCGGGCCGGCGTCCCCGGCGCCCGCCCCGCCCGGCGCCGTGCGCCTGGCCCAGGTCAACCTGCGCTCGACAGACGACCTCGACAAGCTGGTCGTGGCGCTGCGCGACGCTTTGGCCCGGCACGAGGCGGTCGTCGTCACCTGGTATGCCGAGCGCGAGGACGGCACGTGACGGTCCCCAAGGCCACCGGGGCCCAGCTCGCCGCGCTGGTCGAGCGGGTGCTGGCCCGCCAGGGCGACAGCGCGGCCGCGCCGCTGGTGCTGGTGCACGCCGACCCCGCGGAGCTTCCACCCCTCGACGCGGTCGGCGGCCGGGCCGTCGTCGTCCGCGGCTCGCGCTCGCCACTGGAGGTCCGGGCCCTCGCCCGAGCGCCCCGCACCAAGCCCCTCGTCGTGCTCACCAACGCGGCGCGGGCGGCGCTCGGCGACGACCTGCTCGCCCGCGCCGCCGGCCGGCGCGTCCAGGAGCTCGACCGCTGGGCCAACGTCTGCCAGCTCTTCGGCGCCCGGCGGCCGACCGCCGAGCTCGTGCGGCGCCCGCACCTGGCCGACGCCCTCGTCGAGGCCCGTCCGCTGGCCGGCTACCCGCAGGTCGCCACCCGCGTGCTCGACCTCGACACCGCCACCGCCGCGCTGGTGCGCGCCTACCTCGACGTCAGCGACGACGTCACGACGCTCGCCCAGTTCCTGGAGTGGGCCGCCCGGCCCGCCTCGGTCGGCCGCGTCGCCGACACCGGCAACGGGTTGCTCGACGACCTGCGAGCCACGCTCCGCGACCGCTTCGGTGCCGGCGTCGACGCGGTCATCGCCGCCATGGCATCGGGGTGGTCGGCCGACGTGGTGCCGCTCGGGCTGGCCGCCGGGGTCGTCCACCACCCGGACGCCGACGACGCCGCACGCGCCCGGCTCGACGAGCGCCTCTACCGCCCGGGGCTCGACGCCGCGGCCTACCGGCACTGGTCGGCCGCCGCGGGCGAGGCGGCCACCGGCGCCGATGACCCGGGCCGCGGCGCCGGCTGGCTCGCCCGGGCCGAGGGACTGCTGTCGGAGCTCGGTGCGATCGGCCGGGCGCACCTGTCCGACCTCCTGCCCGCCGGGTTCGACCAGCGCGTCCGGCTCGCCGCCGAGGCGCTGGAGACATGGCGGGCGCGCCGTGACGACGCGGGTCTGGCCGCCGCCGCCCACGCCGCGATCAAGCGGGCGGCCGCCCACCGCCACGCGCACCGGGCGCCCGAGCGCATCGAGCGCGTGCGGATGGCGGCGCGGCTGGTCCGCCGGGGATCGCTCTCGTGGCCAGCGGCGGACGACCTCGCCTCGGTGGCGGCCGCCTACGCCCGTGACGGTGCGTGGCTCGACCTGGCCCGCACGGCCATCAGCCGGGGCGACACCGACCCTGTGCTCGCCACGCTGTGCGCCGACCTGACGGCCGCCGCCGACGCTGCCCGGCTCGCCGACGGGCCCGGGTTCGCCCGCGTGGCCACCCGGGCGGCCGATCCGTTGCCCGCGGGGGTCACCGGCGTCGAATGGGTGCTCGACGAGATCGTCGCCCCGCTCGCACGTGGGCGGCCCGTGCTCGTCGCGGTGCTCGACGGGATGGGGTGGCCGACCTTCGTCGAGCTCGTGAGCAGCCTCGAAGGCGCGGGCTGGGCCCAGTGGCGCCGGCCCGGTGACGCCGGCGAGCCGGTGGCGGTCGCGGCCCTCCCGACCGTCACCGAGGTCAGTCGCACGAGCCTGCTGGCCGGCACGCTGCGGCGCGGCGACGACGCCAGCGAACGCCGGGCGTTCTCCTCCCACCCGGCGCTGGTCGGGGCGAGCCACGCCGACCAGCCACCCGTGCTGTTCCACAAGTCCCACCTGCGCGTCGGGGGCCTCGACACGACGCCCGGCGATCTCCTCGACCACGTGGCCGACACCCGGCAGCGGGTCGTGGGTGTCGTCATCAACAACATCGACGAGCGCCTGAAGGATGTGGTCCAGCCGCCCGCCGGCTGGACGTTGGCCGAGCTCGACCCGCTACGGGCGGCCCTCGATGCGGCGCGGCGGGCCGGCCGGGCCGTCGTCCTCACCGCCGACCACGGCCACATCCTCGACCGTGACGCCGAGCCCCGCCCGCCGGGTGGGGGAGGCGAGCGCTGGCGACTCGCCGACCCGCCCGCCGGCGACGGCGAGATCGAGGTGCGCGGGCCCCGGGTGGTGCCCGGGGTGGACGCGATCGTCATGCCGTGGCGGGAGCAGCTCCACTACGGCACCCGGCGCAACGGCTACCACGGGGGGCTGACGCCGCAGGAGCTGTTCGTGCCGGTGGTCACGCTCTCGGCCGACGACCTGGAGGGATGGACGCCCACGGCCGTGCGTCGGCCACCATGGTGGTACCAGACGGCCGTCCTCGGCGAGCCCGGCCTCGCTCCGTCGCCGGCGGCTCGGCCCTCCCGACCCGCCGAGGCGCCGGCCACGCCCACCCTGTTCGACGTCGACGAGCCCACCCCCGCGCCTGCTGGCGACGCGGGCACCGTGGGCGAACCTGCCCCCACCGCGCCCCCGTGGGTCCCGCGGCTGCTGGCGTCCGAGCTGTTCGGCGCCCAGCGGCGCAACCCGCGGGTTCGCCTCGGGGACGACGAGCTGGAGCGGCTCCTGCTGGCCTTCGACCGCATGCGCAACGTGCCGTGGCCGGAGCCGAGGCTGGCCGACGAGGCGCGGTTGCCCGCCGCCCGCATCGGCCGCTACATCGCCCAGGTCCAGGACCTGCTCAACGTCGACGGCTATCCCGTGGTGACGGCCGCCGACGGGGCCGTGCGCTTCGACCGGGCGCTGCTCGAGCGCCAGTTCGGCCTGTGACCGCATCCGTCTCGACCGAGCGGCGCAGCGAGATCATCGACGCGTTGCGGCGGGGCACCGTGCCCGCACGCGGGCTGGACGTCCTCGCGGTCGGGCTCGACCGGTTCGCGCCGACCTTCGACGCCGACCTCGACCGGGTTGCGTCGGGAGCGGGGGTGTTCAAGGCGATCCGCGGCGAGTACGGGTCGGGCAAGACCTTCCTCGCGCGGTGGCTGGCCGAGCGCGCCAAGGCACGTGGCCTGGCGGCCGCCGAGGTGCAGATCTCCGAGAGCGACACCCCGCCGCATCGCTACCAGACGATCTACCGCCGGCTGGTCGAGCAGCTCTCCACGACGTCGGTGCGTACGGGGGCGCTGCGGTCGATCGTCGACTCGTGGTTCTTCACCCTCGAGGAGGACGTGCTGTCCGGTGGCGGCGTCGATCGTGGCGACCCGGGAGCGTTGACCGCGGCCACCGGCGCGCTGATGGAGCAACGCCTCGGCGCTATCACGCGCACGGCGCCGGCGTTCGCCGCCGTGCTCCGCGCCTACCTGGAGGCGACGAACGCGGGCGACCGGGCAACCGCAGACGGCCTGCTCGCCTGGCTGGGCGGCCAACCCCACGTGGCGGCGGCGATCAAGCGGTCGGCTGGCGTGAAGGGCGACCTCGACCACGACGCCGCGCTGTCGTTCCTCGCCGGCCTGCTGTCCGTGCTGCGGGACGCCGGGTACCCCGGCCTGGTGCTCGTGCTCGACGAGGTCGAGACGATGCAGCGCATGCGCTCCGACGTACGGGACAAGGGCCTCGAGGCGCTGCGCAAGCTGATCGACGACCTCTACGAGGGCCGCTTCCCCGGTCTCGAGCTGGTGATCACCGGCACCCCGGCGTTCTTCGACGGCCCCCAGGGCGTGCAGCGCCTGCCACCCCTCACCCAGCGTGTCGCCACCGACTTCGACACCGACGCGCGCTTCGACAACCCGCGCGCGGTACAGGTGCGCCTGCCCGGCTTCACGCTCGACTCGCTCACCGCGGTGGGGCGACGGGTGCGCGACCTGTACGCGCAAGGGGCGTCGGAACCGGCACGGATCAGCAAGGCCGTCGACGACGCGTACGTCGCCGACCTGGCTCGCGCGGTCGCGGGCGAGCTGGGCGCCAAGGTTGGGGTGGCGCCCCGGCTCTACATCAAGAAGCTGGTCGGCGACGTGCTCGACCGCGTGGACCTGCATCCCGACTTCGATCCCCGGGTCGACTACCGGCTCACCGTCGCCGACACCGAGCTGACCGACGTCGAGCGCAACGCCCGCGCGGCCGCATCGTCACCCGACGACATCGACCTGGAGCTGTGAACGACTTCGAGCGGCTGCAGCCGTCGATCCAGCACCACGTGGTCAACAGCCTCGGTTGGTCGAGGCTGCGCCCGCTGCAGGAGGCCGCGATCGCGCCGATCCTCGACGGGGATCACGCCCTGTTGCTGGCACCGACCGCGGGTGGGAAGACCGAGGCCGCCGTGTTTCCCGTGCTGAGTCGCATCTCGGCCGAGAGCTGGAAGCCCCTGAGCACGCTCTACCTCTGCCCCCTCCGAGCCCTGCTCAACAACCTCCTGCCCCGGCTGGAGCGGTACGTGGCGTTCACCGGTCACCGGGTCGGCCTGTGGCACGGGGACGTCGGCGACCGCGAGCGGCGCCGCCTGGTCGCCGATCCGCCGGACGTGCTGCTCACCACGCCGGAGTCGCTCGAGGCGATCCTCATCTCCACGCGAGTCGATGCCGGCGTGTTCTTCCGCCAGCTCCGCGCCACGATCGTCGACGAGGTGCACGCCTTCGCGGGCGACGATCGGGGCTGGCACCTGCTCGCCGTGCTCGCCCGGCTCGAACACCTCGCGGGGCGCGCGCTGCAACGCATCGGCCTGTCCGCGACCGTCGGGAACCCCGACGGCCTGCTGGGATGGCTCACGCCCGGTGCCGGGGACCGGCGCCGGGTGGTCAACCCGGCGGCTGGCGGAACCCAGAGCCCAGGTGTCACCATCGACCACGTCGGAACCCGCGACAACGCCGCAACCGTGATCTCGCGGCTGCACCGCGGTGAGAAGCGGCTCGTGTTCATCGACAGCCGCGACGGCGCCGAGCGCCTGACGCACGCGTTGCGGAAGGGCGGGACGACCGCATTCGTGACGCACGCGTCACTCGGGCGGGACGAACGCCGACGAGCAGAAGCTGCGTTCGCCGAGGGGTCGGATTGCGTGATCGTCGCCACGAGTGCGCTCGAGCTGGGGATCGACATCGGCGACCTCGACCGCGTCATCCAGGTCGAGGCCCCACGACCGTGGCGTCGTTCCTTCAACGGCTGGGGCGCAGCGGACGGCGGTCGACGACGCCGAGCAACATGCTGTTCCTGACCACCGACGAACGGTCCCTGTGGCGGGCCTGCGGCCTCACGAGGCTGTGGGCACAGGGTCGTATCGAGCCGGTGGTGCCGCCCCCGCTTCCCGCCCACCTGGCCGCCCACCAGCTCCTGGCGATCGTGTTGCAGGAAGGTGCCGTCGGGCGCCGCCTGTGGCAAGAGTGGCTCGGCGACCCCTTCGTCCTCGGCGACGATGTCGTGCTCTTCGACGACGCCGTGTCCGACCACCTGACCGGCAACGGCTTCCTCACGGTCGATGGCGGCATGCTGTCCATCGGGCGCGAGGCCGAGGCACGCTTCGGCCGCCGGCACTTCCTCGAGCTGACGTCGGTGTTCACCGCTCCGGCCGTGTTCACCGTGCTTGCGGGCCGGCGCGAGATCGGCCACGTCCACGATCTGGGGGTCATGGCGGCGTTCCAGGTCCGTGAGGGACCACCCGTCCTGCTCCTCGGCGGCCGGGGTTGGCGCATCCTCGACGTCGATTGGCGCCGGCGGCGGGTCCACGTCGAGCTCACCGAGCGGAGCGGCAAGACCCGGTACCACGGCGTCGGCCAGCCGCTGGACCACGAGCTGTGCCAGTCGATGGCCGCGGTCTTGGCGGGCGACGATCCGGCAGTTCCGCTGTCGCGCCGGGCGCAGGCGCAGATCGACGACAGCCGGGCCGGCTTCGCCGGTCTTCGACCCGGCGAGGCCACCCTCACCCGTCGCTGGCCGACGGGCAAGACGGAGTGGTGGACCTTCGCAGGCCTGCGGGCCAACCTCGAGCTCGCGGCCCGGCTCGGGCCACGGAGTCGCAGCGTCGCCGGCATCGACGACCTGTCGATCGCGCTCGCGGACGACACGACGAGTGGCGAGCTGACATCGTCACTCGATCGCCGAACCCCGGTCGCCGACCTGATCGACCTCGCCGAGGAGGTCGTCGCCGGCACCAAGTTCGCCGACTGCCTGCCCGGCTGGCTCGCCGACGCCGTGGTCCTCGCCCGGGTGAGCGACTCGGCCGCGGTCGACGAGGTCCTCACACGGCGAGTGGACGAAATCCACGTCGGCTAGTCCGGCGTGCCCGGAACGTTGGCGGGGTGCTCGACCGTGGCGCTCGTCGTGGGGGGGTCTCGAAGCGAATGCCGAGGTGCAGGTCCGCGTGCCGGACCTGTTCGGCGACGGCATGCCAGGCCGCCACCACCTCGCCGATCGGGCGCCGATCCCCGGCGGTGGCCCCCCTCGGCGACCGGCCGTTGGCCGGGTTGACGGCACCGGGCAGGTCGATGGCCGGCCGGGCGAACCGCGCCTGCGCGTCGCGGTAGACGCGGCACGGGACGAACGAGAACATGCCGTCCACTCGGTCATCGATCGTGGCGCCCGCGTACAGCGTGTAGGTCGACGCCGCGACGTGGGGTGCGTAGCCGGCCAGCGGTTCCAGCGTGCACGTCGTGAACGCCTCGTCCACCGGCAGGTGATCGACGGCAGCGAGCGGCTCGAAGGTCCCGACAACCGTGCCGACGACGAACACCGTGTCGATCACGAACCTCGTGCCTCGACCGGAGCCGAACAGGATCATCGAGCCCACGGGCAGCCGCTGCAGCGCCGACGCCCGCCGGTCCGGCTTGTTGTTGGTGTGCTGCTTGCAGTTGCTGTACAGGAAGTGGTCGCCGAACACCCAGGGGTCGGTGTTCTGGCGCTCGCCGTCCAGCTCCGGCGGTGCCCACCAGGGCGCGTGGAGGACGGTCGGCAGGCCCGGTTGGGCTCGCCAGCGTGCGACGATGCGGGACTGCGCCTCCCACTCGCCCCAGAAGACGAGCTCGTCCTCGCGTTGTCGAACGGCGTCGGCGAGAAAGCGGCCCGGCGACAGCAGGAACTTGCGCCGGTGCGGTCCCGTGTTGCAGCCCATGACGTCGCCGCGTGGCACGTGCTCGCCTCCCGGGTGGGGGAACTGCACGATGGCGGCCGTTCGCCGGCTATCCCCGGCCATCGCCGATCGGGCCCTCGTGGTCGAGCGGGCTGGCCAGGTAGGCGTACCAGCCGGGTGTGCGCTCCTCGCTGAAGAGCACCTTGTTGCAGCGCCTCGTTCGGTCGTTCGCCACGACGAGCCAGTCGTAGCTCCGCGGTGAGCGCATGGCGACCAGCGCCTCGACGCCGTCGCGGGTGGTGTCGGCATTGATGCGGATCTGCCCCACAGGGGACTCGACGAAGATCCAGGCCGTTCCCTTGAACCGGGTGGTGTCCCCCACCGTGTCGCTCGCCGACCGGTCGAGCCACGCCTCCAGGTACGCGATCAGCTCACGCTTGCCCGTGAAGCGCAAACCTCGCGGTACCAGCCCGTCGCCTGCCGACGGCTGCGGCGCCGTCCGACGGTCGTCTGTCGACGGCGCGGCCGGCCCTCTGGGCGCGCCGGCGTCGATGACGGGTGCCGCGGTCGCGGCGTGCCTCGACACGAGCTCGATCAGGCGCTCCGTGTGCCGGTAGGCCCCCGGTGTGCCCTGGAGGTTGCAGGTCCAGCCGATGAGCTGGGTACCGGCGGACTCGCCGGCGCAGACCTTGGCATCGGGGTTCCGGAGCGTGTCGACCTGTCGCCAGCGGACGAGGCCCAGCCCTTCGACCTGGTCCATGACGGCCCGGCCGTTGACGATCACGAGGCGGAGGTTGGACTGGTCGAGCTGCCGCCGGAGGAAGGCCATGTCCTGCCGCAGCAACCCGTGGCGCACGGCCGGCGGAAGGCCGGTCCACACCGGGTCGGTGGCCCACTGGACGAGGTCGAGGTGGCAGGCGGTCCTCTCGTAGTACGAAGCCGAGAGAGCGCCGCGCAGGATGCGATCGAGCGGGTCGAACCACCGGCGATACGGGCGTCGCTCGAAGTACGACACGCAGTCCTCGACGATGGCCTCGCCGTGGTCATCGGACAGGTCGTCATAGCGGTCGACGCCCAGCGAGGCCAGTGTGGCCAGGCGCCGGTCGGGGCCGGCGAGCAAGTGGCCCGAGCCGTCGATGAACTCGTGCTTGCTCGGGTTGATGCCCAGCGTCGCGACGCTTGACGTGATCGTGTCGCCGAACGCCACGACGGGCGTCGAGCCGGGTACGACGCACAGGTCCGGGTTCGGCGGGCGCATGGCGCGCTCGACGAGGTACCGGGGCCGGGAGTCCATGCCCCGACCCCAAGCTTGATCATTCGTGCCCACCTTCGCCGCCCTCCCCCCGTCGCCCAGCCAGCACGCACACCGTACCGCCCGCATAGGACACGGAGCCCCAGAACGTGTCATGGCGGACGCACGGGGATGTCACGGCGATCCGTACCCAGAGCACGCAGAGGAGGAGGGGTGGCCACGGGCGGCTCATGGACGGCGGTGCGACGAGAGTCCTCGTGCGAGGCGATAGAAGAGGTGGGCCGGAAGGTGAACCACGACGAGTAGCTGGGGATCCAACACGATGCGAGCCCGGGCGAGGTCCGCGAGGCATACGTCACGCGCCAAAGCAGTTTCGTCCGGACCAGCATCCGGAGGCTGTTCGCACATCTGACGCCTGAGTCGAATTCACCGGTGGCTGTCGCGCCCTCCCTGCTCGGGGTACCTCCACCGAAGGCCGGCAAGGCGGCGACAAAAGCCCGTACACTGCCGAGCGCAGGGTGTGAGCCTCCGGTTCCTAGCTCTGCCAGGGTGTGAGGCTCCGGCTCTCAGCTCTGAAGCCAAGGGATGAGAACCCGAAACGCGAGTGTCGAGGGGGCCCGCACGGGCCCCTTCACTCGTTCGACGCAGTTGCGGAGAATTGGGCGGCTCGACGTGGAGCATCGGCCCGCTGGCAGTCTCTCGCCGTGACGGGCGGTGCGGACGGTCCGACCCTCGCTGGGCTCCTGCGGGATGTGGTACTCGACGTCGTCGTGGCGAACGCGGCCGTCGTCGGTGCCACGCTGTCGGAGCTTGCGATCGCCAACCTGTTGTGGAACTGGCGGAGCTCCATGGTGGCTGTCGACGAGGCGTCCATGAGTGGGCCGTCACTGCCAGGTCCCGCGAGTCCGAGGTCAGATGACCTCGGATCGCCGCCGCCTCGGGTGGACTGGCCGTGAGCCAGACCGGACCGAGGACTCTCGTGGTTTGCGCGGCTCGGCGCAATCGAACCGAACCGAACCACAATCACATCGCTGTCATTCGGCGGCGAACTTCGCTCAAATGTCACAGGTAGCACCGAAGATCGCTCCATGTGCATCATCTGCAATGGAGGAACCCTCGAGGATGTAATGGCCCACATCGCCTCGGCCGTGGAGCGCGACGGCTGGACGATCGTGCCGGTGGGCGGCGAGCCCGGCCGGCCGAGCTGGGCCTACACCATCGGGCTGGTTGATCACGACCACCCGGAGCTCGTGGTCACCGACCAGTACCTCGAGGTGGGTGTGGAGACCCTCGACCATCTCGCCCGGCGGGTCTGCGCCGGCGAGCGGTTCGACGCGGTCGTGTCGACCAGGTGCCAGTGGGCGCCGGTGCTCGGGTTCGAGGTGGGCTTCGTCGATGTTCACCCCGCCCAGGTCGACCACGGTGTGGTCGCCCTGTGGCTCGTCCACTACGCGCGGCCTGGCCCCGACGCCCTGTCCGAGCCGCGGCTGCGCCAGGTCGTCCTCCCGGACGCCGCGCACTGTCACGTGCACCAGCGCACTCAGCCGCTCCTCGACACGGCCACCGACGTTCTTCACGCCCCGCTTGCCAACCGCGCCGCTCGGCGCGCTGAGCGCCGGACTCCCCGCCGTCGCCGCCGAGGGCACGGTCGCGGCCGGGCGTGACACGGCGGCTCGCAATTCGGGTCAATCCCCAACGAGGCGGACCGTCGGCTCGTCCCCGTGAGGCGCCCGCCACCCCGGCGCGCAACCGACACGGGTCAGGCGGCGCGCGGCGCGTCCCCGGCGAAGACGGGCAGCGACGCCAGCGCCGCGAAGCGGTCGCCGTCGGTCGCTCGCCTCAGGCGCCGGCCCACCCGTTGCACGGCCTTGCGGACCGCGTCCGGGCGCATGCCGAACCGTACGCCCACGGTGACCGCTGGGTGGCGGTTGCCGGCCTCCCGTTCGTCGAGTGCCGCCAACCACAGAGCTGCGTCCCGGGCCGATACCGTCTCGGACAGGGCGGTGTCGAGGAGGGCGGCGTCCGGGCGGTCGAACGCCAGTCGCTTCAACGCCGCCCGAGCCTCCGAGACGACGTCCGCCGGATCGAGGGTGACCATCCCGGCGACCCCCGGCGGCACGCCGGCGTGGCCGCGGCCGGTGAACCGGGCGAGGGCGTCGCCGTAGTCGCCGTCCGCCAGAGCGTCCAGCGATGTGGCGAACTGCCCCACGAAGCGGTGCACCACCCCCACCACTCGGTGGTGCGCCCACACCCAGGGCGGCGCACCGCCCGGCCGCCAGGCGCCGGCGACGTCGGCGATGGCGAGCACGGCGTCGATCACCAGGCCGTCGAGATCGTCGACGTCGTAGGGCACGTCGAGCCGGTGCAGCGTGGCCCGCAACCGCCGGCGCAGCGGTTGGTCCGCGACGTCGCGGAACCCCCACAGCGCCGCTGTGTCGCCGGCGGCGATCGCCGTCATGAGGCGGGCGACGTAGTCGTCGTCCGTCGGGGGACAAGAACCGCGACCGTGACAACGGCAAGCCGGACGGGCGGTCGGGCAACCAGCACGCGCCACCTCCGGAGGGGCGGGAGAAGTTCGGTCCATGCCCCTCTGTCGACCGTTGCCGGGCGGTGTGACCGCCACCCGCCGCCACCCCTCCGACCGCCCGAAATTGTCATACCCCCTCGCTACAAACTGGCCATGATCATCTACGAGCAGCGCAGCCCGGCCGAGCAGGCCGACCGCTTCCTGCGGTCCAGCGCCGGCCGGGCCCTCATCAACCACATCCTGGCCACCAACCGCCTGCCGCGGTTTCTGGCCGACGACCTGCGCCAAGACGCCCTCCGCCGGGTCTGGGCGGCGACCGCCGAGACGGCCGTCACCATCGACAACCTCGGCGGGTTCGTCGCCACGGTCCTCCAGCGGGCTGCGATCGACATCGTGCGGGGCCGGGTTCGGGCCCCACAGGCGATGGACTGGCAGCAGCTCATCGACCTCGACGCCGCGGGGTGGGGCTGGCCGTTCCACGGCCCCTTGCCCCGCGACGTCGAGGCCGATGCCCTTGCCGGCGAGTCGCTTGCTGCCGTCCGGCGTGCCATCCATCGCGGCCTCGACGTCGATCCTGCGTCCGGGGCGGCCGCGCTTGCCTACCTGACGGTCGCCGTGGCCGGCGCGCCGGTGCCGCCCGACTGCCCGCAGCCGGCCGGTGGCGCCACAGCTACCGAGGCGGCCGAGTGGGCGGCGCTCTGGTACGCCGGCCAGCGGCACTGCTTCGCCGGCCCGGCCATCCCCGCGGCCTCGCCGGCCCTCCGCAAACGGCGGAGCCGGCTGGCCCGGCGGTTTCGCGACCGGCTCACGTTCACCGCTCGCCTCGTCGGACTCGAGCCGGAGGTGGCCCGTGATGGCTGAACCGCTGTTGGGGTACCAGCCGCTGGTCGCCCACCACGTGGCCGGTAGTGGGTTGGTGAGCGTCGGCTCCTGGCCGGTCGGGCCCGCCGGGTCCGCGGGGCTCGACCTGGGGGGCGGCGTCGAGCTCGACGTGGACGCGGCGCGGCCGGGCTGCCTCGTCGGCCTCACCATCGAGCTGCCATCGCGCCACCCACCCGACGCGCTGTCCGGTGGTCTGCGCCGCCGCCTCGACCTGCTGCTCGGGCCGGGTCATGGCGACGATGTGGTCGCCCTGTTGCACGCGGCAGAGCGTGACCCGCTGCGCCCGGCGACGGCACGACTCACGGGTGGCGGCCGCCCTGCCGCCGGCGGGGGCGCCGACCTGGCCGACCCTCCCGGCGCTGACGCCGCATCGCCCGTCGCGCCGGCCCTCCACCGCGCCGCGGTCGCCTATGGGTTCGCCTGTGCGCCGGGGGCGCCGCCCCTGGTCCGAGCGGTCGGCCTGCTGGAGGCGGCGGCGGAGCTGGCAGCCGTCGGCCGGGTGCTCGACGTGAACGGCATGGTCGAGCGCGACCTGCGCATGGGTGTCGACCTCCTGCTCGACGCGGTCGGCGGCGCGTCTGGCCCGTCGCCCGGCGGCAAGGCGGCGCGTGCGGTTGCAGGGCTCCTACGCCGCGTGAGCAGGCTCAGCCCCGGGCGGTCGCTCGTGTCCGACCGCCTGACATCGCTCGCCCGCGAGTTCGAGCGGACCGGCGCTCGGGCCGGGCCTCGCCTCCGCGATCACCGCCTCGAGGACGCCACCGGCGCTCGTCGCCGGCCCGACCTCCGCCTTCCGGCGCAACCGGCATCGCACCGACCGAGACCGCCAGGGCGCGTGCCCGTCGACGTCGGCTCTCTGCCGGGTGCGCTGGCCGAGGCGCCGGTGGCCGCCAGCCGCACCGGTCCGGCCGAGATCGAGGTCCGCATCGACGGATGGGCGTGGCGGCGGGGTGGGCTCTGGGCACGGGCCTTCCTTGCCGGCGACGGCAGCCTGCTGGCTGTGGCACCGTTCCGGGCCGACATGGGCGATGCCACCGCCCGGCTGCTGGTGCCCCCCGACGCGATCCGTCGCCTCGAGGTCGACGTCACCGATCGGCCGGAGATGCCGCGACCATCGCCGGCGCTGGCGTCCATGCAGCGGGCCATCCACCGGGGGCGTTTGGCGGCGCAGGCCGAGCGGCTCCGCGACCTGGCGAGCGCGAACCTGCGCTGGCGTCAGTGCGCCCGCCAGTGGGCCCGGGCTGGAGACGACGAACGGGCCGAGGTGGCGCGCGCCTTCGGCGAGCGGCGTGCCGAATCGCCCGCCTCGGGGGATCGCCGATGGCCGAACGAGCCGGGCGCGCCGCTGGTCGTCGACCTCATCGATGCCGGCCGGTGACGACCGTTGGTACGCCCGGGCCAGCCGAACGAGCCCGGATGGGGACTACTCACGCGCTCCCCAGCCGGGTGTTCACGTCCTCGAGGTCGAACCTGGCGGGGTCGAACGAACCTCCCACCCACTCGAGCAGCTCCTCGTGCCGCTCGTGCCGGGGATCGGCGAGCGCCTCGAGCAGCTCGATGTAACCCCAAGCCCCGCCGCAGTCCTCGGGCGGGCACGCCCGCTCACCGGCGACACAGCGCGGGTAGGTCGAGCCCGCAACCGGTTCTGCGACCTGGCTGACCTTGATGCCGTGCTCCCACGAGTCACCGAAGTCGTACTGATAGCTGAACATCGTGCCCTCGGGCGCCACCTCGCCGAGCCTCGTGCGGTTCTCGTCGACGGTCGGTGGCCCCCACCCCTCGCCGTCGTCGACGCCGTAGATCGTGTCCCCGATCTCGAACTGGTGGAGGTGGTAGTCCTCCCACCCCATCGCCTGCTGGATGACGGTATGGAGCCCAGCGAGGGTGATCGAGCTCGGCACCTCGATCCCGCGCCAGACGGGCGGCTCGACGTCCTCGAGGGTGACCTCGAGCCGATGGACGGTCGCAGTGGTGGTCGGTCGCGGCATGGGCGCGCACCTTATGCCGGTCGCCAGGCGTTGGGGACGCCCTCGAACGGGGACCGGCATGACCCCACGTCATCCCACGTCAGGCGATCGGATCCCCCGCGGTGCCCCCGGGTCGCAACGGCACGTCAGCCCGGCCAGCTTCGACTCTGCCAGGTCGAGCAGCGGTCCCACGGACTCGGTCTCGATGTCGAGCACCCGACCGATGGCCTCGTGCCCCAACCCCTCGCCGCGCAGGCGGAGTGCCAGGGCGTAGGTCTCGGGCAGGCGGTCCAGGCCATCCGGTTCAGGCATGCGGCCCGTTCCCCACTTCCCTGCTGGGACCATTCCGCCGGGCGGCCAGGAGCTCCGGTGGGACCGGCCCGCCCCAGCCCCACCGGCTGACAGGGCGCGCGTGACGGCGTTGAACGCCGAAGTGCGGGAGGCGCCCTCTCATGCGACCACGGTACGGAGGGTCCCGGCGGGAGGGGATCGGCACTGGGATACCTATTCGCGCCCGGCGCCAGGGGGGATGTCCAGTGCCGCCGCCAGTTCGCCCCTCCCCGAGACCCCGAGCTTGGCGTAGGCGGATCGCAGGTGGGCATGGACCGTGCGGACCGACAGGAACAGCATGTCGGCGATCTCGCGGTCCGAATGCCCCCGTGCGGCCAGCCCGGCGGTCTCCCGTTCGCGGCGGGTCAGGTCGCCCGGTTGGCCCGCGGCTTCCACCCGGCGAAGCAACGGGGTCGTGGCGCCGACGCATGCCGCGGCCAGCCGGCGCGCCCGCTCGGTGGACGCATGTGCCCTCGCCTTCTGGCCTGCGGCGGTGTGGGCCTTCGCGGCGGCGGCCTGCGCCTCGGCCGCGAAGAGGTCGAATCCCAGCTCGCCGAACGTGGTGGCCGCGGCATCGAGGGCCACACCATCGCCGGCGGCGAGCGCCCGCGCATGGGCGGCGCAGGCCGGCGCCAGTCGGCCGTCGACCTGGCCGGCGAGCTCCTCGAGGCGGCCGACGACGCCGCTGGCCGCCGCGGCTTCGGGGCCGCCCAGCCCCCGGAACCGCGCCCGGTCGTGGAGCGCCAGCACCTCGTACGTCCACCGCTCGGCCCGCACCGCCACGTCGGCGGCCTCGGCGCCGGCTCGCTCTGCGTCGGTCAGCTGGCCGGCGGCGGCCAGCATCCATGCCCGAGCCCGCGCCCAGTCGGCGTCGTAGAGGCGCGCTCGGCTGCGGTTGGTGCGCTGGGCGTCGTCCAGCGCCCGCTCGGTGGCGGCCGCCTCCCCGCGCAGCGCCTCGGCCATGCCCTGCCAGATCAGGATGCCGCGCCGTAGCCCGTAGTCGAAGCGACCGAGCAGGAGATCCGATTCGCGCAGCGTCGCCACCGCCACGTGGGGCCGCCCGCGGAACACCGCCAGCACCCCCCGAAGGAAGCACCAGGCACCCCGGGCGACGTCGGCATGAGCGGTCAGGGCGGACTCGTGACCCATCTCGATCAACGCATCGGCCTCGGGCACGCGGCCCGCCAGCACGAGCGACTGCGCCAAGGACATGGCGTGGTAGAGCGCCAGCCCGGCAAGCTCTTCGCGCATGGCCACGCCCATGGCCTCCTGCGTGGCCTCGATGGCCCGCTCGATCTCGCCGGCGTCCACCCACCCGGCCGCAGCCGACAACTGGGCCCGCAGCCGCGAGCCGACCGACAGGTCCGGCCGGACCAGCTCGGCCTCGGCGATGGCGATGGCTTTGGTCGAGGTGGGGGCACCGAGCGACTCGAGCAGCGCCTCGTGGCTGGTGAGCAGGTCGAGGGCGGCGGGGTCGGTCAGCAGCTCGGCGGTCTCCCGCAGGACCCGGCGGGCCTCGTCGGGACGGTCCAGGCGCCAGGCGACCACACCGGCGATGGCGGCCGCCACCTCGGCGCGCTCGGCCTTGGTGCCGGGCAGCTCCAACGCCGGCCGCCACACGTCGAGCGCCTCGTCGTGCCGGCCCAGCGAGCTGAGCGCGTCGCCCAGCAGCATCCCGGTCGCGGCGCTGGGAGCGGCGGCGTGGACGATGCGCGCCAGCCCTTCCGCGGTGACGTCGTCGCCGAGCACCAGCGCCCGGTGGGCGCCGGCGAACAGCACGCCCGGGTTGGAGTGGTCGCCGACGGCCGCCCGCCACGTCGCCACCCGCAGGACCTCGTCGGGCCCCAGCGAGTGCTCGTCCCCCCAGGCATCGGCGAGCTGGCGGCGGCAGTCGTCGAGCCGGCGCGGCGAGGCGTCGTGCACGAGCACGTCGCCGAACAGCGGATGGGCCAGCCGCAGTTCGAGGTGACCGTCGACAAGCCCCGCGTCGACGACGCGCCGCCGCTCCAGGCGCCGCAGCACCTCCTCGGGCACGAGGCGGTCGACCACCGGGCCGGTGAGCGGTTCGCCGAGCGCCACGAGCTCCAGCGCGTCGCGCTCGGACTCGTCGAGGCTGCCGAGCCGCTCCGCGATCAGGTCCCGGAGCCGGACCCCGGGGCGCAACGGCCCGTGCCAGCGCCACACCCCGGCCTCCTCGATCAGCGCACCGGACGCCAGTCCCTCGTCGACCAGCTCACGGAGGAACAGCGCGTTGCCGCGTGTGACGTCGAACAGCCGGCGGGCGGTGGCTCCGTCGACGGTCCCGCGCAGCGTGGCCCCCAGCAGCTCACTCACCTCGAGCCGCGACAGCGGCTGGACCTCGATGCGCAGCGCCAGCTCGTCCTTCCACAGCGCCACCACGGGATCAGGTGTCGGCTCGCCGCTGCGGACCGTCACCACGAGTCGCGCGGCGCCGGCCGTCACCAGCAGGTGGACCAGCGTCGCCGACGCGTCGTCGAGCAGGTGAGCGTCGTCGACCCCCACCACCGGTCGGCCCTGCGCCGAATGGCGTTCGATGGCCCGGACGATGGCGTCGAAGATGACGGCACGCCGGTCCTGCCCCTCGCCGATCGCCAGGGACTCGCCGGGCACCAGGTGGGCGAAGGCGCCCAGCGCCACGGTGGCGGCCGACCGCGTCGCCGCCACCCACTGCGGCGGCGCCCCACGTGACGCACCGGCCGCCAGGACCTCGCGCGCCAGGCGCGTCTTGCCGACTCCGGACGCGCCGGCGAGGACCACGCAGCCGCGGCGCCGCAGCGACTCCCGCGCCAGGGTCAGCTCGTCGCCCCGCCCCACCAGTGGCCAGGCACCTGGGAGCGCCGGCCCCTCGCCGGGCGCCGCCGGCGTGCCGGCTAGCCGGCTCACGCCCGACCCCCAAGATGCCGACGCCATCCGGCCATGCCACACGACCTTGTGCCCCGCCCGGTCCGGCGACCGGCGCGCAACAAGTGTCGCGCCCGTGAGGCGGTCATGACATCACGGAGCCGCGGGCGTCACAGGGGTCGGTGATGCCGAGGGCCGTGTTCGCTCTCCCGCGGCGCCCGGCCGGCGCCTGCGCTCTCCCGCCGCGCCCGGCCGGCGCCTGCCCGGTGGGCCGTGGGGAGCAGCCGCCGGGGGTATCGCCTGCTGCGACCCGCCAGTCGCCTGCTTCCGCCTGGTGGTCACCGTACGGGTCGACCGGCGCGTAGGGATCGGTACCGCGCTACCTATAAATCACGCGCCTCCATGCTGAC
>JBOGHG010000024.1:0-27918 GCA_050744525.1 Acidimicrobiales bacterium | reverse complement strand
CGGGTGTACAGCCCGGACCGGATCCTCCGCCCGCTGGTGCGGCGCGGTCCCAAGGGCGAGGGGGCCTTCGCCCCGGTGTCCTGGGGCGAGGCCCTGGCGCTGGTGGCCGGGCGGCTCGGCGAGATCGTGCGCCGGCACGGCGGCGAGGCCGTGCTGCCCTGGTGGAGCGCCGGCACCCAGGGCCTGATCCAGCAGTCGTCGCTCGACCGGCGGTTCTTCGCCAAGCTGGGCGCGTCCCACCTGACCGGGTCGCTGTGCGGCGCCGTCGCCGGCGCCGGCACCGCCTCGACCAACGGCTCGGGCCGGGCGGCCGACCCCACCGACGTCCGCTTCGCCCGGCTGGTCCTGCTGTGGGGGACCAACACCCGCCTGACCAACCGGCACCTGTGGCCGTTCGTCGAGGAAGCCCGGGCCAACGGCGCCACGATCGTCGTGATCGACCCCATGCGCACGATGACGGCCGAATCCGCCGACTGGTTCGTGCAGCCGCTCCCGGGCACCGACGTGGCGTTGATGCTCGGGATGATGCACGTGCTCGTCCGCGACGACCTGATCGACCACGACTACGTCGAGCGGCACACCGTGGGGTTCGAGCGCCTCGCCGGGTTGGTGGGGCAGTGGTCGCCGGCGCGGGTGGCGGCGGTGTGCGGCCTCGACGCCGACGAGGTGGAGCGGCTGGGGCACGCGTTCGGCACCACCACGCCCGCGTTCATCCGCACGCTCATCGGCGCCGAGCACCAGGAGCACGGCGCCATGTTCTTCCGGGCGCTTGCCTGCCTACCGGCGCTCACCGGGGCGTGGCGCCACCGGGGTGGCGGTCTCTCCCGCAGCGTCGGCGCCTGGGCCGAGACCAACGTCGACGACTCGGTGTTCGACGGGCCACCGCTCGGGCCGCCGGGGCCACGGCGGGCCGTCAACATGAACCACCTGGGCCGGGCCCTCACCGACCCGGAGATGGACCCCCCGGTGAAGGCGCTGTTCGTGTGGAACGGCAATCCCCTCGTGTCGGTCCCCAACGCCGAGCTGACGCGGCGGGGGCTGGCGCGGGAGGACCTCTTCACCGTGGCCAGCGAGCAGTTCCTCACCGACACGGCGCGTTACGCCGACGTGATCTTCCCGGCCGCCACGCAGATCGAGCAGACCGACGTGGTGCCGTCCTGGGGCCACCTCTACCTTGGTTGGAACGCGGCGGCGATCCCGCCGTTGGGCGAGGCCGTGCCCAACACCGAGCTGTGGCGGCGCCTGGCCCGGGCCATGGGGTTCACCGAGCACGAGCTCTTCGAGGACGACGAGTCGCTGCTGCGGAGCGCGCTGCACGACGTCGACGTCGATGCGCTGCGGGAGCGTGGCTTCGTGCGGCTGTCGCTGCCCGAGGACTTGCGCCCCTACGCCCACGGCGGCTTCGCCACCGCCAGCGGCCGCGCCGAGCTCTACAGCTACGCGCTCGCCGCCCGGGGGCACGACCCGCTCCCCACCTTCCGCTCGCCGGGGGAAGGCGTCGGCGGCGAGGACGAGCTGGCGGGGCGCTATCCGCTCGTGCTGATGACGCCCAAGGCCCACACGCGGTTCCTCAACACCTCGTACTCCCACCTCCCCAAGCACGGCCCGCCCGAGGGTGGGCCGTACGCCGACCTCGACCCCGACGATGCCGCCGCCCGGGGGATCACCGGCGGCGACACCGTGCGCGTGTGGAACGACCGGGGATCCCTGACCCTCCCGGCCCGGGTGGGCACCCGGCTGCGACCGGGGGTCGTGGCCGTGCCGTTCGGCTGGTGGTCCGACCAGCACGGCGAGCGCGGCACCGCCAACTCGCTCACCAACGACGCGCTCACGGACTGGGGCGGCGGCGGCGCCTACGGCAGCACACGCGTCGAGGTCGAACGGGTGCGGGACGAGGCTCGGCGGCCGACGCACTAGGTGCTGGCGTCGAGGACGATCCGTCCGTCGACGACCCGCAGCCGGGCGAGGTGCAGGTAGCGGCTGCTCGGGTAGCCAACGTCGGGCTCCGCGAACGCGTGGAACGCGGTCCACGGGCTGCCGCCGGCGTCGCGGAACACCTCGGCCCCACCGGGCCCCGCCAGCCGCGGCCCGGACACCAGCACCCGCCCGTCGCCGGGCTTGAGGCACGGCCCTACGGGTCCGGCGCAGCGGGCATAGGCCACCGAGTAGGAGCGGGAGCTCCAGTCGGCGGCGGCGTACAAGAGGTAGTAGCCACCCGCCTCATGGACGAGGCTGGGCGCCTCGATCACACCGCGCTCGAACGCCCGATCGGCGACCAGGAGCGCCCCGGCGGCGGCCACGAGGGCCATGCCGTCGGGGCTGAGCTCCTGCGACCAGATGGTCGCCGGCGCGGCGCCGCGGCCCTCGGACTTCCACAGCAGGTACGCCCGGCCGTCGCCGTCGACAAAGGGGCTCGGATCGATCGATCCGCCGTCCGCGAACTGGCAGACCAGCGGTCCGGACGAGCCGTCGACGAACGGACCGGCGGGCGTGTCCGACACCGCCCGCGAGATGCACTGCCGCAGCGACGCGGCATCCCGGACCGTGTAGTAGGCGACGTACCCGCCGCCGCGCGCCAGCACCGCGGGTGCCCACGTGGCGTTGGGTGCCGCCCACCGGGGCATGTCCGCCAGCCCGTTGCCCACCAGCTCCCAGTTGACGAGATCGGGCGAGCGGATCACCTGGATGTCGCCCGCACCTGCGTTCGTGGAGTAGCCGTAGTATGTGCCTTCCGCGCTCAGCACGAACGGGTCGGCGAAGTCGTAGGGGAACCGCGCGCCGCTGGCATAGGCCAGTGTGCGGGTGCACTCGCCGGCCGTACCGCGCAGTGCCGCCACCGAGGACCGGACCTCGCCGGCCCGGCTCGCGCCGACGGCGCGCGAGACACCGGCGAGACAGCTCCGCACCTCGTTGGCGTGGGCGGCGATCAGGAACCGTGCCGTGTCGGTCTCCGTGCGATCGGCCTCCACGCCGGTGATCTGCTGCTGGGTGTTGCGGGTGACGGCCTCGATCCACGTGCGGGCGGCGACGGCCAGCTCCACCTCGGAGCGGACGAGCGCGACGCCGTCCCGCGTCAGGGCGGTCCGCCGCCGGGTGCGGTCGTGTTCGGCCCGCGTGTCCGCGAGGCTCTCCGCCGCCGCCGCCAGCCGGGCATGCTCGTCGTCGAGCCTCGCCCGCGCCTGTTGGTACCGGAAGATGAAGAGGCCGGCGAGGGCCACGGCCAGGACCGACCCGACCAGCACCAGCACACGCGGTCGCGACAAGTGGCGCGAGGTCACGAGCGCGTCGACGGTCGTCACAGGTTCGCTCCTGCCGACCGGCAGGTGTCCTCGATGCCGGCCAGGGTGGCGTCGAGGCCCGCGATGTCGCCCACGGCCACCTGGTTCAGGCCCTCGACGACGCCGCGCACGCAGCGGTCGAGCCCCTGCAGCTGGTTCTCCCGTTCCGCGAGGTCGGCCGACGCGACCGCCAGGTCGGCGCGTAGCTCGGCGAGCCGGTTCTCGGCGGCGGCCAGCGTCCCCGCGGCGGCGTCGCGCTCGCCCTCGCGGATGTCGAGCGTCGCCAACGCCGTGTGCATGGCCGCCCGCTGCGCTCGGAGGCGCACGATCGCGCCGGCCAGGTCGTCTCGCGCTACGGCGAGATCGCTTCGCGTTTCGCGCACCGCCTGCGCGGTGCGATCGAACTCGTCGCGGGTGTCGAACCAGGCGCGGGCGCCCGACCAGGTGCCGACCATGACGCCGACTGCGATGAGGGGCACCAGGATCCGCCGCCGCCGAGTCCACCACCGGGGCTGCGCATCCTCGTGCATCCGCCGCCCGATCCTCCGATCCCCCCACGACCAACTCGGCTACTCGCCTACCTCTGGCGGGCACCGACGTCGACGGCGCTGCCCGCCGAGCAGCGTAGTTTGGGCCGCGGGCTCGGGTCGGCGCACGCCGGCGGCGGCCGGACAAGCGGGGAGGACGGTGTGGCGAAGATCGAACTGGGCAGCCTCGGTGCGGCAGTGGCCGCGGACCGAGGCGACGCCCTCGTCGACACCGCCGTCGAGCTGGAGGAGCTGGGCTACGCGACCATCTGGCTGACCGGTGGCCCGCTCGACAACCTGCGCCAGATCGCTGACGTCGTCCGGGCGACCGAACGCGCCCGGGTCGCCGCCGGGGTCCTCTCGGTCGACCGGTTCCCGTCCGACGACGTGGCGGCGCTGTACGCCGAGCTCGAGGCAGCGCATCCGGGCCGGTTCGTCGTCGGTCTGGGCGGTGCGCACGGGCCGAACCCGCTGGCGACGCTCAACGCCTACCTCGACCGGCTGGACTCCCGTTCGCCGACGGTGCCACAGGCGGCCCGAGTCATGGCGGCCCTGGGACCGCGCATGCTGGATCTGGCTCGTGATCGGGCCGCCGGCGCGCTCCCCGTCCTCGTCACCACCGACTATGTCGCGCGGGCCCGGGCGCGCCTCGGCGCGGACACCACGCTGGCCGTCGAGCAGCTGGTCGTCCTCGCCAGCACCCCCCAGCGGGCCCGGCAACTCGCCCGCCGCCCCCTCGGCTTCCTCGGCCGCCTCCCCGGCTACCAGCGGAGCTTCCGGCGCATGGGCTTCGCCGACGACGAGATCCAGCGGTTGGTCGACCGGCTGGTCGACGCAGTGGTGGCGTGGGGCGACGCCGACAGCGTGGCGGCCCGCCTGGCTGAGCACCGGGACGCGGGCGCCGACCACGTCGCCGTCAGCGTGGTGACCGACTCGGGGCGCCAGCCCATCGCCGAGTGGCGCGACCTGGCCACGCGGCTCGCCGGGACGTAGCCGCGTGCACTAGTCGCGGGCGGGCAACTGCTGGACGGCCCAGCCGTTGCCGTCCGGGTCGCTGAAGAACACGAACCGGCCCCAGGGGAAGTCCTGGACCTCACCGGTCTCGACACCCCGCCCGATGAGCTCGGCACGGGCGGCCTCTACGTCGTCGACGACCATTTGCAGGCCCTGGGCCGAGCCCGGTGCCGTCTCGGTGATCCCCTTGCCGAAGGCGATGGAGCAGGCCGACCCCGGAGGGGTCAGCTGCACGAAGCGGATCTCGTCGCTGACTGTGTGATCGTGATCGACGTTGAAGCCCGCTTTCTCGGTGTAGAAGTCCTTGGCTCGATCGACATCGGACACGGGAACCGCCACCAGCTCGAGCTTCCAATCCATGCTTGTGCTCCTCGTAGGTCGGGATGGTGAGTGTTGTCAGTGTGGTGACCAGCCGGGGTCTCGCCCGGTGAGCCCGATGATGCGGTCCAGCAGTGGGGCGTCGTCCGGCACCGGCACCTCGGGCCCGAACAAGCCCTCCCGTGCGGCGTCCTGCCCGGCACCGGAGAACTGCTTGACGAACCCGTGCACCGCCTCGAGCGACTCGCGGTCCCCATCGAAGTCCTGTCCACTCGACCGGGCGACGTCCCAACCGTGGACCACGAGCTCGTCCAGGGCGATGATCCCGGCGAGCTCGCCGGGCAGGTCGACGCCGCCGGCCCTGGTCATGCCACTCCAGGCCGCCGGGTCGCGCCACGCATCCGCCAGCGCGGCGAGGTCACGCGGCAGGCGGGTGCGCCAGTCATCGCCGAGGCGTGAGGCGTCACCCGAGGCCCTCCGGGACGTCATGCTGCCGGTGTCCTTCCTGGCGGCGGCCGTGAACGCCAGCGCGAACCCGCTGACGTGGTCGACCAGGTCACCGAGCGTGTACTCGGGACACGGTGTCGCCCCGCCGAGCAGCTCGTCGGGGACGCCCTCGATCAGGTCGGCCATCCGCTGCGCAGCCGGCCCCAGCTCAACCATGGGCATCAGGACCCTCCTTTGGTGTCGCGATCGACCTCATGATGGCCGAAATCGAGGCGCCCGACGGGAGCGATCAGATTCGCTCCCCGTTAGCGTCCTTACCTGCATGGCCACCGAGAGCGACCGTAAACCCATCCTGCTGACCGTCGACGACGATCCCGGGGTGTCGCGGGCGGTCGCACGGGACCTCCGCCGCCAGTACGGCGAGGACTACCGCGTGGTGCGGACCGAGTCCGGACCGCAGGCCCTGGAGACTCTGCGTGAGCTCAAGCTGCGCGGTGACCTGGTCGCCGTGTTGTTGGCCGACCATCGCATGCCCGAGATGAGCGGGCTCGAGTTCCTCGAGGAGGCGATGGACCTGTTCCCTCTTGCGCGGCGGGCCCTGCTCACCGCGTACGCCGACACCGACGCGGCCATCCAGGCGATCAACATCGTCGACCTCGACCATTACCTGCTCAAGCCGTGGGATCCGCCCGAGGAGAAGCTCTACCCCATCGTCGACAGCCTCATCGAGATGTGGCAGGCGAGCGATGAGCACCCGGCCACCCAGACCCAAGTGGTCGGGCACCGTTGGTCGGCCCGATCCTTCGAGGTGCGGGACTTCCTGGCCCGCAACTCCGTGCCCTACCGCTGGCTCTCGAGCGAGGAGCCCGAGGGCCAGCGCCTGCTCGCCGCGGCCGGCGTGGATGTCACCAGGATCCCGCTGGTGGTGACGCCGGACAGCGACCACCTGGTCGACCCGTCGGTCGGCGAGCTGGCGGCCAAGGTCGGGCTCTCGACCACGCCGTCGACCGACTTCTACGACGTCGTCATCGTCGGCGGGGGACCCGCCGGCCTGGGCGCGGCGGTGTACGCGGCGTCGGAAGGCATGCGGACCGTGCTGGTCGAACGGCAGGCCACCGGCGGGCAAGCGGGCCAGAGCTCCCGGATCGAGAACTACCTGGGCTTTCCGGACGGGGTGACCGGCGCCCAGCTCACGGACCGGGCCCGACGCCAGGCCCACAAGTTCGGCGCCGAGGTCCTCACGACGCGCGACGTCGTCGGCCTCGACGCGCGGGCATCGTCACGCGCCGTTCGGTTCGCCGACGGCGGCGAGGTCGTGGCCCACGCCGTGCTGCTCGCCACCGGGATCGCATACCGCCGGCTCGACGTGCCGGGGGCCGACACCCTCACGGGCCGCGGCTGCTTCTACGGCTCGGCGGTGACCGAGGCATCCGCCTGCGCCGGGGACGACATCTTCATCGTCGGGGGAGCCAATTCCGCCGGCCAGGCGGCGGTGTTCCTGTCTCGCCACGCCCGCCAGGTGACGCTGCTGGTACGCGCGGACAGCCTCGAGAAGTCGATGTCCTACTACCTCATCCGCCAGATCGACGAGGTCCCCAACATCGACGTCCGACTCACCACCGAGGTCGTCGCCCTGGAGGGTGACGACCATCTCGAGGCGATCACGATCTGCGACAGCACGACCGGCAAGCAGGAGACGGCGCCGGCCTCCTACCTCTTCGTGTTCATCGGCGCCGCCCCCCGGACGGGATGGCTCGAGGGGGTCGTCGAACGCGACCGGCGCGGGTTCGTGCTGACCGGGCCCGACCTGCGGTCGGAACGGCACCGCCCGCGGGGCTGGACGCTCGACCGAGACCCCTATTTCCTGGAGGCGAGCGTTCCCGGCGTGTTCGCCGCCGGCGACGTGCGTGCCAACTCGGTCAAGCGGGTCGCTTCGGCGGTCGGCGAGGGTGCCATGGCCATCCAGCTCATCCACGGCTACCTGGAGCACCAATGAGCGAGCCCGAGCGGCTGACGCCCGAGCAGCTGCGGACCCTCTTCCTGTTCGAGGAGCTGAACGACGAGCAGCTCGCATGGATCGCCCAGCGGGGGCGCGTCGTCGAGTACCCCGACGGCGCCACCATGTGCGCCGAGGGCTCGCCGGCCTCGTGCTTCATGGTGCTGCTGTCGGGAGAGCTGGCGATGAGCAAGCGCGTCCAGGGCGGGGAGATCGAGCTGTTCCGCACCGACTACTGCGGCGCCTACACGGGCGCGTTCAACGCTTACCTGGTCGACCGCGATGAGCCGCTGTTCTATCTGAGCACCTCCCGCGCCGCCAGCCCTTGCCGGGTCTTCGAGATACCCGCCGCCGACTTCGGCCGGGCAATCAAGAAGTGGTTCCCGATGGCCGCCCATCTGCTGGTGGGGGCGGCGACCCAGGGAGCGGACGCCAGCAACATCGTCGAGCGGCACGAGCGGCTGGTGGCGCTCGGCTCGGTGACCGCGGGTCTCACCCACGAGCTGAACAACCCGGTGGCCGCGGTGCTGCGGGCCACCGCCACCCTGCGGGAGCGGCTCATCAGCATGCGCGGCGAGATCGGCAAAGTGATCCGCAGCGACCTCAGCGCCAGCCAGCTCGAGGTGTTGGCCGACCTGTCCGGGCGGGCTCTCGACCACCGCAAGGATGCACCGGAGATGTCGCCGCTGGAGGCATCGGACCGCGAGGACGAGCTGGCGGGCTGGCTCGAGGACCACGGTGTCGAGGACAGCTGGGAGATCGCGCCCACCCTGGTGGCCGCCGGCGTGGATGTCGAGTGGGCGAAGCAGCTGGCCAACGTCGTGCCGCCGCCGGACCTGGGTCCCGCCCTGGCGTACCCGGTCCGTTCGCTCGAGTCCGACGGCCTGCTCGACGAGATCACCGAAGCCGCCACCCGCATCTCCGCCCTGCTCACCTCGGCGAAGCAGTACACGCAGATGGACCGGGCCCCGCTGCAGTCGTTCGACGTGCACGAGGGTCTCGACGCCACCCTGACGATGCTCGGACACAAGCTCGGCGAGGGGATCGACGTCGTCCGGGACTACGACCGCACCCTCCCGCACATCGCCGCCTTCCCGGGCGAGCTCAACCAGGTTTGGACCAACCTGATCGACAACGCGGTCGATGCCATGGGCGGGGACGGCACGCTCACGATCCGCACCGGGCTCGGCGGTGACGACGACCGGATGGTCGTCGAGATCGGCGACACCGGTCCGGGAGTGCCCGACGAGGTCCGCAGCCGGATCTTCGAGCCGTTCTTCACGACCAAACCAATGGGCAAGGGCACCGGCCTCGGCCTGGACATCGCCTGGCGGATCATCGTCGGAAGGCACCGTGGCGACATCCGCATCGAGTCGGAGCCGGGCGACACCCGGTTCCAGGTGATCCTGCCCCTGCAGGAAGCCGATGAGCGGGAGGGTTGACCTGTGGATACGCACTGGCGAACGGCCGGTGAACAGAGCAAGGATCTGTCGCTGTGAAGGAGGGGCTCGTCGGTGACTCACCGAGCGTAGAGACGGCACGACCCTTGGTGGTCGACCTGGGCGACGAGGCGGCCCGGGAGCCTGCCCTCACCGGCGGCAAGTCAGCAGCCCTGGCAAGTGGAGCGGCAGCGGGGCTGAACACGCTTCCCGGCGTTGTCCTCACCACGGCCTTCTGCGATGCCGTCGACAGCGGTGCGCCCGTCGCAGAGCACGCGGCGGTGAAGAAGGCCTTCAACCGGGCCGGTGGCGACGACCGGGCGCTCGTGGCCCGCAGCTCCTCGGTCGTCGAGGACACGGCCGAATCGTCGATGGCCGGCCAATTCGAGTCGGTGATCGGGATCAACGGGTTCGACGACTTCGTCACCGCGGTGACCGCGGTCCTCGACTCACGCCAGCGGGCCGGCGCGACCGACCAGCCGATCGCGGTGCTGGTCCAGCCGCTGATCGAGCCCCGGTTCGGCGGGGTGATGTTCGGGGTCGATCCCGTGTCGGGTCGCACCGACCGCCGGATCGTGAGCGCCGTGCGGGGTGGGCCGGAACCGCTCGTGAGCGGCGAGGTCGACGGCTCCCGTTACGTCCTCGAGCCGAGCACCGCCAAGGTCATCGAGTTCGCGGCCAACGATGGGCCCAAGCTCCCGACGGCCGACCTCCGGCGACTCATGGCCCTGTCGACGAGGGTTGCCGAGGTCTTCGGCGGCCCACAGGACGTCGAGTGGGCCATCGGCACCGAGCAGCAGCTCTGGCTGCTCCAGTCCCGTCCGGTCACCAGCGAGATCCGCGGCGCGCCGCGAGGCCCCATCTACGGTCCCGGCCCGGTGGCGGAGACCTTCCCGGCCCCGCTCACCGAGCTGGAGCGCGACCTGTGGGTACCCCCGCTCCGGGAGGCCGTGGCCCAGGCCGTCATCCTGGCCGGCACCGCCACCCAGGCCCAGGTCGACGCCAGCGAGGTCGTGGTCTCCGTCGACGGCCACGTCGCCATCGACCTGCGCCTGGCCGGGGAGATCCAGCCCAAGCACACCATGCTCCACCGGCTGAACCCGATCGCCTCCGGCCGCCAGGTGCGGGGGGCCTGGCGGGTGGGGCGGCTCCGCTCTGCGCTGCCTCGGCTCGCCGAGCACCTCCTCGACCGGACCGACGCCGACCTCGAAGCCGTCCCGGCCCTCACCGACATCACCAGCCGGCAGCTGATCGCGCTGCTGCACCGCAGCCGGGCCATCCTGCGCTCCCTGCATGCGCACGAGATCCTCATGGGGATGCTCACCGACACCGGCGGCAACCGCATGACCGGTGCGTCCGTGGCCCTTCGGGTGCTGGCGGAGGCCCGCCAGGACGGCCTGAGCGACAAGGAGATCATCACGCGGAGCCCGTCGGTCCTGGCGCTCACCGCGCCCCGGGTCGCGCCGGAGCCCGAGCTCCCCGAGGAGGCGGTTGCGGTCCACACCATCACGAGCTGCCAGGCGTGCAGCGACAACGGCATCCTCCGCGAGGCGCTGCGGCTGCGGGTGCGCTGGGTGCAGGAGGTCTCCGGGCGTGCCGCGTGGGAGCTGGGCGAGCGGCTGGCCGCCGCCGGCGACCTCACCGAGCCGGAGCTCATCCGCCACATGACCCTCGAGCACGTCGAGGCGGTGGCCACCAAGCGCGCGGTCGTCGTGCCTGCGCTGGTGTCGAGCCACGCCCACGACTTCGGCGGGCCGCTCCCGGCCTCGTTCCAACTGTCCGACCGGGGCCGGCCGATCAGGGCGCAGTGCGCCAGCGAGGTGGGCGGCGGCACCGGCGCCGGCGGTGGCACCGGCAGCGGTCCCGTCAGCTACGACGCCGACGCTCCTCCGGCGGGCTCCGTGCTCGTCACGACGACGTTGTCGCCGGGGCTGGGGCCCCTGTTGCCTCGCCTCAAGGGCATCGTCGCGGAGACCGGCTCGGTGCTGTCGCACCTCGCCATCCTGGCCCGTGAGGCCGGGGTGCCGACGGTGGTGGGCTACGCGGGTGCGACCGACGACCTTCCGGAGGGTGCCGTCGTGCTGGTCGACGGCGACAGCGGGCAGGTGACCATGCAAGGGGATACGGCGCCGTGAGGATCATCGCCTGGCTGGCCGGCATCGGGACGCTGCTCGCGGGCGCCCTGTACATGATCGTGTCGCTCAACCGCTGGGAGTGGAACCGGGCGCTGTTCTTCGGGTTGATCGTCCTCATCGCCGAGGTGGGTCTCGCCACGGGCCTGGTGCTGCGGCGCCTCGCCCGACTCGAGTACCGGAGCACCAGGGTCGATCCGATGGTCGGCAACATCCTTCGGGAGACCCGGCCGCCGTCCGCCGACCGCTTCACCTGGCTGCGGGAGCCCTCCCGCGACCTGAACGTGTTCATCACCTTCCTGGTCGGGGGCGGCGTCCTCCTGTCCGGCATTGCCTGGATCGTCGACCGTGTCGCATCGAAGTCCTCGTCGCCGGCCGGCGAGGAGCGACTCGGCCGCCAGCTCGACCCCATCAGCTACCCGGCGGGCGGGCTGCTGCTCGACGACATCACGGTCCTGGCCCAAGAGGTGCCGGGAGCCAACGACGACCAGATCCGGCAGCTGCTGCGCCGCGGCGGCCGCCCGTTGTGATCACGCCGTGAAGAAGCTCACACCGATGCGGCTCCTCCTCGGGGCCATCGGCCTCGGGGTCGGCATCGTGGGGGTCCTGGCCCTGCGCGAGGCCACGCTATCCACCCACGAGTCGGTCAGCGAGGGCCGCGCCACCGAGCTCGTCGTATCCGCGAAGACCAAGGGTGGCGAACAGGACCAGACCCTTCCCGAGATGGTCGAGGCGCAGCTCAGGGCATGCCGCCTGGAGGTCACCTCCGACTTGACCGGTCCGATCGAGTCGCTGGGAGACGGGCGTTTTCGCGCCGAGCTCGCCCCGGCGATGGACAAGACGAACCGCCGGCAATTCCGGGGTTGCGTCGAGGACTGGGTGATCGACCACCTCCTCGTCAACGTCATCGAGCTCGCCAACGTCGCCTGAGGCCGAGTCATCGCGGGCGGATCCCGTGCCGTCCGGCCTTCTTCGCCGAGGTGAGCCCGTCAGCGCCACGGGCGGCGGGAGCGGACGTCAGGGGAACAGGCCGCGGGCGCCGATGGCCGCCGCGACCCGCTCGACCGCCACCACGTGGGCGGCGGTGCGCATGCCGACGCTCAGCGTCTGTGCCCGGGCCCACACGGCGGTGAAGGCGCCGTCCATCCGCTGCCGCAGGCGCTCTGCCACCACCTGTTCCTCCCAGGGGTAGGCCTGCAACGCCTGCGCCCACTCGAAGTAGCTGGCCGTCACGCCGCCCGCGTTGGCGAGGATGTCGGGCACGACCACGATGCCCCGCTCGTCGAGGACGGGCTGGGCGTCGACCGTCGTCGGCCCGTTCGCGGCCTCGACGATCACGTCGGCGGTGATCCGCTTGGCGACCACGGGGTCGATGCACCCTCCCAGCGCCGCCGGCACCAGGAGCTCGCACTCGACGTCCCACAGGGCGTCGCCGCCGATGCTGTCACCACCGGCGAATCCCACCACCGAGCCCGTCTCGGCAACGTGGTCCGACAGCGCGTTGATGTCGAGGCCACCCTCGTTGATCACGGCGCCGCCGATGTCGCTCACCGCCACCACCCGCATGCCGGCCGACGTGAGCAGGAACGCCAGCGGTCCGCCCACCTTGCCGAAGCCCTGGACCACGGCCCGGCTGCCCACCATGGGCATCTCCAGCTCCCGGAACGCGGCCCGGGCGCAGGTCAGGCAGCCCGACGACGTGGCGCCGGTGTGCGTCCGGGAGCCACCGATCGACAGCGGCTTGCCGGTCACCGACGCCGCCAGGTTCTTGCCCGAGACCATTGTGAGCGTATCCACGAGCCAGGCCATGACCCGGCTGTCGGTGTTGACGTCCGGCGCAGGGATATCGGTCTCGGGGCCGAGCAGCGGGCTGATCTCGTAGGCGAAGCGGCGGGTCAGCCGCTCGAGCTCGCCGCCCGACAGCAGCCGGGGATCGCAGCGCACGCCGCCCTTGGCACCACCGAAGGGCAGGTCGAGCACCGCCGTCTTGAACGTCATCATCGCGGCCAGGGCCTTGACCTCGTCGGCATCGAGATCGGGATGGAACCGGACCCCACCCTTGCCGGGCCCGCGGGTCGTGTCGTGGTGGACCCGCCACCCGGTGAAGACCTCGACCGAGCCGTCGTCGAGCCGCACCGGGACCGAGACCTCGAGCGTGCGCCGGGGGGTGCGCAGCATCCGGTGCACATCGGCATCGAGCTTGGCCAGCTCGGCGGCCTCGTCCAGTCGGTCGAGCACGGCCTGCCAGGCACTCTGACTCATTTCGTCTCCTTCGCCGGCCGACGCCGTTGGCGGCTGGCGGTCCCCGGGCCCCTGCCCGAATGGTTCGGAGTCGACGCTACTGCCGTGCGTCGCTTTCCGTTGCCCCCGCGCCGGCGGCCGGCTCGGCGTCGGGCGCAGCGGTGGCAGCGCCGGCGGCGGCATCGCCGACGTCGTCGGCGCCATTGGTGGGCGACATGTCACCACCTGTGGCTTCCTCACCAGCCGAGCTGGAAACAGCCGAAGCCGAGCCCGGGTCCTCGGTCGTCGGCGGATAGTAGATGTAGAGGCCCCGGATGACGTCGAGCAGTTGCTCGCCCGCCCAGCCATCGGCCAGCGCAACCGTGATGATGCTGCTGTTGACGTGGACCCAGGTGACACCGCCGGTGGCGAACAGCCGCCGGGCCAGCTCGTCGACCGCCCGGTCGTCGACGATGGCCTCTGCCGACGCGTAGCGCTCGTGGCCCATCCCGGTCAGCGAGCGGTTGATCTCGAACCGGGCGATGCCGGGTGTCCGGGACGGCTTCTCGACGACGTTGATCGGCTGACCCATGGCGGGCGGCATGATATCCGTGCCGTCGGCAGGCACCGGAACCCCACACACGGACCCACGCACAAAGGAGTGTGATGGCTACCGAGACCATCGAGGTCAGCGGCCACATTGTCGATTCGCTGCTCCTGGCCAAGATCCTCGACACGATCCTGGACGCCGGCTGCGACTACGAGATCGCCGAGTTCCGCATCGGCAAGACCAGTCTCGATGCCAGCCGGGCCCGCATCGAGGTCAGCGGCGACGACGTCGTGCTGGGCCCGCTGCTCGACTCCCTGCAGATGCACGGCGCCAACCGGGTAGCCGAATCGGACGCCCACCTGGTGCCCGCCGAGGTGGACGGCGTGCTCCCCGCCGGCTTCTACTCCACCACCAACCTCGCCACCGAGGTGCGGATCGACGGACGCTGGCTGACGGTCGAGAACCCGGAGATGGACTGTGCGTTGGTGCTGCACGACGGGCACGCGCGCACGTTGCCCATGCACCGGGTGGCGGCCCGCGACGCCGTGGTGGTGGGCAGCGACGGCGTACGGGTGCAGGCCCCGGCGCACGCCCGCGACACCCAGGTCTTCGAGTTCATGGCCTCGGAGGTGTCGTCGGAGAAGCCCAAGGCGCTGCTCGTGGCCCGGGTTGCCGAGCGGCTGCGCGCCGCACGCGATCGTGGTGGGAAGGTGCTGGTCGTCTGTGGACCGGCGGTGGTGCACACCGGCGGGGCTCCCGACCTGGCCCGGCTCGTCTCCGCCGGCTGGGTGGACGTGCTCTTCGCCGGTAACGGGTTCGCCGCCCACGACATCGAGGCCAACGTGCTGGGCACGTCGCTGGGGGTATCCGTGGCCGAGGGCGTGCCGACCGAGGGTGGTCACGCCAACCACATTCGGGTCATCAACGAGGTGCGCCGCCACGGCTCGATCGCCGCTGCCGTCGATGCCGGCTACGTCACCGCCGGCGTGATGCATGCATGCGTCAGGGCCGGCGTGCCGTTCGTGCTGGGCGGCTCGATCCGGGACGACGGTCCGCTCCCCGACGTGATCTCCGACACGGTCGCGGCCGCCGACGCACTGCGCGAGCACATTCCCGGCGTGACGGCCGCCCTCATGCTGGCGTCCACGCTGCACGCCATCGCCACCGGAAATTGCCTGCCGGCCGGGGTCGAGACCTTCTGCGTCGACATCAACCAGGCGGTGGTCACCAAGCTGGCCGACCGGGGCAGCCACCAGGCGCTGGGGATCGTGACCGACGTGGGCCTGTTCGTCCGCCAGCTCGTCGACCACCTCCTCGGCAACCCGAAGGGCCGGACATGACGGACCCGGCCGGCGGTCTGGAGTGGGGGCGCCGCTACCTCATGTGCCCACCGCGACACTTCGGTGTCCTCTACGAGATCAACCCCTGGATGAGCCGTGAGGTGTCGGTCGACCCCGAGCGCGCCCTGGCCGAGTGGGAGGGGTTGCTGGCGACGCTCGAGGCCGCCGGCGCCGAGGTGGTCGTGATGGAGCCCGAGGCCGACGTGCCCGACCTGGTGTTCACCGCCAACGCCGGGCTGGTCAACGGTGGCCAGTTCGTGCCCAGCCACTTCCGCCACCCCGAGCGCCGGCCGGAGACGACGATCAACGCCGCCTGGTTCGGCCAGCGGGGCTGGCGGGTCGATCGCCTACCGGCCGGACTCGACCACGAGGGCGCCGGCGACGCCTTGCCGTTCACGCCAGAGGACGGGCGGGGGTCGGGCCGGAGTGTGCTGCTGTCGGGCTACTCGTTCCGCTCCGATGCCGGCGCCGCCACCGAGCTGTCGACGCTCCTGGCGTGCCCGGTCCGCCCCATCCAGCTCGTCGACCCCCGGCTGTACCACGTGGATCTCACCTTCTGCCCGCTCGACGCCCGGCGCGCCATCGTGGCCCCCCTCGGGTGGGACGCCTACGGCCGCAAGGTGGTCGAGGCCCTGGTACCCGAGCCCCTTGTGCTCAGCGACGACGAGACGCTGTCGTTCTGCGCCAACTCGGTGGTCGTCGGCACCACCATCGTCATGCCGGCGGTCCCGCCCCGGGTGGGGCGCCAGCTGGAGGCCTGGGGTTTCACGGTGGTCAGGTGCAAGATCGACGAGTTCCTCAAGGCGGGCGGCGGCTGCCGTTGCCTGACCCTCGCCCTGGACGTGAGGGTCAGTCCCGACGCCCCGCCGGCACCGGAGCCGCTGTAGTCGGGTGCCGCGTCTCCCGCCGCGTCTCCCGCCAGGCCAGCACCGCCAGCACGATCGACGCCGCGGCCAGGACCGTGTGGACGGCCTTGAACCCGGGATCGTGGTCGGCGACCAGGATGCCGATGCCGCGCACGACCCAGACGGCGATGGTCCACGCCGCCAGCGCCCCCACGGCGACGACCGTGGCCTGTCGCAGCCGCCGCCACAGCGCCACCCCGGCGGCGATGGCCAGCACGGTGAAGCTCAGGGCCAGCAGGGTCCGCCCCCAGCGCTCGCCGGTGTCGAGGTCGGCATCGCGCCAGATGTTGGCTATGCGGGTGGTCCAGACGAGGAACGTCCACGCGACGAGCGCGACGGCGGCGCGATGGCGTCGCATCCGGCCGAGGGTAGGGGCGGGAGCGATCCCACCACCAACGGGGACGGGTCAGGCGGGCGACGAGCCGCCCATTCCCTCCTTGGGCTCGTACTCGTCGGGGTCTTCGTCTTCGGGAAGCAGGTCATCGTCGTCGGCCTGCTCGCGCGCCTCGTCGATGTGCTTGCCCACCTCGTCGAGCCGCTCCTGCATCTCCTCGGGGTCGGGCATGTCGGCCACTTACCCCGGCGAGCCGCGCCTCAATCGAAGGCCCCGTCGGCGGCGCAGTCGAACAACGTCCCCTGAGGATCGGGGCGCACGAACCGGACGACGCCGCCGTAGGGCAGGCCCTCCATGAACACCCAGCTCCGGCGGTGGATCGCCGACGGGCCCAGGCCCCGCAGGACGGCCTTGTGGCGGGGGCAGGGATAGCCCTTGTTGTCGTCGAACCACCACCAGGGATAGTGGTCGGCCTCGCCCTGCATGATCCGGTCGCGCGTCACCTTGGCGAGGATCGAGGCCGCGGCGATCGACAGGCAGCGCGAGTCGCCACGCACGATCCGCCGGGCGATGCCGCCACCGACGAAGTCCCACTTGCCGTCGAGCAGGACCCGACCCGGCGTCACCCCCAGCGCCTCGAGGGCTCGCCGAGCCGCCCGCCGTTGGGCTTCGCTCATCCCCAGCTCGTCGCACTCCTCGGGCGAGGCGTGCCCGACTGCCCACGCGGAGCACCAGCCGCTGATGCGGTCGAACAGCGCCTCGCGCTCGTGGGCCAGCAGCTGCTTGGAGTCACGGATCTTGTAGACCCGCCGATCCCGGGGCAGCACCGCGGCACCGACCGTGAGGGGGCCCGCCCAGGCGCCCCGACCGACCTCGTCCATGCCGACGACGACCTCGTGGCCGGCCTCCCACAGCTCGCGTTCGATCGTGAGCGACGGCGACCGGCCCTGCAGGGCCTTGCGAAGCATCGGTGCCGTCGCGGTGGCCATCGCGGGCGACACTAGTGGACCCCCTGGCGCCGCACGGCGGTCCCCCCGTCACTGCAGCTTGGCGATGTTTGCCGCCTCGTCGGCCTCCGGCTCGGTGCCCAGGAAGGCGTCGATCATCTCGTCGGCCAGTGCCGGCGACGTGAGCCGCAGGCCGAGGGCGAGCACGTTGGCGCCGTTCCAGCGCCGGGCGCCGGCCGCCGTCTCCGGGTCCGTGCACAGCGCCGCCCGCACCCCGTGCACCTTGTTGGCGGCCATGGACACCCCGGTTCCGGTCCAGCAGCAGACCACTCCCCGGTCGGCGCGGCCCTCCACGACCGCTCGGCCCACGCCCCGGCCGACGTCGGGCCACGGCTCCCCCTCGCCCACGACGACGACCTCGTGGCCCCGCTCCGACAGCGTCCGCTTGATCCCGTCGGTCACGTCGGTCCGCTCGTCGGTCCCGAAGGCGATGCGCACCCGCCCAAGCCTAGTGGGGTGGCTCGTAGCGCCCGACTACGGACAACGACGGCGCAGCGCGCTAGACCGACCACATGCGGCACTACCGGGTCACCGACGGAAAGGACTTCACGCTGTCCAAGTGGGACCCTGCGGACACCGCCGGATTCGTGGGCGGAAAGTCGGACGGACGCGCCGAGCTCGCCGAGCTGACCGCCCGCCTCGACGACCTGCAGGAGAAGTTCTACGCCGACGGCCGCTACAAGCTGCTGGTGGTGCTCCAGGGGACCGACACGTCGGGCAAGGGCGGCGCCATTCGCAAGGCGTTCGAGGGACTCGATCCCGCGGGCGTGCACGTCGCATCCTTCAAGGCGCCCACCGATGCGGAGCTGGCCCACGACTTCCTGTGGCGCGTCCACCCCCACGCTCCCGCCAAGGGTCAGATCGCGATCTTCGACCGCAGCCACTACGAGGACGTGCTCATCGTCCGGGTCCACAACCTGGTGCCGCCGACGCGGTGGAGGGCCCGCTACACGCACATCCGCAACTTCGAGAGGATGCTGGCGGACGAGGGCACGATCATCCTCAAGTTCTTCCTGCACATCTCCAAGGACGAGCAGGCCGAGCGCCTCCGGGCGCGGCTCGAGAACCCCGCGAAGAACTGGAAGTTCCGCACCAGCGACCTCGACGAGCGCGAGCGCTGGGACGACTACCAGGACGCCTACGAGGCGATGGTGCAGCGCACCGCGGCCAAGCACGCGCCGTGGATCGTGGTGCCCGCCAACCGCAAGTGGTACCGCGACCTGGTGATCTGTCACACCCTCATCGACACGCTCGAGGGGCTCGACCTGCGGTATCCAGCGCCGGCCGAGGACCTGTCGGGCATCGTCATCGAGTGAGGCCACCGGAGGCCGACCAGTCGGCTTCACGGTGGCGCGACAACGGGAAGCACCGGGCGGTCAGTGGGGACTACTGGGCCCGCGGGCGGGTAGGGAAAGGGATACGTCGAATTGCCGATCGGGTTCACCGATGGAACCAGACCTGCTCGATCTCTACGACCGTGCGAGCTCATGGGCCACCGGGAAGGCCTCCGGCGCCGCTGAGAAGCTCGACGCCAAGACGCCCTGCGACGACTGGAATGTGCGCACCCTGCTCAATCACATCCTCGAGACCCAGCGGTACTTCCTGAGCTCCGCTCGGAGCGAGGACGCGTCGCCCCCTAGCCCAACACCGCCGGCGACGCTGAGCGATGACCCCGTGGCAGATTTCGAGGCAGTGCGGCGCGACATGCTCGGCGCATACGCGGAACCCGGGGCCATTGAGAAGACCGGCCCGGCGCTGGGCGTGGCGTTCAGCGACCTCCTCGTGCACACCTGGGACGTGGCCCGTGCCACGGGCCAGGACGCGACGATGCCCGATGCCCTCGCGGCGGCAGCGTACGAGATGGTGCACGGGAAGTTCACCGAAGAACAGCGCAAGGGCGTCTTCAAACCAGAGGTCCCGATCGGCGGCGATGCGTCCCCACAGGACCGGCTGCTGGCCTACACGGGCCGGGATCCCCGCTGAGCTCGACTCGCTCCTGTCTCCCAAAGCGCCGGCGGGTATTCGGGTGTGTCGTCATCGGTACCGACGGCACATCAGCGGCGTGCATGCAATAGTTGCGGTCCCAACATGCGCAGGATGCCGCGTGAGGCGAGAAGGGCGGGAGCGTGAAACGACTGACGGTCATGGAGGCACCCGGCTTCGATACGATCAAGCAGTTCGCCCAGCTCGAGCGCATCCTGGCATCCGTCTTGGTGCTCACACCGGGACTGCTGCTGCTCGTCGACGACGGTCCCGACAACGTCCGAGGAAGCATCAGCGCCTATCACGATGTCAGCACTCCGCAGGCGTTCTACTTTCCGCTCACTGTCGCCGCGATGCTCTTCATCGTGAACGGCGTCCTCAAGGACGGCCACTGGTACAACTGGGTCCTCGGCACACTGCTCTCGGTCGTCATCGTCTTTGACCACGATGGCGCATCCCGCTGGCCGCACTTCGTCGCCGCCGTCGCCTTCTTTGTCGGCAACGTCGCCGTCATGATCTGGTTCTCGAAGAACAAGTCGATGCTCCTCAAGGTCCAGCTCGTCGGAACGATTTTCGTGTCGATCCTGCTCTGGGTCGTGACGGACTGGTTCACGCTGTTCTGGGCCGAGTGGGTGTCGCTCGCCATCGTGGCTGTGCACTACGTCCTGGATTCCGTGGGTTGGGCCGACTACACGGCGCTGAGAAAGGGCGACACCGTCGAGCTGGTCCCCGCGACGGCCCCATGACCCAGCCGTGGCCTCGAACGCTCCACAACGGTCGCCCTACGCGGAACGGCGGTTCTCGTAAGGCTAGAGACGCGCCTCGCGTTCCAGCAGGCCGGGACGCTGTGCGCACTTACGCGCTTGTGATCCGAAGCGACGAGGACAAGGTGGGGGCCGTGGTCGACGAGACGTTGGGCCAAACTGCTGAGGACCGGCTGAGGACCGAAGGGGTCTCATGACCGCATCGACAACGAGGGTTTCCGCAGCTCCTGGCGCGAAGCGGACCGTCCACATCGTCCCCCACACCCACTGGGACCGGGAGTGGTACCGGTCGTTCCAGTCCTACCGGCTACGGCTGGTCGACCTGCTGGACCGCTTGATCCCGCAGATGGAGAACGACCCGGCATACGCCCGGTTCCTGCTGGACGGACAGCTGGCGGTGGTCGACGACTACCTCGCGGTGCGGCCGGAGGCCGAGGAGCCGCTCCGGCGGCTGGTCGGCAGCGGCCGGATCTCGATCGGGCCGTGGTACACGCTCCCCGACGAGTTCCTGGTGTCGGGCGAGACCCTGGTCCGCAACCTGCAGCGGGGCCTGAGGGTGGCCGACCGGTTCGGCGGCGCCATGGCGGTCGGCTACCTGCCCGACATGTTCGGCCACGTCGCCCAGATGCCCCAGATCCTGGCCGGCTTCGGCTTCGAGCACGCCGTGGTGTGGCGGGGCGTGCCCGCGGCCATCGACCGCAGTGGCTTCTGGTGGCAGGCCCCCGATGGCTCGGCGGTGCGGGCCGAATACCTGCCCCAGGGTTACGGGAACGGTTCGGCGCTGCCCGATGACGCCAAGGCCTTCGTCGCCGCCCTCGACGGGTTCGCACGGCAGTGGGGCGACCTGCTCGTCGGCCCGCTGCTGTGGATGAACGGCACCGACCACCAGATGCCGCAGCCGTGGCTGGGACGGGTCGTGGCCGAGGCCACCGCACTCCAGGACAACCTCGACCTGCGGATCGTGTCGTTGCCCGAGCACCTTGCGACCGTCGCCACCGAGGGCCTGCCCACGTGGCGGGGCGAGCTCCGCGCCGGCGCGCGCGCCAACCTGCTCATGGGCGTGACGTCGAACCGGGTCGACGTCCGCCAGGCCGCCGCCCGGGCCGAGCGAGCAGTCGAGCGCCTGGCGGAGCCGCTGTCGGCGCTGTTCCTCCCCGTGGAGCGTTGGCCGATGGCCCTGCTCGACGAGGCCTGGCGGGACCTGATCCTCAACTCGGCCCACGACTCGGTGTGCGCCTGCTCGATCGACGAGGTCTGCGACGCCGTGCTCCACCGCTACGCCGAGGCCGCCGACATCGCCGACGGCCTGGCCGACCGGGCGCTCGCCCACCTGGCCGCCCGGGTGCGGCACGACGGTCCGCTGATCGTCAACCCCACGTCCCGCGCCCGGGGCGGCCTGGTCCGGCTCGCCGTCGCCGGCGCCGACGCGCCGCCGGGCACTCAGCTCCTCCGTGCGCAGCCCGCCGAGTCGGTGCTGCTGGAGGGACCACCGGAACTGGTCGTCCCCGCCGCCGAGGAGCTGGAGTGGATGCGCACGATCACGGGCTTCAGTCTCGAGTCGGCGGACGGCGAGGTGCTGGTCTCAGCCCACCGCCAGGGGACGGGCTCACTGGTGTCGCCGGACACCCGCGGCGCCCTCGCGGCCCTGGCCGACGTGGGACCGGTCCGGTTGCGCGTCCGCCGGCCCGCGCAGGTCACGGTGCTGGCGCACGTCGGTGAGGTGGCGGGGTTCGGCTGGCGGGGCTGGACCGCCGACGGCGCAGGCACCCCGGTCGAGGCCGTCTCCGTCGTCGAGGGCGCGGCCGGCGGTGGGCCGACGCTGGCGAATGGCCTGGTGACCGTCACCGTCGACCCGGCCGCTGGGACGTTCGCCGTCGACGGTCACGCCGGGTTCGGCCGCCTGGTCGACGGCGGCGACTGCGGCGACACGTACAACTGGTGCCCGCCCGCCCGGGACACGCTGGTCGACGACCCCGAGTCGGTGGACGTGGCCGTGCTCGAGCGGGGACCGCTCCGCGCCCGGGTGCGGGTCGCGGCCCGCTACAGCTGGCCCGCCCGAGCCGAGGGCCTGGAGGAGCGCACCGGCGAGGTCGAGCACGAGGTCGTCACGCAGCTCGAGCTGAGGGCGGGGGAACGGGCGCTCCGGGTCGAGACCACGATCGACAACCGCAGCCGGGACCACCGCTTGCGGGCGCACTTCCCGCTGCCGACGCCCGCAGCGACCTCCCGGGCCGAGACCGCGTTCGGGACGGTCGAGCGGGGCGTGGAAGCCGAGGGCGGCCCCACCGAGGCGCCGCTGCCGACCTATCCGGCGCTCCGGTTCGTGCAGGCGGGCGGGCTCACGGTCGTGCACGACGGCGTGGCCGAGTACGAGCTGGTGGACGTCCGGCGCAGCCGTGCCCACGAGCTGGCGCTGACGCTGTTGCGCTGCACCGGGGTGCTGTCGCAAGTGCCGATGCCGACCCGGCCGCTGCCGGCGGGTCCGTTGATCCGCCTGGAGGGTCCGCAGCTGCAGAAGCGCGTGACCCGCCGCTACGCGGTCGCCGTCGGTGACGTGGACCCGTTCGCGTTGGCCGACGAGGTGCTCGTGCCGTTGCAGGTGGTCGAGGCGTCCGAGCCGTCGGAGCCGGTCGTGCCGTCCGCCGGTTCGGGCGGAGGCGACGCCGATCTGCCTGCGGCCGGCTCGGCCCTGGCCGTGGAGGGGGCGGTGGTCTCGGCGGTCGTGAGGGAGGGCGGCGCACTGACCGTGCGGGTGTTCAATCCCCAAGACGAGCCGGCGGAGGTCCGCATCGATGGCCGCCGCGGCTGGCTGGTCGACCTGCGGGGCCGTCCGGTGGCGCCCTTCGAGGGTTCGTTCACCCTGCGCCCCTGGGGCATCACCACCGCGACCCTGTCGGACTGACGGTTCGCCGCCTGCACGGCGCTCCGCAATCGCAGAAGCTGGTCCTCCGAGCGCTTCTGGCTCGGCATCCTCGGACCCCCGACCACCTGGCTCACGCGCTGGCGGGCGTGTGACACACCGCCTCGACGTTGTTGCCGTCGGGGTCACGGACGAAGCCGCCGTAGTAGTGGGGGTGGTACTCGGGCCAGACCTTGGGCTCGTGCAACACCGTGGCGCCCGCTGCCCTGGCCGCCTCGACGAACGAGCGCACCGCAGCACGATCGGGCGCCGAGAAGGCGATGTGTGACTCGCGGAAGCCCTCGCCGGTGTTGTGCGGGCCGACCCAGAAGTCCGGCATCGGCGGCACGCCATATCCGATGACATCGCCGTACTCGAGGATCCGCTGGCCGCCGATCGTCGCCAGGACGGTGTCGTAGAACGCGGTGGTGGCCGCGACGTCGGCACATTGGATGGAGACGTGGTCGATCATGCGGACATCTTGGTCCCTTGTAGCGCCCGCGGGGGCGGGCCATCAGGGCGGACTCGACACCTCGTCCACGAGCCCGTAGGCGACCGCCTCGTCGGAGGTCAGCAAGCGGCCGCGCTCCACGTCCCGGGCGACCAGCGCCCGCGACTGCCCCGTGATGGCGGCAAGGCGGTCGACCAGCCCCCGCTGGAACTGGGTGGCGCTCTCGACGTCCCGCCGCAAGCGGTCGGCGGGCCCGGCCGCCTCCAGGTCGGGTAGGCGCAGGCGGAACGTGGCCCCCGGGCCGCAGCGGCGACGGCCGGTGCCGGCGGCGACGACCATCGCGGCCGTGCCCTCGGCCCGCCCGACGCAGCTGGTGTCGACCGGGCATCGCAGGAGGTCCATGGTGTCGAGCAGGCCGGCGGCGGCGTCGACCGGCCCTCCCCCGCTGTTGACCACCAGCGTGACCGGCGTGGTGTCGGCGTCGAGGGTCATGAGCTGCGCGGTCACCAGGGTGGCGGTGTCGTGGTCGAGGCGGTCCCGGACGAACACGATGCGCCGCTCGAGCAGCCCGGCATAGATGGTCGACTCGAAGCCAGCGGTCGCCGGTTGCTCGCCCGGGATCGGGACCTGGGGCACCGGCGGGTACACGGGCCGTGGGCCGGGCTCGCGGGGTGGTAAGCCCGGCGCGGGGACCTCGGGTGGCCGGCCCGGCGGCAGCCACGGGGGTGTGCAGGCGGCGGCGGTCATCGACGGCGCACCCTGTCGTCGCCCGCCGGGGCGGGTTCCGCCCGCCGGGACGCCGGCTCCAGTGACCAGCGGAGGGTGTGACCCAGCGCCTCCGCGTAACGCTCGAGCGTCGACAGTCGCACATCGCCGGCCACGGCCTCGAGGCGGGCGACGGCCGACTGGGAGGTTCCCATCCGGGCGGCGACCTCGGTTTGTGACAGGCCGAGCGACCGCCGCTGGCTCATCAGCTCACCGAGCAGGCGGCGGCGGCTCTCGGCCACCTCGCGGAACCCGGGGAACACCGGAAGCCCGCCATCTGGATCGCCGACATGAGATCTCGTTGTTGGCATCACAAAAACGATATGACGGCCGCGCGTCCGAAGGCAACGGATCGTTTCGGCGGGCTGCGCCGTGGGTACCCGCGTTGATGCCCGTCAGAAGGGAGGGACCCATGGATCCCACCATCGTCAACGCCAAGCCGAGATACCGTCCCGCGACGCTCGTCGATCCGCCCGGCCTCGGCTACCTGCTCCTGTCGGCGGAGGTGGAACCACCGACCGGGCGCCGCCCGTTCCCCGGATCGTCGGACGCGAAGACCGCGCTGCTTGGTCGGCTCAAGGCCGCGGCGGCCGACCTGGCCCAGGTCGATGCCGTCGAGCGGGCCACCGTGTATCGAAGCGTGCTGGCGCCGCCTCCGGCGGGGTATGCCCGCAACGCGGAGCACCCGGCGAGGTTCGACGCGATCGTGCTGGTCGAGACCACCTCGCCCGGCGACCTGAACGCGCTCGAGGCCGCCGAGCCCTACGCCCAGCTGCGCAAGGACCTCGATGCCGAGGCCACCCGGGCCGACACGATGCGGGCCCGGTGCGCCAAGTGCATCGCCGACGTCGACAAGACCCGTCCGGGGCTGTTCCTGTTCAACTACTTCGTAGCCGACGACGTGGACGCCGCTCTCAAGCTCTGGGACCACCTGGCCGGATGGTTCATGTCCGAGACGGGCCTCGACAACTCGACGGTGCTGCGGCCCACCGGCGAGAGCGAGTACGCGTTCGTGAACCATGCCCGCTGGGACCATGGCGTACCCCGGCTGTGGCTCGGCATGTTCACCAAGCCCAGCTTCTGGTCGTTCGTGCAGAAGAACATGAACGAGAACCGCATCGGATCGATGCCGGTCCTCTGCCGCCTGGCCTAGCGGTCGCGCCCGACGGCGGCGCCCGTCGCCGGTGACGATTGTGGCGGCGCCGGCACCGGACCGAGCAACGCCTCGCCGCAGCGCTCGCTCGTCGACCACGACGGGTCGATCCCCGGGGCGGTCAGCCGGACCTCCCCGGCGCCGGCATGGGGTGTGAGCTCCCACAACAGCGCCGCCCGGTCACCGTGCCAACGGACCGCGTAGGAGACGTGGCCGGCGGCGGTCGGCGCGTCGTGCACCTCCCAGCCCCGGCCGTACCAGCCGTCGGGCACCAGCGACGCCAGCGCCACCCCGCCGTCGACCTCGCGCAGCAGCAGGTCACGAACGAAGGTCAGCAGCTCGGCGGCGGCCCATCCGTGGTGGCCGTCGCCCATGCAGCCGCCGTCGAGGCGAGGGTGGATGGCCTCGGGCCACGTCCACGTGGGGGTGGCGGCGTCCAGCATCCAGGCCAGACGATCGAGGCAGCGCCGGTCCCCCGCCCGTAGCTCGACCGCCGCCAGCTGCAGCGTGAGGTAGGTGCCGAGCCCGGTGTGACTGATGCCCTGGAAGAACGCCCGGCCCCCGTCGGTGGCCGGGTCCTGGGCCGGCGGCACGGTCTCGAGCGTGAACCGCCGGCGGATGAGATCGGCGGTGGCGGCCACCCGGGGATCGTCCGGAGGCAGGAGGTCGAGCGGCGTGCAGGCCACCAGCGACCCGATGGCGCCGGAGTCGACGCGACGCCGAGGCCCCGCGGGGATGGCGACGGTGCCGAGCCGGTCGGCGGTCAGCTCCAGCGAGCGCTCGAGGTCGTCCCACATCGAGGCGGCGAACCGGTCGGCCTCGTCGGCGGCATCATGCTGTTCTGCGGCCCGCAGCAGCTCGGCGCCTGCCCGTAGCCCGGCGACGCCCCAGAAGTCGTCCCAGTAGAAGTAGTCGAAGGGGCCCAGGTGCTCGGCCGACACCCCCGCGGGAAGCAGCCCGCGCAGGGCGGGATCATTGCGCTTGGCCTTGCGGGTGTGCCGCTTCCGGTCGATCCAGTGGACGCCCTTGGCGATCGGTCCCACCATGGATTCGACCAGCGCCGCGTCCCGGGTGAGGCGCCAGTGCTGGACCAGCGCGTGGAGGGCGGCGCCGTTGGCGTCCCACTCCTGCCGCTGGCTGAAGAAGAACCCGTCCGCGTGCTGACGGCCCGGGTACGAGTCGAGCACCTGGGCGACCTCCTCGTGGTACCCGTAGCGGTCGAGGGCGGCCAGCAGGTAGGCGGCGTCGCGGAACCAGAACCGGTGGTAGGTCGAGGGCCCCGGCGTGATCTCGTCGCCGTCGTGGAGCAGCAGCAGGAAGCGCCGGTTGGCGTCGACGGCCGAGGCCAACCGGTCGTCGGGCAGCACCAGCCGGAGGCCACGCGCGCTCTGCGACTGCCAGCCCCGCGCCACGGCCTCGGCAGGTGGCAGCGCCTTGGGCAGGGCGGGTGCGAGGGCGACCCTTCGGCGCGCCAAACCCCGGCGCCGGGTGCGGCGTTCGGGCACGAGGGGGATGACGGCCCGCAAGGTGGCGCCGTGGGCCAGCGGGTACACGAAAGCCGCCTGCGCCAGGCCGGCCGGGTCCCGCACCGTCCCCCGCCAGCGGTCGCCCGCGGCACCCGACATCACGGTCCCGGCCGAGTCGCCGTCGTGGAACGCGGAGGCGGCCATGCGGGCCGGGGGCTTCGGCAGGAGCATGGCGACACGCCCGTCCACCGTCACGGTCGCACCGTCGTGGAGCCCCACGCGCTCGATCACCGACAGTCCCTCGGGGTTGTAGGGCCGGACGGCCAGTGCCAGGGCGACGGGCACCTTGGTGGCGTTCTCGACCTCCGCGACCACGAGCTCGCCGCCTCCCTCGGTCGAGCTGCGCCGCACGGCGTAGACCCGCTCGATGACGTCGCCGCCCGGCACCCGCATGGCCGTCTCCACGACGGGTGTGTCGGCCACCAGTCGCTGGCGCACGTTGACCTCCCGCGACGGCAGGTGCCAGCGGTCGTCGGCGCCGACCCACCAGTCCAACGACCAGCCGTCGAACCACGGTGTGACCAGGCCACGCGGGTCGACGATGGCCTCCCACGGCGAGTCGAGATTGCCCACCGCGGTCCAGTTGCGGTGCGTCATGTTGGTGAGGAACGGCAGGTGGCCACGGGGCACGAACGCCGGCGAGCCGGGATCGAGCTGACGCTCGAGCCAGTAGGGCCAGACCCAGTCGGGGCCGATCTGGGCGGCACCCCGGGTGCGCAGGGCCCGGAAGACGGTGCGGGCCCCGATCGGCATCAGCTCGCCGGGGAGCTCGACCTCGACGGTCTCGCCCAGCCGCTGGAAGGTCGTCAGATGTCGGACCACGTCGTCGGTGATGCGCAGGCGTCCCATCAACCGGCGCAGCACGAAGGC
>JBOGHG010000023.1:7107-28043 GCA_050744525.1 Acidimicrobiales bacterium | reverse complement strand
AGCTCGGTCGCCACTCTCGCTCCGTCGAGGCGACGCCGTCAGGGCTGCGGCGGCCGATGCGGGCGCCCGGCGCCCTCGTCGATCGCCGCATCGGTCACTGCCGCGTCGAGCCGACCCCGCAGGCGGACGGGGTAGGCGGCGGATGGGGTACGCATCGGCGGGACGGTACACCGGAGCCGAGCGAGGCGAGCCCGTTGGGGGGATACCCTCCCGACAGTGTCATCGGTGTTCGACATCCTCAAGGCCGACGGGTTCGAGGAGGTGGCCTTCTTCCACGATTCCCCGACGGGGTTGCGGGCCATCGTCGCCATCCACTCGACGGCGCTCGGTCCCGCCCTCGGTGGGACCCGCTTCTACCCGTACGCCTCGGAGAACGAGGCGGTGGTGGACGTGTGCCGGCTGGCGCAGGGGATGACCTACAAGCACGCGGTGTGCGGCAACGACCAGGGCGGGGGCAAGGCCGTGATCATCGGTGACCCCGCCACGGACAAGAGCGAGGCCCTGCTCCGCGCGTACGGCCGGTTCGTCGAGGGCCTGAGCGGCCGCTACATCACCGCCGAGGACGTCGGCACCAGCCAGGCCGACATGGACGTGGTCCGCCGCGAGACCCGCCACGTGACCGGCGTCAGCGAGTCGCTGGGTGGCTCGGGGGACCCGTCGCCGGCCACGGCCTGGGGCGTGCTGTGGGCCATGAAGGCGGTGGCCGAGCGGTTGTGGGGAGGCCCGTCCCTGGCCGGGCGGCACGTGTGCGTCTCCGGGGTGGGGAAGGTGGGCGGCGCGCTCGCCGACCACCTCGCCGAGGAGGGCGCCAAGCTCACGGTGGCGGACGTCAGGGACGCGGCGGTCGATTCGGTGGTCGAGCGGCACGGCGCCGTGCCGGTGGCGCCCGACGCCGCCCACGCCGTCTCGTGCGACATCTTCTCGCCGTGCGCGCTGGGCGGCGTGCTGAACGCCGAGACGATCCCCGAGCTGGGGTGCGACGCGGTGGTGGGATCGGCCAACAACCAGCTGTCGGAACTGGCCGACGCCGAGCGGCTGCGCCGGCGGGGCGTGGTCTACGCGCCGGACTTCGTGGCCAACGCCGGCGGCGTGATCAACATCGCCGAGGAGCCACACGGCTACGACCGAACCCGCGCCTACGGGCGCATCCGCTCGATCCACGACACGCTGCTGGCCGTGTTCGAGCGGGCGGACGCCGAGGGCATCACCACCGCAGAGGCTGCGGACCGCCTGGCCGAGGGGCGCATCGCCTCGGTGAGCCGGGTTCGGCTCATCCGCACCGGCCGGTAACCGCCGCCCGGGCAGGGACTACCGTTGCGTCGTGGTCTCGGGGATCCTGGGGATCGTTGCCGGCGTGCTGGCGGTGGCCTGTGGCTGGCTGGCATGGCAGGCGATCGGGACGCGGCGGAAGCTCCAGGGCGCGGGGAGCCAGGTGCGCGCCTGCGGCGAACGGACCGCCCGAGCCGAGTCCGAACTGGCCACGGCAGAAGAGCGGGCGACCCAGCTCGAAGCCAGCGTCGCTGCCCTCACCGCCGAGCGGGCGGGGTTGCTCGTGGAGCGCTACGAGCTGCGCCAGGCGCACGAACGGGGGAACACTGCGTTCGGCCGCCTGGAGAGCGACCTCGCCCGAGCGCGCGCCGACCACGCCGCGGCCGTCGAGGCCCTGACCCAGCAACGCGACCGGGTGTCGTCCGCGGAGCGGGCGACCGCCGAGGCCGCCGTGCGGACCGGCGAGTACCAGGCGCTGCTCGGCAGCGTCGATGGGTCCTCGGAGGCGCCGGGCGTGCCCGGAGCCACGTGGGCGATCCTCCTCGCCACCCTTGCCCGCCGCTGGGCGGGGGTCGTGGGCGCGCTACCCGAGGATCGTGGCGTCCGCTCCGGCACCGTGGCCGAGCAGCTCGCCGAGGCGCTGGGCCGGGAAGCCGAGCGCCTGCGTGAGGAGGTGGGCGTCGACGTCGAGGTGCACGCCGGCGACGTGGTGGAGCCGAGCGATCCGGTGACGTTCCTGCTCGCCGCCACCGACGTGCTGGGGGTGCTCGCCGCCGTGTGCGAGCGCGTCACGATCGAGCTCGACCACGGCCTGGTCCTCACGGGCGAGGGTTGGTCGGGCCCGACCGACGAGCTGGACCTGGCCCGCCGGCGAGCGGTGGCATCGGGGGTGCCCGCCGATGACCTGGCGGTCGACGACGAGGGCGAGAGCGTGACCGTGACGTTGCGCCCCCGGGCGACGGCGACCGCCTGAGGGGCTACCTGACGTCCTTCTCGAAGGGGAAACCCAGGTCGGGCGCCGTCACCAGGGCGTGGTAGGCGAGGCCGGCCTGCGCCGCCAGCCCGGCGCACGTGCCACCCCGGTCGACCACCGGGACGAGCAGCACAGGCTCGGCGCCGCACTCCCGCACCACCTCGGCGGCCTCCAGCATCGACACACCACGGGTGGCGGCGTCCTCGGTCAGCGCGACACGATCGCCCGGCTCCAGCGCGCCGGCGATCCGACCGCCGCCGCCGTGGTCCTTCGCCTCCTTGCGCACGCTGAAGCTGCGCAGGGCCCGACCCCGGGTGGCGGCCACCGCGGCGGTGCCGAAGGCCACGGCGTCGGCGCCCATGGTCAGGCCGCCGATGGCGGTGATGTCCCCGGGCAGGACCTCCAGCAGGGCGTCGGCCACCAGCAGCATGCCGTCGGGGCGGCAGGTCGTCTGCTTGGCGTCGATGAACCACTCGCTCCGCTTCCCGGACTTGAGCACGAAGTCGCCCCGCCGCACCGAGTAGCGCAGCAGGTGGTCGATCAGGGCCTGCGTGGTCGTGCCCGCGGTGGCCGTCACCTCAGGTGGACCTCGCGCCCTGCGCCGTCCGACGCGGCCACCAGTCGCCCCACCTCGACGGCGACGTGACCGGCGTCCCGCAGCATCGCCAGCGCCCGTGCCACGTCGCCGGGGGGGACGACGACCACCATCCCCAGCCCGAGGTTGAACACCCGGGCCATCTCGTCGTCGGGCACCTCGCCGTGGCGCTGGATCTCGGTGAAGACCCGCGGCACCTCCCAGGCGGACCGTTCCAGCTCGGCGTCGACGCCCTCGGGCAGCACCCGGGGCAGGTTGCCGACGAGCCCGCCGCCGGTGATGTGGGCGATGGCGCGCACGTCGACGTCGCCCAGCAACGCCCGCACGGCCGGGCTGTAGATCACCGACGGGCGCAGCAGCTCGTCGGCTACGGAGTGCCCCGGGAAGAGCTCGTCCTCGAGGGCCAGGCCGGCACGCTCGAACAGCACCCGGCGGGCCAGCGAGTAACCGTTCGAACGCAGCCCCGGTGACGGCATCCCCACGAGCACGTCGCCGGCACGGGTGCCGGCGCCCGTGAGGATGCGGTCGCGCTCGACCACGCCCAGCGCGAATCCCACCAGGTCGAACTCGCCGGGCGCCAGGGCACCCGGGTGTTCCGCCATCTCGCCGCCGACCAGGGCACAGCCCGCCCGGTGGCAGCCCTCGACCACACCGGTCACCAGGGCGTCGATCTGATCGGGATCGAGCGTGCCGACCGATATGTAGTCGAGGAAGAACAGCGGCTCGGCGCCGAGGCAGGCGATGTCGTCGACGCACATGGCGACGAGGTCGATGCCGATGGTGTCGAAGCGGCCGGCGGCCCGGGCCACCATGGCCTTGGTGCCGACGCCGTCGGTGGACGACACCAGCACCGGTTGGCGGTAGCCGGCCGGCAGGCTGACGAGTCCGCCGAACCCGCCGATGTCGCCCAGGACCTCCGGTCGGTAGGTGGAGCGGACCTTGTCGCCGATGCGATCGACCGCCGCCGCTCCGGCGGCGATGTCCACCCCGGCTCCCCGGTAGGTCTCGCCCATCAGGCGACCGTGCCGTCGAGCGCGGGCTGCACCACGTCCCGGTCCAGCGGACGCCCGCCCGGCTCGAGCACGTGCTTGCGCAACGTGACCGGCACCGGTACCGGGTAGTCACCGGTGAAGCAGGCGTCGCAGAAGCCCGCGCCGGCCGCGCCGGTGGCTTCGACCAGCCGATCGAGGCTCAGGTAGGCGAGCGTGTCGAGGTTGAGGTCCTCGCAGATCTCGTCGATGTCGAGCTGGGCGGCGATCAGCTCTTCCCGGTCGCCGGTGTCGATCCCGTAGAAGCAGGACCACGCCACCGGCGGCGACGTGATGCGGAGGTGCACCTCGCGGGCACCGGCCTCGCGGAGCATCCGCACCACTTGCTGCTGGGTGGTGCCGCGCACGATGGAGTCGTCCACCACCACCAGTCGCTTCCCGTCGAGGTTCTCGCGCAGCGGATTGAGCTTCATGCGCACCGCCTGCGCCCGCATCTCCTGGCTGGGGGCGATGAAGCTGCGCCCGATGTAGCGGTTCTTCACCAGGCCCTGCCCCAGCGGGATGCTGCTGCGGCGGGCGAACCCCTCCGCCGCCGGGACACCCGACTCGGGCACCCCCATCACCATGTCGGCGTCCACGGGCGCCTGCTCGGCGAGCTGCTCCCCCATGCGGATGCGGGACTGGTGGATGCTCTGGCCGTAGAGCTGGCTGTCGGGGCGGGCGAAGTAGACGAACTCGAACAGGCACAGGCGGGGGTCGGGGGCGCCGGCCGCGGGCGGATGCAGCGACCGAACCCCGGCGTCGTCGATCACCACCATCTCGCCCGGCTCGAGCTCGCGCACGAAGGTGGCGCCGACGATGTCGAGCGCCGGCGTCTCCGAGGCCAGGACCCAGCCGCAGGGGGCCGGGTCCCCCTCGTCCAGCCGGCCCAGGCACAGCGGCCGGAAGCCGTGTGGGTCGCGCACGCCGATCACGCGGGCTTCGTCCATGATGACGAACGAGAACGCGCCCTCGAGGCGGGGCATGACGGCCACCACCGCCCGTTCCAGGTCGCCCTGGGGCCCGTCCTCGGCGGCTCGGACGACCGGGGCGCCTAGGTCGGCAAGCTGCTCCGCCTCCAAGTCGATCGAGAGCTCGGCGGCGATGAGCTCGGCGACCAGGTCGCTGTCGCTGCTGACCGTGCCCTCCAACATGCCGGCGTCGGCGGCCAGCTTCTCGGTGTTCACCAGGTTGCCGTTGTGGCCGAGCGCGAACATGTACTCACCGACCGAGCGGTACGCCGGCTGGGCGTTGCGCCACGTCGACGAGCCGGTCGTCGAGTACCGGCAGTGCCCGATGGCCAGGTGCCCGGTCAGTCCGGCCAGCGTGCGGTCGTCGAACACGCTGGCCACCAGGCCCTGGTCCTTGACCACCGTGAGCGTGTCGCCGTCGCTCACCGCCATGCCCGCCGCCTCTTGACCCCGGTGCTGCAGGGCGAACAGCCCCAGGTACGTGAGGCGGGCCACCGCCTGGGCCTCTCGAGCGTGGACCCCGAAGACCCCGCACGCCTCGCGGGGGTGGTCGGCGTCGATCGCCGGCCGACGGTGGTGGGGGGCGATCACGTCCCTCATTCTGCCGTGACCCGGGGGCGCACCGGCGAACCAACCCGTGCCGCCATAGGCTCGGCGGCGATGGGCATCGATCTGCGCTCGCCCACGGTCGTCAAGCTGACCCGTTACTCCGCGGCGTCGGTCGCCGGGGTGAGCGTCGGCGTGCCCGTGCTGGTCATCTGCTACGGCGTCTTCGGATGGCACGAGTTGGTGGCCAACCTCGTCTCGGTGACGTTGGGCGCCATCCCCAACTACCTGATCAACCGCTACTGGACCTGGCACCAGACCGGCAGGAACCGGCTGTGGGGCGAGGTCGTGCCGTTCTGGGTCATGTCGGTGCTGGGGATGATCCTGTCGCTGATCGCCGTCAACTATGCCGACGATCGGTGGGGCACGACCCTGGCGGTGGTCGTGGCGCAGCTCAGCGGCTTCGGCGTCGTCTGGCTGGCCAAGTTCCTGGTGCTGGACCGGCTCATATGGCGCATCGTCCACGAGCTGCGGCCCGACGTGGCGATCGACGAGGCCGAGGCCGGGCTCATCGGCGCCCTGCACCTCGACGGCCACGACGGCGAGCCGACGACCCCGGATCAGCGACCGCGCCGGACGGGGCTGGCCCGGGACCGGAGGCAATAGGGTCCGCCCCAGAACACTTGAGGCAATGGGGCCCGGCCCCCGGCCCGTATTGCCTCCAGGTGCTCGCAGCGACCCCTATTGCCTCGGGACGCCGGCTCAGCCCTGGGTGGTGCCGTGGCCGAGCAGTTGGGGCAGCCGGCCCCTCCAGGCCGCGACAGCATCCGCCAACGCCACGTCGACCATGCCCTCGAGGGTGAGGCGGTCGCCGCCGGCGTCGCCCACCACGGCCGCCGGCACCCCGGCGGTGCGGTGGCGACGGTGCACCTCGGCCAGCGCCGCCGGGTCGATCGCCAGCACGAACCGGCCCGGTGACTCGCCGAACAGCCAGCGGTGACCGGCGCCGGCGGGGGGCCGGACCACGAAGCCCGTCCCGCTCCGCACGGCCATCTCGGCCAGCGCCAGCCCGAGTCCCCCGTCGGCCGTGTCATGGACACCGAGCACCAGCCCGTCGCTGACCAGGCCCCGCACCAGCTCGCAGACGGCCCGATGCCCGGGCAGGTCCAGGGCGGGGGGCGTCCCGGACGTGTGGCCGAGCCGCCACGCCCACTGCGATCCCGACAGCGTCTCCGGCTCGGGTCCCAGCACCACCAGGCGGGTGCCTTCGACCAGGCCCACCCCGGGTGGCGGGGCCGCCAGGTCGTCGACCATGCCCACCACGCCCACGATCGGCGTCGGGTCGATGTCGCGGCCGCGGCTCTCGTTGTAGAGGCTCACGTTGCCCCCCACCACCGGGAGCGACAGCGCCCGGCAGGCCTCGGCCATGCCGTCGACCGCCTCGGACAGCTGCCACATCGTCTCGGGGTGCTCGGGGTTGCCGAAGTTCAGGCAGTTGACGAGCGCCAGCGGCCGGGCGCCTACGCACGCCAGGTTGGCCACCGCCTCCGCCACCACCAGCGCCGTGCCCCGCCGAGGGTCGAGCGCGCACCAGCGGTGGTTGCCGTCGCAGGTCATGGCCAGGCCCCGGCCGGTGTCGGCGCCGGTCAGCGGATGCTTCAGCCGCAGCACGGTCGCGTCGCCCCCCGGCCCCTCGACCGTGTTGAGGAACAACTGGTGGTCGTACTGCGACCACACCCACGATGTGTCGTACAGCAGGTCCAGCAGGTCGGCCCCGGCGTCGGCGGGCGGCGCCAGGGCGGCGTCGGCGCCGTCGGCCAGCCGGGAGGCGCGGCCAGCGGGTTCGGCCCGCGGGCGGTCGAGCACGGGCGCGTCCTCGTGCAGCGACGCGGCGGGCATGTCGGCCAGCACCTGGCCGTCGAAGCGGTCGAGCACCCGGAGTCGCCCCCCGGCGGTGACCGTCCCCACCACGGCGGCGGCCACGTCCCAGTGGGCACAGATCGACAGCACCTCGTCGAGGTGCCGGGGCTCGACGATGGCCAGCATGCGCTCCTGGCTCTCGCTGGTCATCACCTCGAACGGCTCCATCCCCGTCTCGCGCTGGGGCACCTCGGACACGTAGACGTCCATCCCCACCCCGCCCCGGCTGGCGGTCTCGCTGGTGGCACAGGTGAGGCCGGCACCGCCCAGGTCCTGGATCCCGACGACCAGCTCCGCGTCCAGCAAGGCCAGGCACGCCTCGATCAGGCGCTTTTCCTCGAAGGGGTCGCCCACCTGCACGCTGGGTCGCTTGGCGGCGTCGGCCTCGTCGTCGCTGAACCCCGCCGACGCCAGCACCGACACTCCCCCGATGCCGTCGCGCCCGGTCATTGATCCCACGAGCACGGCGAGATTGCCCACGCCCGACGCCCTGCCGAGCACCAGCCGTTCGACCGGCATGATGCCCAGGCAGAAGACGTTCACGAGCGGATTGTCCTGGTAGGTGTCGTCGAACACGATCTCGCCGCCCACAGTGGGGACGCCGACCGAGTTGCCGTAGCCGCTGATGCCGGACACGACCCCTTCGGCAATCCAACGGCTGCGGGCGTCGGATAAGGGGCCGAAGCGCAGCGGATCCATCAGCGCCACGGGCCGCGCCCCCATGGTGAACACGTCGCGCAGGATGCCGCCGATGCCCGTCGCCGCCCCCTGATAGGGCTCGATCGCAGACGGGTGGTTGTGGCTTTCGATACGAAAGGCGACCGCCACGCCGTCGCCCACATCCACCACACCGGCGTTCTCACCGGGACCGACCAACACGGCGGGTCCCTCGGTCGGAAGCCGGCGGAGAAGCAGCCGGCTGGACTTGTAGGAGCAGTGTTCCGACCACATCACGGCGAACATCGCCAGCTCCAGGTGATTGGGCCCTCGCCCGAGGATGCGCTCGACGGCGGCGGCCTCGTCGTCGGACAGCCCGAGGGCCCGATGGAGCGGCTCGTCGTCGGTCATCGCTGCGCCCTGTCGGCTCACTCGGTTGGCTCCCTCATGATTCGAAACTGTAGGGGACGAGGCTCGGCGTCAGGGGGTTCCCATGGTTCGATTCGGTCGAGTCTCAATGCGGATCCGGTCGTAATCACCCGTGACGAAATGGAAATCCCGATCGACTCGAAATATGCTGCGCGCCCATGCCCCAGTCATCACGCAAACGCACACCGATGAGTCGCGAGCACAAGGCGGCATTGGCCGAGGGTCGGGATCAAGGTCGCGCGGTCCGCCGCTATCTCGAAGCACTGGAGGCCCACAGGCCTCGTCGCGGCCGCAAGCGCACTCCCGATTCGATAAAGCGGCGCCTCACGGCGGTCGAGACCGAATACGCGTCGGCCGACCCGCTGAAGCGCCTCCATCTCGCCCAGGAACGCCTCGATCTGAGGGCCGCCCTGGCGGCGAGCGAGTCCAAAGTCGACCTCGACAAACTCGAAAAGGAATTCGTCAAGTCGGCCGCTCCCTACAGCCAGCGCAAGGGCATCTCGTACTCGGCGTGGCGCGAGCTCGGGGTGCCGGCACCGGTGCTCGAGAAGGCCGGCATCGGTCGCGGCAGCTGACGGAGGCCCGATCAGGCCACCAGGGCGCCCGCTCCGACCAGGAGCGAGCGCAACAGGCGCGCACCGTCGGTCGACCCGAGCAGCGGATGGCAGGCCCGCTCGGGATGCGGCATCAGGCCGACGACATTGCGGCCGGCCGAGCAGATGCCGGCGATGTCGTCGACCGATCCGTTGGGGTTCTCGGTGTAGCGCAGCACGATCCGGTCGTCCGCCCGCAATTCGGCCAGCGTCTGCGGCTCACAGGTGTAGTTGCCCTCGAAGTGGTTGATGGGGATGCGCAGTTCGCTGCCGACCGGCACGTCGCCGGTGAGCGCCGTCGTGCCGGTCTCGACCCGAACCACGACCGGCTCGCACAGAAACCTGAGCCCCGCATTCTTCTGCAGCGCGCCGGGGAGGAGCCCCGCCTCGCACAGCACCTGGAAGCCGTTGCAGATCCCGACCACCGGCCCGCCGTCGGCCGCAAAGCCGTCGACGGCGCGCATGACGGGTGAGAACCGGGCGATGGCACCGGGGCGCAGATAGTCGCCGTGCGCGAACCCGCCGGGGAGCACCACGGCATCCACGCCGTCGAGCGACGTGTGGCCGTGCCACAGCAGCTCGGCCTCACCCCCGAGGCCGCGCACGGCCTCGACGACGTCGAGCTCGCAGTTCGACCCGGGGAAGACAACGACGCCGACGCGTGAAACCATCAGGCGGGCCCGCTCGCGTCGATCGAGATGGTGGCGTCCTCGATGACCGGGTTGGTGAGGAAGCGCTTGCACATGTCCTCGACCTCGGCCCGGGCGGCCGCCTCGTCGTCGGACTCGACGGTGAACCGGAACGCCTTGCCCACCCGCACGCCGGACACGCCGTCGAACCCCAGGGCCGGCAGCGACCGCTCGATGGTTGCTCCCTGCGGATCGGCGACGCCGGCGCGCAGCCTGGTCTCCACCAGCACCCAGAAGCGCACTACACCCGGCCCTCGCCGCTCATGGGCTCAGCGTAGATGGCCGAGGGGATCGGGGCGTGGCACCGACGAAGGCGGCGCCGACGAGCACCGGCGCGACCGCCTCCACGTCCAGCGCGGCGGCCGCCACCACGTCGTCGCGGCGGCCACGCCCCACCAGCTCGCGACCCGAGGCGGACGCGAGCAGCCACTCCCGGAGGTCATCTCGCGCTTCGTCGAAGGCGGCCATGGCCGCGCGCGCCTCGGGTGAGACGCGACCGGGAGCCACGCCCGTGAGCACCCGCAGCGCCCGCAGGATGGCGCCGGCGCCCAACAGGTCCTCGACGGCCGGCCGGAAGGCGAATGCCTCCCGGCGCTCGCAGGGTGGCCGGGTGTGTGCCCGCCGGCGCTCGCCGGCGGCGATGACGGCCACCGGACCGGCACGCAGCGACGCCGCCACCTCGCGTGCCACGGCGGAGGCATTGCGCAGGCAGCCCGCCAGAACGGCGGCGTGCGGTGCATGCTCCCGCGCCGCGTACGCCAGCTCCGATCCGTTGGGCGACGGCAGCACCAGCCTCGTGCCCGCCCGGAGGCGAGCGAGGTCGATGGGCGAGAGGGACCAGCCGGGGCCGTCGGAGTCCTCTGGGCCCGCGCCCGCGAGGAGGGCGTTGTGCTGTGCGGCGTAGGTCTCGGCGCCATCGTCCGCCCACCGGTACGGCAGCACGGTGGCGCCCCGGTCGACGGCCACCGACACCGCGGTCGTGAACCGCAGCACGTCGACGATGACGATGCCCGCCGCGCCGGGACCGAGCTGTCCCAGCCCGTCCGGCCCCCACTCGAACTGGAGGTCGAATGAGGACCTGAGCGGATACGCACGTCCTCTGGGCTCACGGTGGTCAGCGCTGCCAGGGATCCGAGCTGTTGAGCTGGCGGTCGACGCCAAATTCCCACGCGTAGGCTGCACGAACCGCCCGATCCGCTCGGCTCCTGAGGACGCGTCAGGCACCCGCGCCGGGCCAGTCGGCGAACGACCGCCCGGTCACGCGCTCGTACGCCTCGACGTAACGGGAGCTCGTCGCCGTCACCACCTCGGCCGGCAGCGGCGGGGGCGGTGGCCGCTTGTCCCAGTCGAGCCCGTCGAGGTAGTCACGCACCGGCTGCTTGTCGAACGACGGCGGTGTCGTGCCCGGGGCGTAGGCGTCGGTGGGCCAGAAGCGGGAGGAATCGGGCGTGAGCACCTCGTCGCACAGCACGAGGTCACCCTCGACCAGGCCCAGCTCGAACTTGGTGTCGGCGATGATGATGCCTCGCTCACGCGCCCAGTCGGCACCCCGGCGGTACAGCTCGAGGGACATGGCGCGCACCTTGGCCGCCAGCGCCTCGCCCAGGAGCCCGGCGGCGGCGCTGAACGAGATGTTCTCGTCGTGGCCCTGCTCGGCCTTGGTCGACGGCGTGAACACCGGTTCGGGCAGGCGCTCGGACTCGTCCAGGCCCGCCGGCAGCCGCGTGCCGTGCATCGTGCCGTTGGCGTTGTACTCCTTCCACGCCGAGCCGGTGATGTAGCCGCGCACGATGCACTCCACCGGCAGCATCTCGGCCTTGGTGGTCAGCATCACGCGGCCCTCCAGGTCGGCGGCGGCCGCCTGCACCGGGGGCGGCAGGTCGGCGACGTCGGTGGATACGAGATGGCCCGGCACGACATCGGACAGCTCGGCGAACCAGAAGGCCGACATGGCGGTGAGGACCCGCCCCTTGTGGGGGATCGGCTCGGCCATGACGACGTCGAACGCCGAGATGCGATCGCTCGTCACCATCAACAGCCGGTCGTCGCCGACGGCGTAGATGTCGCGCACCTTACCGGAGTGGACGTGGGGCAGGCCGATCGTCGGGGCACTGGTCACGGCTGAGCCTCCCGGGAGCGGTGACGGTGTTACAGGATCGGTTCCGGACGGTAGCGGGCCGCCTCGGGATGATCGGCGACGATCGCCTCGACCCGCCGGCAGAACGCGTCGACCTGGTGGACGGCGGTGCCGACGAACCCGGCCCGATCGGCGAGCACGGCACCGATGGCGGCCCGGTCGAGCCCCAGCCGGTCGTCGTCCGCCAGGCGCTCGGCCAGGTCGTTCCCCGCGGCACCCTCCCGCAGTGCCTGCGCCACGGCCATTGCGTGCTCCTGGATGGCCTCGTGGGCCCGTTCGCGTCCCACCCCGGCGCGTACCGCGGCGATCAGGACCTTGGTGGTGGCGAGGAACGGGAGGTAGCGCTCGAGCTCGCGTTCGACGACGGCCGGGTAGGCGCCGAAGCCGTCGAGGACCGCCAGGAACGTCTCGAAGAGCCCGTCGGTGGCGAGGAAGGCGCCGGGCAGCGCCACCCGCCGTACCACGGAGTCGGAGACGTCGCCCTCGTTCCACTGGCCGCCGGCCAGCTCGGCGACCATCGAGAGGTAGCCCCGCACGACGACCGCCAGGCCGTTGACGCGCTCGCACGACCGGGTGTTCATCTTGTGGGGCATGGCCGTGCTGCCGACCTGTCCCGGGGCGAAACCCTCGGTCACCAGCTCGTGGCCGGCCATCAGCCGAATCGTGAGGGCCAGCGTCGACGGTCCCGCCACGGCCTGGACGAGGGCCGAAACGACGTCGAGGTCGAGCGAGCGGGGGTAGACCTGGCCGACGTCGGTGAGCGCCGATCCGAACCCCAGGTGCTCGAGCACCGAGGCCTCGAGCCGGTCGACGGCGGCCTCGTCGCCGAGCAGATCGAGCATGTCCTGCTGCGTGCCGACCGGTCCCTTCATGCCCCGCAGCGGGTAGCGCGCCAGCAGCTCGTCGACCCGCCGGTATGCCTGCAGCAGCTCCTCGCCGGCATTGGCGAACCGTTTGCCGAGCGTGGTCGCCTGTGCCGCCACGTTGTGGGTCCGGCCGGCCATGACCAGCGCGGCGTGCTCGGCGGCCCGCTCGGCCAGCCGGGCCAGCGCCGTGACCATCCGGTCGCGCACCAGCCCGAGTGCCAGCCGCACCTGGAGCTGCTCCACGTTCTCGGTGAGGTCGCGCGAGGTCATGCCCTTGTGGGCGTGCTCGTGGCCGGCCAGCGCCGAGAACTCCTCGATGCGGGCCTTCACGTCGTGGCGGGACACCCGCTCCCGGGCGTCGATGGACGCCAGGTCGACCGTGTCGATCACGGCGCGGTAGTCGTCGATGGCTTCGGAGGTGATGTCGACGCCCAGGTCCCGTTGCGCCTGCATCACCGCCACCCACAGCTCGCGTTCGAGCCGAACCTTGCGCTCGGGCGACCACAGCTCGACCATCGGCTGGCTGGCGTACCGCGACGCCAGCACGTCGGGCAGGACCGGTTTCACCAGCCCAGTCTGGCGGGCGGGCCGGCCGCCGGCGAGGACGGTCGGCCGGGCGTCTCGCGCCGGCTCAGGTCGGCTTGGGCGCCATCTCGTCGCGATGCTTGGCCAGCGCCGTCGCCAGGTCCGGGTCGTCGATCGCGAGCATCTGCACCGCCAGGAGCGCGGCGTTCATGGCGCCGTCTATGGCGACGGTGGCGACGGGGATCCCCTTGGGCATCTGCACGGTGGCATAGAGCGCGTCCACGCCGTTCAGCGCGCCCCGCGACAGCGGCACGCCGATGACCGGCAGCGTCGTCTGCCCCGCCACCGCGCCCGCCAGGTGGGCGGCCATCCCCGCGCCGCAGATGATGGCGGCGTAACCCTGATCGCGGGCGGACGAGGCGAAGTCGGCCACCGCCGCCGGTGTCCGATGGGCCGATATGACACGGACGTCGGCCTCGATGCCGTAGCGCTCCAGGGTGTCGGCGGCCGGGGCCATCCTGTCCCTGTCGCTGGCCGAACCCATCAGGATGGCGACCCTCTTGTGGCTCATGGGATCGGTGTCTCCTCGGTCGCGGATCGGGCTATGTCGCGGCGGTAGTGCATGCCCGGCCACGACACGCACGCGGCGGCGGCGTAGGCGTGGCGTCGGGCGGCGGCGACCGTAGCGCCCCTGCCGGTAACGTTCAGCACCCGGCCCCCCGCCGTCACCAGCCGGCCGTCACCATCACGCGCGACCCCGGCTGCGAACACGGTGGCACCGAGTGCCGCTGCGGCGTCGATCCCGTCGATCACATCACCACGGCGGGGCTCGCCGGGGTAGCCCTCCGACGCCAGCACCACCGTGACGCAGGCGTCGTCGCCGAAGGCCGGTGCGGGCGCCCGGCGCAGATCGCCCGCGGCCGCGGCCGCCAGCAGCTCGGCCAGATCGCCGGTGAGCCGGGGCAGCACCACCTGCGCCTCGGGATCGCCGAAGCGGACGTTGTACTCCAGGAGCCGGGGCCCCTCGGGCGTCAGCATCAGCCCGGCGTAGAGCACGCCCCGGTAGTCGATGCCGCGCCCCTGAAGCTCCGCCAGCGTGGGCCCCACGAAGCGGCCCATCACCGCGCCGACGACATCGTCGCCGGCGAGGGGCACCGGCGAGTAGGCGCCCATGCCCCCCGTGTTGGGACCGGTGTCGGCGTCGCCCACCCGCTTGAAGTCCTGCGCCGGCGCCAGGGCCACCGCCCGGGTGCCGTCGCAGACGGCCAGCACCGACAGCTCGGGCCCGGTCAGGCCCTCCTCGATCACGACCGTGCGCCCGGCGTCGCCGAACGACTCACCGGCGAGCTTCGCCCGCACGTCGTCCTCGGCCTCGTCGAGCCGCCCGGTCACCAGGACGCCCTTGCCCGCCGCCAACCCGTCGGTCTTGACCACCCAGGGGCCGGGCAGCGTCCGCAGGAAGTCCAGCGCCGCGGCCTCGTCGGCGAAGCTGCCGTGCCGAGCGGTGGGCACGGCGGCGGCGGCAAGCAGGTCCTTCATCCAGGCCTTGGACCCCTCCAGGCGCGCCCCGTCGGCGCCGGGGCCGAAGACGAGCCGCCCGGTGGCCCGCAACCGGTCGGCCAACCCGCCCACCAAGGGCGCCTCGGGGCCGACGACGAACAGGTCGGCGTCGATCTCGTCGGGCGGCGTCGCGGCCGAGCCGGGGATCCCGGGATTGCCGGGTGCCACGACCACGTCGGCCGTCCGTCCCAGCACGTGGGCTAGGGCGTGCTCCCGGCCTCCGGACCCGACGACGCAGACGCGCATCACGCGATTCCCCTGTCTAGGGCCGGAGCTGGACGTACTGGTCGCGCCCGGGGCCGACCCCGAGCAGCCGGATGGGCACGCCAACCTGCTCCTCGAGGAACGCGACGTAGTCGTGGGCGGCCGCCGGCAGGTGTCCCGGCTCGGTCGAGGCGGTCACGTCTGTCGACCAGCCCGGCAGCTCCTCGTAGACGGGCGCAGCCCGGTGCAGCAGCGACTGGTCGTCGGGCAGGCGGTCCAGGCGGCGGCCGTCCGCCTGGTAGGCGACGCAGACCTTCACGGTCTCGAAGGCGTCGAGCACGTCGAGCTTGGTGATGGCGACCTCCGAGAGCGAGTTGAGCCGCACGGCGTGGCGGAGCATCACGGCGTCGAACCAGCCCGCCCGGCGGCGGCGGCCGGTGTTGGTGCCGTACTCGTGGCCGCGGTCGACGAGGGCGTCTCCCACGGCGTCGAACAGCTCGGTCGGGAACGGGCCCGAGCCCACCCGGGTGACGTAGGCCTTGGCGACGCCCACCACGCGGTCGACGTAGCGGGGGCCGACGCCGGCGCCCGTGCACGCCCCTCCCGCCACCGGGTTGGACGAGGTCACGTAGGGATACGTGCCGTGGTCGAGGTCGAGGAACGTGGCCTGGGCGCCCTCGAACAGCACGTGCCGCCCGGCCTCGAGCGCCTCGTGCACCAGGTTGACGGTGTCGGCCACGTAGGGCTCGACGCGGGGCGCCAGGTCGTCGAGGTAGACCTTGGCGATCTCGTCGACCGTGGGCGGGAGCTGGTTGTACACCTTGGCCAGCACCTGGCCCTTCTCCTTGAGCACCAGCTCGAGCTTCTGGCGGAAGATCTTGGGGTCGTAGAGGTCCGAGACCCGCAGGCCGACCCTGGCGGCCTTGTCGGCGTAGGCGGGCCCGATGCCCCGCTTGGTGGTGCCGAGCTTGTTCCTGCCGAGGTGGCGCTCGACCACCCGGTCCAGGAGCTGGTGGTAGGGCAGGATCAGGTGCGCGCCCGACGACACCTTGAGCCGGCTGCAGTCGACGCCCCGGCTGCTGAGCATGTCGACCTCGCGCAGCAGCACCGCCGGGTCCACCACCACGCCGTTGCCGATGACGGGCGTGATGTGGTCGTAGAGGACACCCGAGGGGATCAGCTGCAGCGCGAACGTCTCGCCGTCGACGACGAGGGTGTGCCCGGCGTTGTGCCCGCCCTGGTAGCGGACGACGATGTCCATCTCCTTGGCGAAGAGGTCGGTGAACTTGCCCTTGCCCTCGTCGCCCCACTGGGTTCCGACCACGATGGTCGCCGGCATCGCGCTCCCTGGGTCGCTGGTTGTCGTCTGGGGGCCGGGCAACGATAGCGACCCGGCGACAACATCCTTCAAGCCACGGCGGCCAGGCCGCGTCCCGACGATCGCTATCCTTCGGCTCGTGGCTGTGGTCGACGTTCTTGCCGAGCTACCCGAGCTGTTCCGACCGCTCCTTCGCACCGAGTACGACCAGCTGGTCGAGCAGGGTGCCTTCGACGACGAGAAGATCGAGCTCATCGAAGGGGTTCTGGTCGAGATGAGCCCGGAAGGAGCCGAGCACGCCTGGCTGATCCAGCAGCTGATGGAGCTGCTCGCCCGCATGCTTCCCAACGGGCTCGCACTGCGGGTAGGTGCACCTTGGGCCGCCAGCGAACGGTCCGAGCCGCAACCCGATCTCTCGGTCGTCCCGACGCTGAACTACCGGCACGACCACCCGAGCAAGGCCCGGCTGCTCATCGAGGTGGCGTACAGCAGCCGGCGCAAGGACCTCGGCGTGAAGGCCCGCGTCTACGCCGTTGCCGGCGTCCCGGAATACTGGGTGATCGACCTGACGAAGCGGCTCGCGGTCTGCCACACCCGGCCCAGCGCCGATGGGTACCAGTCGATCACCCGCCATGGGCCCGACGACCACCTGGAGGTCGAGGGCGTCGTGGTCGAGCTCGCTCCCCTCTTGCGCGAGCCGTAGCTGCAGGTCAGCGCAGCACGAGATCGCCGTCGACGGCGTCCACGGTGACGGTGTCGCCCTCGCCGATCTTGCCGTCGAGGAGCAGCATCGCCAGCTTGTCGGCCAGCTCGCGCTGGATCACCCGCTTGAGCGGGCGGGCGCCGAACGACGGGTCGTAGCCCTGGTGCGCCAGCGCCGCGGTGGCGGCGTCGGTGACCTCGAGGTCGATGCGCCGGGCCGCCAGCCGGTCCCGCAGGCCTCGGAGCTGGATCTCCACGATGCGGCCCAGGTCGTCCTCGGACAGCTCGCGGAACCGCACGATCTCGTCGATGCGGTTGATGAACTCGGGCTTGAAGAAGTCCCGCGGCTCGCCGGGCAGGTTGGACGTCATGATCAGCACGGCGTTGGTGAAGTCGACCGTGCGGCCCTGGCCGTCGGTCAGGCGGCCGTCGTCGAGCAGCTGCAGCAGCACGTTGAAGACGTCGGGGTGGGCCTTCTCGATCTCGTCGAGCAGCACCACCGCGTACGGCCGGCGCCGCACCGCCTCGGTGAGCTGGCCGCCCTCGTCGTAGCCGACGTAGCCGGGGGGCGCGCCGATCAGGCGGGCGACCGCGTGGCGCTCCTGGTACTCGCTCATGTCGATGCGGACCATGGCCCGCTCGTCGTCGAACAGGAAGTCGGCTAGCGACCGGGCCAGCTCGGTCTTGCCGACGCCGGTGGGGCCCAGGAACAGGAACGACCCGATGGGCCGGTGGGGATCGGACAGCCCCGCCCGGCTGCGGCGGACGGCGTTGGCCACGGCCGTGACCGCCTCGTCCTGGCCCACCACCCGCTCGTGGAGCACCTGCTCCATGCGGACGAGCTTGGCCATCTCGCCCTCCATGAGCCGGCTCACGGGCACGCCGGTCCAGCGGGACACGACCTGGGCGACGTCCTCCTCGTCGACCTCCTCCTTGAGCATGCGCTGCCCACCCGACTGCAGCTCCTCGAGCTGGCGGGTGGCCTCCTCGACCTGGCGCTCGAGCTCGGGGATCTGGCCGTAGCGGATCTCGGCCGCCCGCTCGAGGTCGGTCTCGCGCTCGACCTCGCTGCGCCGGGCCTCGAGCTGCTCCTTGAGCTCGCGGATGCGGCCGATGGCCTCCTTCTCGTTGTTCCAGTGGGCCAGCATCGAGTCGCGCTGCTCGCGCAGGTTGGCCAGCTCCTCGTCGAGGCCGGCGAGGCGCTCGGCCGACACCGGGTCGGTCTCCTTGGCCAGCGCCACCCGCTCGATCTCGAGCTGGCGGATGCGGCGCTCGACCACGTCGATCTCGGTGGGCAACGAGTCGATCTCGATGCGCAGGCGGGACGCGGCCTCGTCGATGAGGTCGATGGCCTTGTCGGGCAGGAAGCGCCCGGTGACGTAGCGGTCGGACAGCACCGCCGCGGCCACCAGCGCCGCGTCCTGGATGCGGACGCCGTGGTGGACCTCGTAGCGCTCCTTGAGCCCGCGGAGGATGGCGATGGTGTCGTCGACCGACGGTGGCCCGACGTAGACCTGCTGGAAGCGGCGCTCGAGGGCGGCGTCCTTCTCGATGTGCTTGCGGTACTCGTCGAGCGTGGTGGCGCCGATCATGCGCAGCTGCCCCCGGGCCAGCAGCGGCTTGAGCATGTTGCCGGCGTCCATGGCCCCCTCGGCGGCGCCGGCACCCACGACCGTGTGCAGCTCGTCGATGAACGTGATGATCTCGCCCTCGGCGTCGGTGATCTCCTTGAGGACGGCCTTGAGCCGCTCCTCGAACTCGCCCCGGTACTTGGCGCCGGCGACCATCGACCCGAGGTCGAGGGCGATGATCCGCTTGTTCTTGAGCGTCTCGGGCACGTCGCCCTCGACGATGCGGGCGGCGAGGCCCTCGACGATGGCGGTCTTGCCGACGCCGGGCTCGCCGATGAGCACCGGGTTGTTCTTGGTCCGGCGTGACAGCACCTGGATCACGCGGCGGATCTCGTCGTCGCGCCCGATGACCGGGTCGAGCTTGCCCTGGCGGGCGACCTCGGTGAGGTCACGGCCGTAGCGCTCGAGCGCCTGGAACTGCTCCTCGGGGTTCTGGGAGGTGACCCGGTGGCTGCCGCGGACGTCCTGCATGGCGGCGAGCACCTGGTCGCGGGTGACGCCCAGCCGGTCGGCCAGCGCCAGCAGGAGGTGCTCGGTGGACAGGTACTCGTCGGTGAGCTCGCTGCGGGCGGTGTCGGCGCCGTCGATGACCTGCTGCAGCTCTCGGGACAGGCGCGCCTCGCCGCCATAGGCCTTGGGCAGCCTGGCCAGCGCCTCGTTGACCTGGTTCCGCAGCGGCAGCGGCTCCTTGCCCAGCCGCTGCAGCATGGGCAGGACGATGCCCTCGCCCTGACCCAGCAGGGCGGCGAGCAGGTGGTCGGGCGTTACCTCGGGGTTGGAGGCCTGCTTGGCTGCGTCGACAGCCGACCTGAAGGCCTCTTGCACCTTGAGCGTCCAGCGGTTGGGATCGAGCGCCATGCCGCCAGGTTAGCGCCCGCTGGAGGAAAGTTGATACCCCTACACTCAAGTTTTGACGCCGGCCGGGGCCTCGACGCGCGGTGCCTCGTGGACCGGACCTCGGGCCGGAGGCCCCTGGCGGCGATGGATCGTTCGCACGCCCTCTCGAATGCCGAGCGCGGCGAGGAGCGCGATGAGTGGCACGAGCGGAGCCCGGAAGCGGGCATCTCCGGCGGTCCCCGCGGAGATCAGGATCACGTACCCGATCGTGGCGATCACGAAGGCCCAAAAGGCACGGTACCGGGACCGGAGCCCCGCGACGGCGCCGACGGCGGCGGCGACCCACAGCGCCGCGACCCACGAGGACAGGCCGATGGCAAGCGGCATCGACGTGTCGATGCCGAGGTAGTGCGCCACTTGCGCGCGACCTGGGCCGGCGACCTCTCGGACCGCCCCCTCGCCCAAGACGCGGGCGCTCTGGAGCGGATGGTCCAGCATGATGTCCAGGCCCCTGCTGCCCCATTCGTCGAAGCCTTGGCCGTCGGCATCGGGGTCTGGCATCCAGCAGCCGTACCCAACGGACGTCGTGCAGATCTCGTTCGGGTTGGGGTACGTCGTCGGGCACCCGAGGCGGCGCTTGGCGGCGTCGCGGCTGATGCCAGCGACCTTTGCCTCGACCTCGGCAGCGTTGAAGCAGTACAGGTTGATGTCCGCTACCCCGGACACGTCCCACGAGCCGACGGCTGAATGGTTGCGGACCTGCCAGCCGCCCACGACCAGCACGATGGGCAGCAGGAAGACGAGCAAACCCCCGACGAGCGAGCGTTTCGGCAGGCGCCGGAACCGGACCGTGAGCAGGGCGACGAGGACCGCGGGGTAGATCCAGAACGTCGGTCGCACCATGGTGGCGGCCGCGACGAGGGCGCCGAGTGCAAAGAGCGCGACGAGAGGAACGTCACGCGGTGGCCTCAGGGCAAACACAACGGCGCCGATGGCGACGATGGCGACGAGGACGACCGTCGTCACGGCCTCGGTCATGATCGTGCCTGCCGCGACGAACTGCAGCGGGTCGACTGCCACCACCGCACCGGCGAGCAGGCCCGCGGTCTTGCCGCAGAGCCGCCACCCGATCAGCGCCGTGGCGGCGATCGCGAGCAGGCTCACCGCCGCTTGGGCAGGGCTGATCGCCCACTCGCTGTCGGTCAGCCACAAGATCGGGGCGAGGAAGGCCGGGTACCCGGGTGTCCGCACGTACATCGGGGTCGAATCCGACGGCGAAAGGCTGAAGCGACCGGCCTCGATGAGCGCGCGAGCCGGCTGAACGTACCCGGCTGTATCGGGGGTTCTGACGCCGGCAGGCTCGGCGTGTGCGATCCACGCCGCCCAAGCCAGCCGCGCGACGACCGCGACGACGATGAGGGCCAGCGCCCAGCGGCACACGGTGCGTCGATCCGCCTGCGCCACCCGCAGCACTCCCCCAGCCACG
>JBOGHG010000023.1:0-7007 GCA_050744525.1 Acidimicrobiales bacterium | reverse complement strand
CAGCACCGTGCAGGCGATCGACCCGACGACCAGGGTCACGACCGCGACCGGGACGGCGACTCGCAGCTCGTGGCTGATCCCCGCGATCCGCGACGCCACGGCAACCGTGGCCGTGTGCGCGACCAGCACTGCGAGAGGGCCGGCCGTCAGACGACCAGGTCGACGGGCCCAGATCGCGGGCCAGTGGCGGGCCAGCCACAACCCGGGCGGTCGAGCGGCCAGGAGCCCGAGGCACGCCAGTGCCCCGACGATCGCCGGTTCACGCCCCGCTGAGCCGACCGCAGCCGTCCACACCAGCAGAGCGGTGGTGCTGGCGGCGCCGGCCCTACCCAACCGGGCACGCCCCAGCGGCCACCCGGCGAACGCGCCGGGCACGGACGCACCGAGCAGCGTCACCGCTCCGGCCGTGTTGGGGACGGCAGCGAAGACGCCCGCGGCCGTGATGGCGTACAAGCCCGGGGTGAGTCCCGCCGGCCCCCACTCGCGGTCGGTCCGGGAGGCGGCGACCGGCCCCAGCGTCGCCCCGCACAGCCCGACCAGTCGTACCCACGTGACCGGGGACGCATCGATGGCCAAGAGCCATGCGAACGGCGCCGCGAGCACCGGTGCCAGGACGACCGGTGTCGCAGCGAATCGTGCTTGCATCGACGTGGCCAGCGCGACCGCGGTCGTGACGCCGGCGAGGCCGACGAGCACGCCGACGGTCGGCGCCTGCGACGCCGACGGACCAAGCGCGATGAGGGTCGCCGCGGTGGTCGCCAACCCGATGTCGGGTGGCCGGCGGGCGGCCACGCGGGCCCGCGCCGCGACGACGGCGGCACCCAGGGACACCGCCAGGGCCGCCACACCCGCCGCCAAACCCCAGGTGAACTGCTCGACCGGGAAGTCGTGCACGTCAGGGCTGGTTCGTGGCGCGCAGGGCGTCCGCGACGCGGTGGAGCCCCTTGCGGTCGGCGATTGACCTGTACGTGTCGAGAACGGTCCGCACCACACGCCGTTCGTCGAACTCCCGGTGGGCCTTGGCGGCGCCTGCAGCGCCGTAGGCGGCTCGGGTGGGGGGGTCCTCGCCCAGCGACCGGACGGCAGTCGCCAGCGCGTCGGCATCGCGCACGGGGACGAGCAGGCCGTTGATCTCGTGGTCGACGACCTGACGGCAACCCCGCACGTCGGAGGCGATCACGGGCAGGCCCGAGGCGGCCGCCTCCATCGCCGCCCGGGGGAAGCCCTCGCGCCACGACGGCAGCACGAACAGGTCCATGGCGCCGTAGAGGCGGTCCACGTCCTCGCGCAGGCCCAGGAACCGCACGCCGGCGGCCTCGGCCTCCCGCACCGTGGCCCGGTCGAGCGCGTCGGGCTTGGAAGGGTCGTCGGGCCCGATCACCACCACGACGTAGCGGTCGTCGAGCAGCCGGGCGGCGGCGAGCAGCTCGAGCACGCCCTTCTCGGCGACGAGGCGCCCCACCATGCCCACGACGAGGTCGTCGCGGCGGGCGCCCAGCTCCGCCCGGAGCGCCACACGCTCGCGCCGGGGCAGGACGCCGGGGCGGAACCGGTCCAGGTCGATCCCGTTGCCGAGCAGCCGCGTCTGCCGCCGGCGGTAGACGCGCCGCCGGACCAGGAGGTCGAGGTCCTCGGGGTTCTGGACCAGCTCGGCGTGTGAAAACCCGGCGGCCACGGCCTCGAGGCCGAGCACAAGCGCCCGCCGGAGGCGGCTGTCGTCATCCGTGGCGTAGAGCCCGTGGTTGGTGTTGACGACGATCGGGACCCCCGCCAGGCGACCCACCACCCGTCCGTACAGGCCGGGCTTGGGGTTGTGCGTGTGGAGGACGTCGGGCCGTTCCTGGCGCAAGGTTCGCCAGAGCTGGGCGGCGGCGCGCAGGTCGGCGAGCGGGTCCATCTCGCGGGTCGAGGCGGTCAGGGGCACGTGGCGAATGCCGTCGCGCCGCAGGGTCGCCACGTCGGGCCCGGGGGCGCTGACGCCCACTGCGTCGCCGCCGCGGTCGCGCACGGCGGTGAGCTGGGGACGCAGCAGGTAGCGCAGGCTGGAGTCGACGGTTGTCAGGTGCATCACCTTGAACGCCGGTGCCCGTCGTCCGGTCACGGCCACCAGCCCAAGGCGTCGTCCAGGGAGGCGAAGCCGGTGATCTCGGCGCCCACGTCCTCGCCGCTCGCCACGGGGGCGTGGAGGCCGCCCTCCCGGCGCACCCGCACGGTGCGCCAGTCTCGCCGCCGCGGGCCGGCGAAGTCCTTGGTTGGGTTGTCGGCCACGTAGGCGCAGGCTGGGCCCGCCAGCCCTGTCGCCGCCTCGACGCACTCGAAGGCGGCGGGGTGCGGCTTGCCTCGCTCCGGCCCGAGCTCCTCGGTGAACACGATGGGGTCGGCCCACTCCGCCAGGCCGAGCGCGGCGACCTTGGCGCGCTGGCTCGTCAGGGGCCCGTCGGTGACCACGGCGAGCGTCACGTCGCCCGGCCGGGCCGCCAGCCAGGCCTGCACGTCGTCGAGCAGCTCGATGGCCGGCGCGTGTGACCGGTAGACCTGCACGAGCTGGGACACGACCGCGCCGTTCGCCCGGACACCGCAGGCCGCCAAGGCCTGGTCGAAGATCCGTCCCCGGACGCCCGCCTCGAAGGCCGCCCAGGCCCGGGCACCCAGGTCGGCCACGCCGAGCTGGGCGCGGGCCCAGGCGTCGACGGCGCTGAACCCGCTGCGCACGTAGTCGCGCTCCAGGTACAGGGTGTCGTCGACGTCGAACACGACGAGGCGCCGCACGCTGCCGACCTCGCCTCAGTCGTGCCGGCGGTGCTCGTCGACGAACACGGCGGCGTCGTAGCGCAGCATGACCATGCCCGACCGCCAATCGTCCGGCGATGCCGTCGACGGCAGCCCCAGGAGCTCCTCGAGCATCCAGCGGGGGAAGTCGGCTCCCGCCTCCAGGCTCAGTGGGAACCCGCCGCCGAAGCGGGCGTTGATCTCGATCACCGCCAGGTTGTCGGGTTCGTCCACGTCGCCGTCGACGAACACCTGCACGTTGAGCGCTCCGCGGGCGCCCGGCAGGGCCTCGCACAGCCGGGCGGCCAGGTTCACGAGCGTCGCCGACCGCACCGTCACGCCCTTGCTCACCTCGCCGGCCCGCACCTCGATGCGGCGGCGCGGCACGGCGCACACGCAGCGACCGCCGCGGTCGGCGAGCAAGTCGATCGTGTGCTCGACCCCCGGCGCCACCCGCTGCACGACGATCTCGCCCAGCTCGTGGCCGCGGCGAGCGACGAGCGCGAGCTCCTCGGCGTCGCGCACCAGCCCGACGCCCAGGCCGGCACTGCCGAAGCGGGGCTTGACCATGAGGGGGAACGTCCAGGCGTCGGGATCGGCCAGCGCGCCGGCGGGGGCCGTCTGGTCGACGGTGGGAAAGCCGTGGGCCACGAGCCAGTCGTGCGTGCGCTGCTTGTCGCCGGCGATCGCCACGACGGCGCGGTCCGACAGGGCGATCGTGGTACCGATCTCGTCGAACTGGTCGCGGTTCGCCACCAAGAGCGGCATCTCGGTGTCGATCGTGGGGACGATGAGGTCGACGTCGTGCTTCAGGCACAGCTCGATGAGCCGGGGCACGAAGTCCGGGTCGTCCAGCCGCGGGACGAGGAAGGCGTCGTCGGCATCGTGGAAGGCGCTCGAGTACCAGGAGCAGTCGGTGGCGAGGACGCGGCCGGGGGCAGCACCGACGGCCTCCAGCGCCCGTCGGAACCCGCGGAGCAGCTCGACGCGCCGGCCCGCCGACGAGATCAGGACGGTGACCGGCTCGCCGACGGTCACGACGGGGCGCCAGCCTCCGAACCGACCACCTCCGCGGGCGTGACGCCCGACCCCGGGAACTCGGGGCGGGTGGCGTGGCCCTCGGCGCTGATCCCTTCCCGCCGCACCACGTGGGCCACCGTATCGCGGAGGATCCCCAGGTCGAGGCGCAGCGACTTCCGGTCGACGTACCACACGTCCATGTCGAGCTGTTCGTCCCACGACAGGGCGTTGCGGCCGTTGACCTGGGCCCACCCGGTGATGCCGGGGCGGATCTCGTGGCGGCGCGCGTGGTCCGGCGAGTAGCGGGGCAGGTAGCGCACGGGCAGCGGCCGGGGACCCACGAGGCCCATGTCGCCGCGCACGACGTTGAGCAGCGTCGGCAGCTCGTCGAGGCTCATGGCGCGCAGCGTCCGGCCCAGCGGGGTCAGGCGGTCGCCGTCGGAGTCGGGCCCGTCGTCACCCGGTGCCGCCGGCCGCATTGTGCGGAACTTGACGAGCTCGAACACCTCCCCGCCTCGACCCGCGCGCTCCTGGCGGAACAGCAGGGGCGACCCCATGCGGAGGCGGATGAGCAGGGCCAACGCGAGGATCACGGGCGACGCGAGCACGAGCACCGGCACGGCCACGGCGAGGTCGACCACACGCGACGTCCGGAACGGCCGCACGCGGCACGGCGGACCACCACGCGGCGCGGCGTGGGGAGCATGCGTCCCCGAGTTGGCGACCGGCGGCCCGTCGGCCTCGTCGGGGCGCACGACCACGTTGGTCGCCGCGGTGCCTGCGATCGTCGTCTGGCGGGCCATCGGCATCTCCCAGCGGCCGCCCCACAGACCCCAACCTGTGGACGCCCGAGCCGCGAGTCTGCCGCGTTGGCCCCGGTCGTGCCACTCGTTGCCGATCGGCGGAGCCACCTGAGCCGCAGTCGACCCGGCCGATGGCGAGCCGACGCGCCATGATGTCCTCCATGGCTGGGAACCGGTTGGTGGTGGTCGGGCAGGGTTACGTCGGCTTGGCCCTGGCCATGCGGGCCGTCGAGGTGGGTCTCGATGTCGTGGGCTACGACCTCGACGGCGATCGGATCAAGTCGCTGGCCGCCGGGCACTCGTTCGTCGAGGATGTCAGCGACCGCGCCCTGCAGGCGTCCCTGGCCACGGGTCGGTACCGGCCGGTCGCCGACTTCAGGGACGTCACGGGCTTCGACGTCGCCGTGATCGCCGTGCCCACGCCGCTGCGTGAGGGAGCGCCCGACCTCTCGTACATCGAAGCCGCGGCGCGTTCGCTCGCCGGACTGCTGCGGCCGGGGGCCACGGTGGTCCTCGAGTCGACCACCCATCCCGGCACGACGGAGGAGCTGGTGAGCCCCGTGCTCGAGCAGGGTTCGGGCCTCGTCGCCGGCGCCGACTTCCACCTCGGGTACTCGCCCGAGCGCATCGACCCGGGCAACCGCACCCACACGCTGGTGAGCACCCCCAAGATCGTGTCAGGGATCGACGGCCCGAGCCTGGCGGCCGTCCGGGGCTTCTACGACCGGCTCGTCGACCGGACGGTTCCGGTGTCCAGCCCCAAGGTTGCCGAGCTCACGAAGCTGCTGGAGAACACCTTCCGGCACGTCAACATCGCCCTCGTCAACGAGTTGGCCATGTTCGCGAACGATCTGGGCATCGACATGTGGGAGGCGATCGACGCCGCGTCCACCAAGCCGTTCGGCTACCTGCGGTTCACCCCCGGTCCCGGGGTCGGCGGTCACTGCCTGCCCGTCGATCCCAGCTACCTCTCGTGGCAGGTGCGGCGGCGTCTCGGGCAGAGCTTCCGTTTCGTCGAGCTGGCCAACGACGTCAACGACCACATGCCCGACTACGTGGTCCGGCGGCTCGTGGCCGCGCTCAACCGGCAGGGCAAGGCGGTGCTGGGCCGGCGGATCCTGCTGCTCGGCGTGTCGTTCAAGCGCAACGTCGGCGACTGCCGGGAAGCGCCGTCGCGGCGCATCGCCCGCCTGCTGGTCGACATGGGTGCCGAGGTGCGGGGGTGCGACCCCCATGTGGCCCTCGGAGAGTTCCCCTCGGGCGTCGCGCCGGTGGAGCTCACGACGGACGAGCTGGCCGCGGCTGACGCGGTGGTCGGCCTCGTGGACCACGACGCGTTCGATCCCCACACAGTGGTGCGACACGCACGCTACGTGCTCGATACGCGCGGCTGGCTGCCGACGGGCGACAACGTCGAGCGGCTCTGATGAGGGTCGTGGTCACGGGCGGCGCCGGTTTCATCGGAGCGAACCTGTGCCGGCACCTCGTCGCCCGTCCCGAGGTCTCGACCGTCGTGGTGGTGGACGACCTGTCGTCGGGTTCGCTCGCGAACCTCGACGGCGTGGGGGTCGAGGTGCTGGTCGGGTCGATCCTCGACGATGAGGTGCTCGATGGCGCGCTGGACGGGACCGCCTCGGTGGTGCACCTGGCGGCACGTCCCTCGGTCCCACGCTCGATCGCCGACCCCGTGGCCTCGCACCAGGTCAACGCGACGGGCACGATGTGCGTGTTGGAGTCGGTGCGCCGCCACCGGGTTCCGCATGTCGTCGTGGCCTCGTCGAGCTCGGTGTACGGGGCCAACCCCGTCCTCCCCAAGCACGAGGACCTGGCTCCGGCACCGCGGTCTCCGTATGCCGCCTCGAAGCTCGCTGCCGAGTCCTACACGCTGGCATGGTCGCAGGTGTGGGGGTTCGGGGCCCTGGCGTTCCGCTTGTTCAACGTGTTCGGGCCGCTGCAGCCGGCCGGGCACGCCTACGCGGCCGTGATCCCGGCCTTCATCGGCGCCACCCTGGCCGCCCGACCGGTTCAGGTCCACGGCGACGGCCGCCAGACGCGGGACTTCACCTTCGTGGACAGCGTGTGCGAGATCCTGACGCAGGCGGTGGTCGGCAGCGTGAGATGCGACGGCCCCGTGAACCTGGCGTTCGGCGGCCGCTACGACCTGCTGACGGTGCTGGGGATCCTGGAGGACATCCTGGGCCGGCCCGTTCCCCGCAACCACGTGGACCCGCGTCCTGGCGATGTGCGCGACTCGCAAGCCGATCGCGCACGCGTGGAAGCCCTCTTCCCGCAGGTCGCCCCGGTCCCACTGGCGGAGGGGCTACGTCGGACCGTCGATTGGTTTGCCGGCTCGACCACGGAACGTCAGCCGCAGCAGACCCTGCGGATGAGCGATTCATGAGAGTCCTCGTGCAG
>JBOGHG010000022.1:0-28218 GCA_050744525.1 Acidimicrobiales bacterium | reverse complement strand
CTGGTCGCCCCAGTCGAACGGCGGCTGCCCCGAACGGGAGCCCACCCGCACGGGGAGACCGCGTGCGGTGAGCCGATCGACGACCCGCCGACCCGTCTTGCCCGTGCCGCCGAGCACCAGCGTCGGCTTCGTCGTTGGCGTGTTCTCTGTCATCATTGCTCCTTCCGTTGGGGGGATGTGGGAGCGGGAGCCCCGGCGCGGAACCGGTCGGCGTGGGCGACGGCCCATTGCTCGAACCGGCGAGGCCTCCGTCCCGTCAGGTCCCGCACCGTCGCCAGGACGTTGGATTCGTCCAGGTCGCCGTCGACGTAGAACCGGAAGAACGCCTCGACGTAGTCGGGTGGCATCGTGGCGCTCATCTCCGCCCTGGCATCGGCGTCGGTTTGCGCCTCGAGACGCAGCTCCCGCCTCAGCACGTCCGCCAGGACGGCGACGCAGTCGGCCGGCAGCAGCGGCTCGGGGCCGCTGAGGCGGTAGGCGCGGCCCTCGTGCCCGGTGGACGTCAGCGCCAACGCGGCGACGGCGCCTACGTCGTCCGGATCGATCATCGCCGCGCGCACATGGGCGAACGGTGCGCGGATCACGTCGCCCTCCCGGAGCTGGGGGATCCAGCGGAACGTGTTCGACATGAACGCGTTCGGCTGGATGAACGTGAAGGGGAGACCCGACCCGCGCACTGCGTGCTCGGAGGCAATGTGGTAGCGAGCGATGGCGTTGCTCAGGTCGCCGTCAGGGGCCGCGCTGCTGGAGAGCAGCACGACCCGCTCGACGCCGGCTCTCCTCATCTCGGCCAGCACGCCCGGGAGGTCGCGGTAGCCGCTCAGCAGGAACACCGCCCGCACGTCCCGGAGGGGCGCACGCAACGTCCCCGGCTCGTCGAGGTCGCCCGTGACCGCCTCGACGCCCGCCGGCAACCGGGAGCGATCTGCCTCACGTCGAACCAGTCCACGCACCCGCTCACCGGCCCCGAGCAACCCCCGGACCACCGCACCACCGGCATTCCCGGTCGCACCCGTCACCAGAATCATGCGCGTCTCAGGCCGCAGCCAGGCGACGAGTCAGCGTCGCTGCGGCCGACGACTCGTCGGGCAGGTGGCAGGATTCGACGTGATCGAGCAGCTTGACGATCGACGGGTGCGACGTTCCGCACCAGGCGCAGGTCAATGGTGTCGCCGATCGCCGACTCCGGACGACCCCGCTGTCCGACGTGCGGAGTGTGGTAGTGGCTTCTCTCATGTCGGGCACGGTGGCAGGAACCCACGCCGCTGGCATCGGTCAGCTGGACGATCCGGGGGCTGAAAGCCACACCGCCGCCGGCTTCAGCGGCTGATTCCTTGACCCCGCCGGCCTAGATTCGCGGGCGAGATCGCCGCCCCGGGGCGACGGGAAAGGCGAGGGTGATGGGTACCGGGTTGCGTTGCGAGCTGGTGGGGAGGGTCACCGAACTGGACGCCGTGCGAGGGGCGCTGGCCAGCGCCCGGGCCGGGGCGGGAAAGCTGGTGTTCGTGCACGGCGAGGCGGGGATCGGCAAGACGCGGCTGTGCCAAGAGCTCAGGGGCGCCCAGGACCCGCGCCGGACCCAGCTCCTCGCCGGTCGGGCCGACCCGGGCGACGCCGCGACGATGTTCTCGGCGCTGGCCGATGCGCTGCGGGCGGCGCGCCGATCGGAGCCGGACCTCTGGGCAGCCCTGCAGCAGCGGCGGGATGCGTTGGCGGCGGTCGTGCCCGAGGTCGTGGGCCGATCACCCGGCCCAATGATTGTCGAACGTGCGCTGTTGTTCGAGGCGTTGCTGGAGGTGGTGGAGGACGCGGCGGGCGGTCGGGTGACGCTGTGGTTCCTGGAGGACCTCCACTGGGCCGACCCGTCGACCTGGGATTTCGTCACGTACGCGGCGCGGCGTGTGGGGGATATGGCCTTGGCGCTGGTGGTGACGTTCCGAGACGAGGAGCTCCCGCACGGCCTGCCGGTGTTGTCCCGGTTCCCGACCCTGTGGCGCGAGCCCGACACGGTCGACATCGGGCTGGATCGGCTCGACCAGGCCGAGACGCGGGCGCTGATCCAGGCGCTCGATCCCCTCCTACCGGCGGGGGCTGTCGAACGCGTCACCGAACGCAGTGCCGGCACCCCGTTGCTGGTCGAGGAGCTCGTCGCCACCTTCGGGGCCCATCCCGAGGCGATCCCGGATGTGATCGCGATGACGGTCCGGGAGCGGATCCGGCGCGTCGACCCGGCGCTGCGCCCGGTGCTCGAGGCGGTGGCGGTCGGCGGCCCGCAGGTCGACTCGGGCCTGTTGGTCCGCGTCCTGCCCGACGCCCCGGCCGAGGCGCTCGACCAGCTCACCGCGGTCGGCCTGCTGGTTGCCGCAGGCGATGCCGAGCGACCCGCGATCGCGTTTCGCCATCCGCTGCTGTGGGAGGCCGTCTATCGCGGCATCCCCCTGGCCCAGCGACGCACGCTCCACGGACGCTTCGCCCAGGCGTGGGACGAGGCCGCCCCCCTGGAACCGGAACGAGCGGCACGTCACCACGAGCTCGCCGACGATCCCGTGGCGTCGCTGCAATGCCTGCTCCGCGGCCGCAAAGCCGTGCACGCGAACGTGGGTCGCGCCGCCTCGGTCGCACTCGCCGCCCTGGACCTCGCGGGTCGCCACGCACGCCTCGGCGAACACCGGGCGGACCTCACCCGGCTGGCGATCGAGGACCTGTTCGTGGCCGGCCGCTGGCCCGAGCTCGAACCACTGGTGACCGCCCAGTGGGCCGACAGACATCGACTGACCCCACCCGAACGGGCGTGGCTCGCCAACGTGTTGGTCATCGACCTCTTCTACCTCGGCGCGATCGCGCGGGCGCGCACGATCGCCCACGAGGAGATCCGTCGGGTCGAGGCCGCAGGACACGTGGAGGGCGCCGGGTTGCTCTTCGCGCAGGCCGGGCACGTCGCGTGGTTCAGCGGGGACTGCCCGGCGGCGGTACGCCTGGCCCGGCGGGCCCTCGAGCTGGCCGACGACCCCTCCCAAGCCCTGGTCGAGGTCTGGGCGCGGAGGGTCGAGACGCTCGCCCGTCATCACCTGGACCGCCAACGGGCCCGAGCCGTCGCCGAGCACCGGGCCATCGCCGAGCTCGCCCACGCCGCGGGCCTCCCGGCGCAGGAAGCCAGCGCGCTGTCCGCACTGGCCATCACCAGCATGCGACTCGACGACCAGGACGCAGTCGAACGCGCCGGAACCGAGGCCGGCTCCGGTTACGCGTCTTTCAGCCGCGTCATGCAGGCCCTCCTCCACACGTTCGAAGGACGCCCCGACACCGCCCAGCCGCTGCTCAACCGCGGCGGCGCCGGCATGCGCCACGGGGCTCCTCTCTTCGCCCCCGCGGTTGACGCGGCAGCCGCGCATCTCTGCCTTCACCGGGGAGACCTCGACGGCGCGCGCCAGCTGCTCTACGCACCGTCAGCCGACGCAGAGTCCGCCTCCGCGCCGCAGTGGCGGGCCGGCCTCTGCGGTGCACGGGGCTGGCTGGCGTGGGAAGACAGCCAGTGGGAGGACGCGGTCAGCGAACTGACCCGCTCCATGGAGGACACGATGGCGTCGTCCTACAACGGGTTGGAAACCGGCCCACCCATGCTCCCCCTACACGTGGACGCGCTCATCCGGCTCGGCCGGCGAGACGACGCCCGACATGTCGTCGATCGCTGCGGGCGCCCCTACCACGAGCCCGACCGGTTCTTCCTCGCCGCCCTCGCCGCGGCGCGGTTCCGGACCGCGCCGACCGACACCGCCGCCGGCGACGCCGAGCACCTGGCACGCGCCGCACCCTGGCCCTGGCTCGACGCCCTCGTCGGCTGTTGGCGCGCCGAGCTGCTCGGCGACACCGAACAGGCCATCGCCGCCCGCGACACGTTCCACGCCATCGGTGCCACCCGCGGCGTCGAACGCGCCCAAGGAGTCCTCCGGGCACTGGGCATACGAGCGCCCCGAGACCAGCGCCGCGACGGCCAGCTCTCCCCCCGCGAGCTCGAGGTCGCCCAACTCGTCGCCCAAGGACTCAGCAACTCGGCCATCGCCAGCCGCCTCTTCCTCAGCCGCTCCACCGTCGCCAGCCACATCAGCCACATCCTCACCAGGCTCGGCGCCTCCTCCCGGTCCCAGATCGCGACCTGGGTAGCGCAGCACGCGCCCAACTGACACCCAGCCCGTCGGTGACCCCGAGCGGGCGACCGCAACCGACCTCGGGGCCGACGGCCTCGTTCAACGCCGGCCCGATCCCGGTGACCGCAGTGAGCAGCGCCTGGTTCCCTGCGTCGACGACGAGGTCCGGATGTGATCATCCCTGATCGGATGATGCACTCGCTCCGTCGCTCCAGGTATCGCCAACCCAGCCGTCGAGGTCGTACTCCGACAGGCACTGCTCGACCAGCGCCTCGCACTGGTCGAGGATGCCCCGCCCCCCGGAGAACCTCGCCATGTCCAGGCGCATCTGCTCCTGGTTGCCGCTGTAGTTGATCTCGTACCACTCGTGGCGGGAGCCGAACTCGGTGCCGACGGCGTCCCAGATGAGCTTGAACAGCTTGATGCGATCGTGGGCGTCACCGGTCGAGCCGCGGTAGAAGCGGTCGATCAGGGGGCGCAGCTCGGGGTTCTGGAGATCGAGCCTGCTCGAGGGGACGACGAGCGGAGCGCCGCCGAGGATCTCCGCGAACAGGGCCCGCGCCTTGGGGACGGCCATGGTCCCGAAGAGCCGGACGAGAACCGCGAACTCGATCTTGGGGACGACGCTGCCGCCCGGTCCTCCCATCGGGTCGTGGCACAGGGCGTCGGTCAGGGCCCAGATCAGGTTGCGCCAGCCGACGAGCTCGCCCAGCTTGGCCTGCACGCCGCGGAACTCGTGGGTGCCGTTGGCCCGCAGGGCCCTCAGGAACAGACCGCAGAGGAAGTCGAGCTTGACGGCCAGCCGGGTCCCCGATTGGAGCGTGTAGCGGGGCATGAACCCGGACTGGGCGTAGAACGCGGTGGCCTTCCCCACGTCGCGGTACACGAGGACGTTCTCCCAAGGGATGAACGCGTTGTCGAAGATGACCAGGGCGTCGTTCTCGTCGAACCGGGCAGACAACGGGTTGTCCCAGGGTGAGCGGGCGGCGCGCTCGTAGGAGCTGCGTGAGATCAGCTGCTTGCCGGGGGTGTCCATCGGAGCGATGAACACGAGCGCGTAGTCCTCGGCCTTGCCGGCCTCGAGCTGCACGGCGCTGTTCTGGGCGACGAACGTGGCGTGGGTGACGGCGGAACCAGTCGCCAGCATCTTGGCCCCCGAGACGATGATCCCGTCGTCGCGCTCGTCGACACAGTGGACGTAGACGTCCTCGACCTCGTGCACGGCCCTGTTCCGGTCGATTGGCGGGTTGATGAGCACGTGGTTGAGGAAGAGTGCCCGCTCGGCGTAGTCGCGGTACCACCGCGCCGCGCTGTCCTCGTACGGGGCGTACCAGCTGGGGTCGGCACCCAGTGTCGCCATGAACGATGCCTTGTAGTCCGGCGTGCGACCCATGTAGCCGTACGACATGCGCGACCAGTGGGCGATGGCGTCGCGGGAGGCGAGCAGGTCCTGTGGCGAGTACGACGGCATGAAGAAGCGGTGCGTGCGGATGCCCTGGCGGTCCTGCGCCGTCAGCAGATCGCGGTGGTCCGGGTCGTGGAGCGCGTCGTAGAGCCGAGCGATCGACCGCGCCGCGTTGCGGAACGCCGGGTGCTCGGTCACGTCCGCCACACGCTCCCCGTCGATCCACACCTGCCGCCCGTCGCGCAGGCTGTCGAGGTAGTCCTCGCCGGTCAGCAGCTGTGCCTCCGTCGGCCCCTCGGTCGCCGTCTGCTCATGTCCCATCGTCCCCACCCATCGTGATCCTGCCCGTCCCCGAGCGCTGCATTCCAGCATGGCGATCGGTCGATGGGCCGTCGACTCCGCGACGCTGCGGTTCAGGGGGTGTTGTCGGGGGTGTCGACGTCTACCGTCTCGTTGGGTGATTCGCCCGGCGTATCGACGGAATCCTCACCCGGGGCGGAGTCGTCGGGCGACTGGTTGGGCGAGTCGGCCGACTCGCCGTCGGGCGACGGGGCGTCGTCGGCTGCGGCATCGGTGGTCTCCGACGCGTCGACCTCGGTCGTCGACGTTTGGTCCTCCAGCTCGACGCCCTCCCCGCCGGGCCCGTCGTCATCGTCGCCGCATGCCGGAAGCACGCCGACGGCACCGAGCGCTGCCGCGGCGACGCCGGCGCTGGCGATCTTCCACCTGGTGGGGTTCATGGGTTCGCTCCTTGTGTTGATCCGATCGACGGATGGTGTGCGGGCCTGACGTGGGGCGGCCCCGAGAACACGGTGGGATGTGATCTCGCCGGCACCAGCCGTCGGGCCGACACGGCCCAACGCTGGGCCAGGGCGATGCGGGCGTCGGTCCTGGCCGGCCAGGCCGGCTCGAGCACGCGGAACGGGCCCGTCGCCAGGCCGAGCACCACGTCGGCAACGGCGTAGCGCAGCACGACGGGGTCGACGGTGCGGTCGAAGCCGTCGAGCAGGCGGGCGGCGTAGCGCTCGACCCGTCGACGGCGGGAGCTCGTCAGGGCCAGGGTGACGAGATGTCCGATCAGGTTGGCGAGGTCGTCGACCCGGTGGCCGAGACCGTTGGTGTCGACGTCGAGCACGCCGGAGATGCGTCCACGCTGGACCAGGAGTTGTGCCTCGTGGAGGTCGCCGTGCACCGGGACCAGAGGCTCCTGACGATCGGACCCGACGGCTGCGATCTCGTCGGCCAGGGCGCGCACCGCCTCGGCCCGGTCGGGCCGGACCCGGCCGAGCAGCGTCGCCCACTCGGGGGCCCGCCAACCGGGAGCCCGGGCCCCGTCGGCCGGCGGAGGCAGGCGATCGAGCACGGCGAGCACGGCCTCCGGGCCCGGCAGCGCCGCACCCGGGACGGCAAGCCGGTGGCGGAGCAGCGAGCCGCCGAGTCCCTGGAGCACCACCACGCCCAGCGCCCGATCGACACCCAGGCTCCGCGGCACGGGCACGGCCGACGCCAGCGCCACGTGGCGGTCGTGCATGGCCCGCGCCTGGTCCGGACGCGTGACCTTCACGAACAGCGTCGTGCCCGCCCGGCGCGCCCGCACGACCGCCCGCCGGCCGGGCCGGTACGACACGATGCGGTGCTCGGCCCGTCCCGGGCCGACATCGAGCGCGTCGAGCAGCGCGTCGAGGCGGGGAGGATCGGTGACGACCGCCAGCCCCGGGAGCCACGGGTCGTGCGGCACCCGCCAGACCCCCACGCGCACGTCGCCAGCCTCGAGGACGAGCGACCGCGGGTGCAGCGTCCCCGTCGTGGCGACGAGCATCTCGTCGGTCACCCGGCCGTCCGGCCACGCGACACGGGCGTCGTAACGCACGGTGAGGCGGCGCTCCGGGCGCCACGTCGCCTGGCGGGCGTCGACACGTCGCACCCGCCCACGCGCCGGAGCAAGCGCAGCGTCGAGAAGGCCCGTTGGCTCGCGCAGGAGCACCGGGAGCGCCGGCAGGGCCGGGTCGTCGAGCCGCGCCAGCGCCGCGTCCTCGGCGGCCTCCTGCACAGGGGCGGTGACCATGCTCTCCTCGTGCTGGGGACGGACGGGAGATGACCGTGAGGGGATGACGAGAAGGTACCAGGCTGCGGGCTTCCGGAGCTGAACGCCGCGTCGACGATCGCTACTCTCGGTGCGCTGTCACCGAAGAGGGGGAGAGTGACATGCACCTTCACCGTCGCGAACTGCTGAAGGGCGGACTCGCCGCCGGCGCTCTGCTGGTCCTCGACCCGAACCCTGCGCTCGGCGACTCACTCGCCACCGCACGGGGCCCGGGTGCCCAGCGGCGTTCCGCCCTGTTTCGGGGCTTCCGACTGGTCCACGCCGACCTCCACAACCACAGCCACCTGTCCGATGGCACCGGTGACCCGTTCGCGTTTCACTCCATGATGCGGGCCGAGGGCCTCGACGTCGCCGCGCTCACCGACCATGGGGTCGCCGGGTTCGGGCGCCGCGACTTCTGTGCTCCTGTCCCCGACGTGGTGGGAGAGGAGAACCCGTGCCGCGCGCTCCTTGGCATGACCGACGCGGGCTGGCAGACGACACGCGAGCTCGCGAGCGCCGCGAACGCCCCGGCCCGGTACGCAGCGCTGCCCGGGTTCGAGTGGTCGAGCCCGCACCTCGGGCACATGAACGTGTGGTTCAGCGAGGACTGGATGGATGCGCTCCGGACCGGTGGCATTACCGAGGAGGGGCTTGCGCAGATCGGCCTGCCCCTCGAGCTCCTGGAGCTGCTCCTGCGGACCGAGTTCGGCGAGCTGATGACCGAGGCCGAGATCACCGAGGTGATCAGCGCCATTCGCGACCAGGAACCCGCCGGCATGCGACTCTTCTACGACTGGCTGCTGCGGCGGCCGGGCACCGGCGAGCTGGGTGGTGGCGGTGACGGGCTCACCGGGTTCAATCACCCGAACCGCGAGCCCGCCGTGTTCGACGACTTCGCCTTCGATGAGCGAATCGCCGACCGCATGGTGACCCTCGAGCTGTTCAACCGAAGCGACGACTACCTGTTCAGGGGCCTCGCCGACGGCATGCCGTCGCCGCTGGTGGCGTGCCTCAACGCCGGCTGGCGGGTGGGCATCATCGGCACGACCGACGAGCACGGCACCCAGTGGGGCACGGAGCAGGGCAAGGGACGGACGGGGGTGTGGTTGCGAGGCTTGCAGCGGCGTGGCGTCCGCCAGGCCCTGCTCGACCGTCGGGTGTTCGGGACCCGTGAGGCCGGCCTGCGCCTGGCCGCGACCGCCAACTGGGTGCCCATGGGCGGCACCATTGCGGCGCGCCGCGGGCGGGTGGCCTTCGCAGTCGATCTCGATCTCGGCCTCGAGCGGGCGGGGATGCCGATTGCCGTGCAGGTCTTGCGGCCGGGGACCGAGGTGCCCCAGGTGGCCGACGTGATCACGGGCGAAGCGGCTCGGCCGGACAGCGGGCGCGGTGCCCGGCCGCTCCGCTTCGACGTGCAGTTGGATCCGGACGATGGGGACTGGGTCGTGCTCCGAATCTCGGATCCCGAGACCCCGAGCGACGCGCCGGCACCCTTCGACCACCCGTCCAACGACTGGGCGCTGGCCTACACCAGCCCATGGTGGTTCGGCGAGGGCCGACCGGGTCGCCGCCTGGGCCCGACCACCGGGCGGCCCCGGGGTCGATCGACGCCCCATGAGCCCAGGTGGTGGATTCACGATCGCTGACGGCAGGAGCGTCGCCTCGCCCAAGTACCGCACCGCGGAACCGCTCGTTCGGCGCTCGCGCGGGATCACCGAGCTGAGCGAGCCCGCTCAGAGCACCCAACGCTCCTCGTAGAGCCGGTCGTACACGGGCAGGCATGCCTCGGCCACCGCGGCCGCCGGGCCCTCCAGCCGGGGATCGCGGGACCGGTACGCGGCGAAGCCGGTCGAGCGCCATACGGCGTGGTACCAGTACCGGCCCCACACACCGTCGGAGTCGCGGCGGCCCGGCGGCCACGCCAGCATCCGCGCGTCGAAGTCCACCCCGACGAGGCGGCACATCGCTCGCAGGTAGGACTCAGGCTGGAGCAGGAAGTCGCGCGCGTCGATCACCGGTGGCGGCGTCCCGGTCGCCACCAGCTCGTCGTACAGCCGGGCCTGCTGGGTGAGGCCGAGATCCTCGGTGGTGACGTCGGCCCGGGAGCGGACGTAGGACGCCACCACCTCACGGGGGTCGCGGATCAGCATGACGTTCGTGAGCCCGGCGACCCATCTCCGCTCGACCTCGGGCAGCAGGTGGTGGGCCATGTGCTTCTGGTAGAAGACCCTGGCCCCATCGTGAACAGGGCCGAGCAGCTCGGCCACGACCTTGCGCCAGTCGGTCTCGCCGGCTGCGATCACCTCGTCACGGCCCGGATGGTCCAGGCCGGTGACCTTCAGGTAGTGGGCGTACAGCGGCTCGTCGATCACCACGGTGTCGTGGCGGTTCTCCCACGAACGCATCAGGGCGGTGGAGATGTTGCGGGGGCCCGACCACACGGCCAGTCGGATCACGTGAGCGCTGGTCTCCACCGGTCGCCGCCGTCAGCGTCGTGCCGCCTCGGTGACGTCGCGCTCGATGGCGGCTCGGTAGAGCCTCCGCAGGCGGTTCATGACCGGCCGGCTGTCACCGTCGCCGATCATTCGCCCGTCGACCTCGCGTACGGGCACGATCCCGGCGAAGGTGCCGGTGACGAAGGCTTCGTCGGCGCCGTACACGTCCGTCAGGCTGAAGTCGCGCTCGTAGGTCGGGATGTCGGCGTCGCGCGACAACCGCAGCACCGTCCCGCGCGTGACGCCACCGAGGCAGAAGGCGCCTGACGACGTCCACAGCTCGCCGCGCCGGACGACGAAGAAGTGGGTGGAGTTGCACGTGGCGACAAAGCCGTGGGGGTCGAGCATCAGCGCCTCGTCTGCGCCCGCCGTGTAGGCCTGGATGCAGGCGGTGATGTCGTTGAGCTTGCTGTGGGTGTTCAACTTGGGGTCCAGCACGTCCGGGTACGGGCGCCGCACGTGCACGGTGAACAGGCGGATCCCGGTGTCGAGGGTGGCCCGCCTGGGCTGCTTGTACTCGGGGACGATCACGATCGTCGCCCGCCCCACGGTCATCCGAGGATCCTGGTACGGCGTCCGCTTCACACCCCGGGTCACCATGAGGCGCACATGCACGCCGTCGGTCATCCCGTTGGCGCGCAGGGTCTCGTAGATCGCTCGTCGCAGGTCGTGCCGGCTGAGCCCGATGTCGAGCGCGATGGCCTGCGCGCCCTCGTAGAGGCGGTCGAGGTGCTGGTCGAGGAACACCGGGTGGCCGCCGTGGACACGCAATCCCTCCCAGACGCCATCGCCGAGCACAAACCCTGCGTCGAAGACCGAGACCACAGCCTCGGCCCGGCGCTTGAGCTCACCGTTCACATGGATGAGGACGTCATCGTTGCGCGGGTCGTCCTCGTACTCGTGCACCCCGTGGACCACCTGATCGGTCACCGGAACCTCCTCGTCGCAGCACGCCACCGTGTGGCTTGGGCGATTCTGCCAACGGCATGGCGTCCCCTCCCAGGTGACGGCGTCCTGACGCCCTGGCTGGAGCGACTCGCCCGAGTCTGACGCCCCCCGGCCATCGACATTCGTGCCACACTCCGACCCGAACCGTGCGGACGGGCCGAACGCCGGCGCGCGCCAGCGACCGCGCGCGGAGGGGACCATCGCCGCAGGAGGCCGCATGCAGCTACCGCTCTTCCCCACGATGCTCGTCGGCAGCTACGCCCAACCGGAGTGGCTGATCGATCGAACGAAGCTCGCGGGACGGTTCCCCCCACGCGTCCGAGCACGCGAGCTGTGGCGCGTCGAGGAGCCGTACCTGGACGAGGCCCAGGACGATGCGACGCTGCTCGCGATCCGGGCACAGGAGCAAGCCGGCCTCGACGTCATCACCGACGGCGAGATGCGACGCGAGAGCTACTCGAATCGGTTCGCCACCGCGCTCGACGGGGTCGACATCGACGACCCGGGGACGGCGCTCGACCGGAGCGGTCATCCCAATCCGGTACCGAGGATCGTCGGCCCGATCCGGCGGCATCACCCGGTCGAGGTCGAAGACGTGCGCTTCCTGCGCAGCCACACGGATCGACCGATCAAGATGACCGTCCCCGGACCGTTCACGATGACCCAGCAGGCGCAGAACGACCACTACCCCGACGAGGCCAGCGCGGCGCTGGCGTACGCGGAGGCTGTGAACGAGGAGATCCGGGACCTCTTCGACGCCGGGGCGGACATGGTGCAGATCGACGAGCCGTACCTCCAGGCACGGCCCGAGAAGGCGAGGGAGTACGGGGTGGCGGCCCTGGACCGAGCGCTCGACGGGATCAGCGGCACGACCGCTGTCCACATCTGCTTCGGATATGCCGCCATCATCCACGAACGCCCTTCCGGCTATTCGTTCCTGCCCGAGCTGGCGGCGTGCTCGTGCGATGCGGTCTCCATCGAGACCGCCCAATCGCGGCTCGACTGCTCCATCCTCGCCGAGCTGCCCGGTAAGAAGATCATCCTCGGCGTCATCGACCTGGGCGACCACACCGTCGAGACCGCAGACGTCGTCGCGGAACGGATCCGCCGGGCGCTGCCGTACGTGCCGGCGGAGGACATCGTCGCGGCGCCCGACTGCGGCATGAAGTACCTCCCGCGCGAGGTTGCCTTCGCCAAGATGCGCGCCCTGGCGGACGGGGCCCGCGTTCTTCGCGAGGAGGTCGGCGCCGGCTCGGTGGCAACCGGTCCCCACATCACCGGCTAGCCCCCGGCTAGCCCTCGGCCGCCCCGGACTGGTGGAGTCATCACCAATCGACGCGCACGAAGAGGTGCCAACCGAGCCAGAGCCACCCGGCCAGGAGCAGAAACCGGACCGGGCGCGTCCGCAGGGTGAGCGTCAGTGCGTCGCCGAACGTCCCCGAGCCGCGTCGGCGAGCCGCGACCTCGGCGCCGACGGCGGCCAACGCCAGCAGTGTGTACCCGAGCAGGGTCACGAAGCGGGTCATCGCCGGGCGAGCCCCCTGACGGCGGCGATCCACACGACGAACGCCGCCGCCCGCGCCAGGTGGGAGTCGAGCACCTCGTTCGCGAGCGAGCTGAGCGTCGGGTGGTCGGCCCGCGGGTGTTGCAGGTATGCGGCCAGTTGCCACGCGCCCGCCGTCGCGGCGAGCGCGGCCCATGTGGCGATTCCCGCCATGGCACCGGTGCTCGGTGACCGCGTCCGCCGTCGCTCCCGCGCACCGACGGCCATGGCCGCCGCGCCGGCGAGGACGACGGCGGCCGTCGCCCGTCCCGAGAACGGAGCGAGCGCGACGACCCACCAGGCATATGCGAGCAGGAGGACCGCAGCCGCCAGGTATGCCGCACGGCGGCGGTCACGGGCTCTTCCGCCGACCGCCGGCGGTCGGTCGGCGTGGCCTGGGTTGTCGTCATCCCGGTCGTCGTGTTGCACCCGGGGGTCATCTTTGTCGACGGCGCCACGCTGAGCCCGGGGCTCGCTCCGCCCCGTGGACTGCCGGGTCGAACCGAGCCCCGTGCAGTGATGGCAAGCTGGATGCGTGCCCCTGTTTGCACTCGGAGCCTCCGACTGCGAGGCGTTGCGCGACGGCTGGCTGGCACAGCCGGTCAACTCCCTTTCGAGCGTCGCCTACGTCGTTGCGGGCGCGTATGTGCTGCAGAGGGGCGGGCCCCGGACGTCGGCACTCGCGCTCGCCGCGGTCGGTGTCGGCAGCATCCTCTATCACGGACCGATGTCTCCCGGGGCCGGCCTGGCTCACGATGCGTCGATCGTGGCGTTGGCGGCCACCGTCCCACTCGCCTGGCGGCGTCGCTCGCCACGTAGGCCCCCGGCCGCTGCCGTCATGGCCGGCGCGGCCGCGATCGTCGTCAACCTGCTCACCCGCACCGGGGCGCCGCTGTGCCGTCCCGGAAGCCTGCTCCAGGGCCACGCGGCGTGGCACATCCTCACGGCGGTCGCGATCGCATTGTGGTTTGCGCCCCCGGGAGGGCCGCTACGCGGCGACCGTTCGGTGCAGGAACAGGATTCGCAGCCACACGGGTCTGCTTCTGCGAACGTACGATCGCAGGCATGACCTACGACGAGGATCTTGCGGCTCGCATTCGAGAGCTCGTCAGCGGTGAGGCCACCCTGACCGAACAGAAGATGTTCGGCGGGATCGCGTTTCTGATCGGGGGCAACATGGCCGTCTCGGCGAGCGGCCAGGGAGGGCTCATGGTTCGCGTCGATCCCGCGACGTCGGACGAGCTCGTTGCAACCACGCCCGCTCGCCTCGTCGAGATGCGTGGGCGGCCGCTGCGGGGATGGCTGCGCGTCGGTACGGAGCATGTTCGCACGAAGCGTGAGCTTGCCAAGTGGGTGGCGTTGGGGACGACGTACGCGGGCTCACTCCCAGCGAAGCGGTAGGCCAGCCGACCGGACCGAGTGAGCGGGCTATTGACGCTTCTCGTCCCGGTGGTCATTCTTTGAGGCGTCGGCGGATTCGGGGGAGAGGGCGGTGCCATCCACAGAGAGCACGTCCGAGATTCTCGTCGTGCTCCGGCGGGATGAAGCGATGCCCGATCATTTCGGCGCCCATGGGCAACTCGTCCATAGCGCGTCACCGCGCCTGTTCGTACTCGAGTTGAGACCCGGGGAGCGGGTCAGGGATTTGCTGGATGAACCGGCGGTTCGTTGGGCGGGGGAACGTCCGCCGGATGACGTGGCTGAAGAGCTCGACGATGCGGAGCGGTTGTTCGTCGAGGGATGGCTGCTTCGTCGTCGAGGAAAGCCCGAACGGCCGGGCGAAGGGTTGGACTGGGACGCCGAGGGTCGGCGGCCGCCCGATGGTCCGATCCCACCTCGAGACGGAGCGCGGTAGGCGGAACCCGAGAAACGGAAGGAGAACCGACATGGCGGGTGATGTCGAGGTTCACGAAGAGCTGGTGCTCGGGCAGGCCGCCGACGAGCGTGCCGCGGCATCGCTGGCGTCCGCCGTGGAGCAGGCGAACGCCCACCTGCTGCACTCCTATGGCCCACGGGTGGCGGTGGCTCAGCTCGATCCGACCGACACGCCCGTGCTCGCCCAAGCGCTCCCGGGCGACATGACCGTTGCACCTGCACGGATAACGAAGTCGGCCCGCCAGAAGCTGTCCGACTCGGAGCAGCTCGGACTGACGGCCTTCGAGCTCCGAATCTCCGACGAGTACGCGGAGGGCAAGGCCAATCGGCCGCTGTCGGGCGTCGTGTGGGACCAGGCCGACGACGCGTCGCCGCCCGGTTGTGCCGAGCTGGCGACCGGCCCTGCCCAGGCGCCGGCCGACGAGGCCCTTTCGCACGTCGCGACGCCGCTGTCGGCCCGGTTGTCCGGCAGCGTCGCCGTCGGGCTCGTGCTCGTCGAGGGGCCGACTGCGGCGCTGCAGTTCGACGCCACGGAACGGGCCAAGGTCGTTGCCGAGACCCAGAACGGGGCGACCTGGCTGGGAGGCCGCCATCCGGTCCAGCCCGTCACGTGGCGATGGGACATCGACGTCATCCGGGTCGACGTCGCCGCCGACCCCAACGCTGCCGACCTCGAAGCACTCTGGCGCGATCCTGCGATGGCGTCACTCGGATACGGCCCGGGGCTCGCCGGCGTTCAGGCGTACGCCGAAGACCTACAACGCCAGCAGGGGACCGACTGGGCGTACGTCGCGTTCTTCACCAAGTACCCGACCGGCTGGTTCGCCTACGCCTCGATAGGCGGACCGCGGCTGGTGATGCAGTACGACAACGACGGATGGGGGCCCGACAACATCGACCGCGTCTTCGCGCACGAGACCGGCCACATCTTCAACGCGCCCGATGAGTACGCCTCGAGCAACTGCAACTGCGGCGGCACCTGGGGCTACTACGGCAAGCCGAACGCCAACTGCGCGAACTGCGCGGCGGGCGGCGGCGTCTCGTGCATCATGCGGGCCAACACCTGGGACATGTGCCCGTCGACCCCCTATCACTTGGGGTTCCCGATCTGCCCCGGCCGGCTCGGTGTCCAGTTCCGGGGCAACGTGGCGGCCTCGTCGACCCGGCGCTGGTTCACCCACTCGTGGCCGGCCGACTGCCATGTGGTGTGGTCGGTCGTTCCCACGACCGTGCGCGCCGGCGCTGCCCAGATCCGTTGGGACGTACGTGTCGAGCGTGCCTCCACCGGATATCTCACCTATTGGATCTCGGTCACCAACATCACGACGGCGGAATGCGACATAGAGGCACGGTACGCCGTCCTCGGTTCGACATGATCCGAAGCCTGAAGGAGGATCTGCCATGCGCGTGGGCGTGCAATATCGGGGCCAGGTGAATGCGAGCGCAACCGAGCGGGTGTTCACCTACAACTGGCCGGCGGACTGGCATGTCCTGTGGTACGTGACACCTACCAACCCGAGGTCTGGCGCGCCGCAGATCGACTTCGACACCGAAGTCGAGCGGGCGAGCGCCGACCGAATCACCTACTGGATCATGGTGCGTAACCTGACCAACCAGCCCGTCGACTACGAGCTGCGATACGCGGTTCTGAACTAGGAGCGACCGTGCGCATTGTCATCGAGCTCGACACCGCCGACGGACGAGCCACGGTCACCACGGAGCCTCATCTGCAGGGCGTGGACGCAACATTCGTCACGCCCTCCGGAATGCTCGCAGTGGCCGAGGCCACCGACGCCGGCCCGCCGGCCGACGGTACGCCATCCACCGGGAAGGCTGCAGCGACGCGCGGTGAAGCGGTCGACGCGGGCCCGGCTCCGACCGCAGGCGGCACCGCAACGATCGCTCGCAGCGAGGAGGGCGGCGATGGCGGTGGCGGACAGGTCGATGCCGGAGGAGCCCCAGACCTCGGCTGATCGCGAAGCGCAACGCCCTCATCTCGCTTCGCAATGCGAGACGAGACGCCGATAGACGGTCCGGCGGAAGGCGACTGCCTGCTCGGCGAGCTCCGCCAGGTCGATCCAGCGCCAAGAGCGGAACTCGGCGCCCACCGTCGTGTCGGTCCGTACGGGAGGGTCATCGGTGCTGGCCCGGAGCAGGAACCATTTGTGCACCTGTCCGTGACGGCCCTGCCGACGCCGCAGAGACGCCGCTGTTACGGTCCGCGGTCATGAAGGCCGACATCGGCGTGACCGGGCTGGGCGTCATGGGCAGCAATCTGGCCCGCAACTTCGCCCGTCACGGCTACACCGTGGCGCTCCACAATCGCACCCGGGCCCGCACCGACGCACTGGTGGCCGCCCACGGCGCCGAGGGTCACTTCGTCCCTTCGACGACAGCCGACGACCTCGTCGATGCCCTCGAACCGCCCCGCCGGGTCGTCGCCATGGTCCCGGCGGGGCCGGCGACGGACGCGGTCGTCGGCGAGCTGGCGGCCCGCCTCGAGCGGGGGGACATGATCGTCGACGGTGGCAACGCCCACTTCGTCGACACCCGGCGACGGGAGTCGACTCTGCGCGAACGGGGCATCCACTTCGTCGGGACCGGGATCTCGGGCGGGGAGGTCGGGGCCCTGGAGGGCCCGAGCATCATGCCGGGTGGTTCCGACGAGGCCTACGCATCGGTGGGACCGCTGCTCGAGACCATCGCCGCCCAGGTGGACGGCACGCCGTGCTGCACGCACGTCGGACCTGACGGCGCCGGGCATTTCGTCAAGATGGTGCACAACGGCATCGAGTACTCCGACATGCAGCTCATCGCCGAGAGCTACGACCTGCTTCGCCAAGCGCTCGGTGCTCCTCCCGGTGAGCTCGCGGCGGTGTTCCGCGACTGGAACACGGGCGAGCTGGAGTCGTACCTGATCGGGATCACCGCAGAGGTGCTCGAGCACGTCGACTCGGCCACCGGACGCCCGTTCGTCGACGTCGTGCTCGACGAGGCCGAGCAGAAGGGCACCGGTCGGTGGGGCGTCCAATCGGCGCTCGAGCTGGGTGTGCCCGTGACGGGCATGGCCGAGGCGGTGTTCGCCCGGTCGCTGTCGGCCCATGCCGCCCAGCGCCGGGCCGCCGTGGCGCTGCCGGGCCCGGGCAGGGCGGGCCGGCTGTCCGGCGCCGCCCGGGGCACCCTGGTCGAGGACGTCCGCCGCGCCCTGTACGCCTCCAAGATCGTGGCCTATGCGCAGGGATTCGACCAGATCGGAGCGGGCAGCGCCGAGTACGGCTGGAGCATCGATCCGGGCGCGATGGCCACGATCTGGCGGGGCGGCTGCATAATCCGGGCGCGGTTCCTGGACCGCATCCGCGCCGAGTACGACGCTGATCCCGGCCTGCCGTCGTTGTTGCTCGGCCCGTCGTTCGTCGAGGCGCTGGCGGCCGCCCAGGAGGCCTGGCGACGGGTGGTGGCCACGGCCGCCTCGCTCGCGGTGCCGGCACCGGGCATCTCGTCGGCTCTCGCGTACTACGACGCCCTGCGCCGCGAGCGCCTGCCGGCCGCCCTCGTCCAGGGGCTACGGGACCTGTTCGGCGCCCACACCTATCGCCGGGTCGACCGCGACGGAACGTTCCATACGCTGTGGTCGGAGGACCGGTCAGAGGTCGAGGCCTGATCGCGGGGCGGTGGCGGCTCAGCCGCCCGGTGGACGAGGCTCCGGCGTTCTCACCTGGCGATAGAAGCGGGGGACCACGAACCAGACCACGGTGAAGACGCCGGCCAGCACACCGGCGACGATCCGAGGAATGGTGCCGGGGTAGATCACATCGGCGATGACGAACGTGACCGCGGTCATGGCGAACGCCAGGAGCGCCAGACCGACGATCGCGAACGCGTTGGCGACGTGAAGCAGCTGCTCCTTGACGCCGGAGCGGAACCGGAGCCGGTGATGAGCGCTCGGCGCGATCAGGCAGACCGTCGCCGCCGCTGTCGCCAGCACAGCCGCGAAGTACACGCGGCGATCGCCGGCATCGAGCTGGTCGAAGCCCTGCGAGAACGGGACTATGAGCAGGAACGCGAAGAGCACCTGTACGCCCGGGAGCGCCACCCGGAGCTCGTTGAGCAGCTCGATCAGCTCGCGGTTGGCGCGCTCGGCGGCGCTCTCCTCGTCGGCGGCAGGTTCGTTTTCCATCGATCCCACAATCACTCTCCGGTCCGGGTTAGAGCCAGCGCTCCACGCAGGCTCGCGCCAGCGGCCAGGGTCGCTCGGCCGGGTTGTACCCGATTACCTGCGCGACATTCCCGCCGATGTGCCCGGTCCCATCGCAGGGCGCGGGGACGCCCGTGGTCGTACTGTTCGTCGTGGCGACTCGCGATGCAAGGGAGAGGCCCACGATGGCCGAGCGGCCGACGCCCAACGAGGGGATCCTGCTGACGCATTTCATCGTCTCCGGCGATGTCGAGCGTTCACGTGCCTTCTACTCCGATGTGCTCGGCGGTGAGACGGTCATGACCGGCGAGCCGTCGATCGTCCAGCTCGGGGCCTAGCCGCGGCGGGCGCGGCGACGGCGCTTGCCTTCGTGCATGGCCTGCACCCGGGCGACCGGGATGGCGTGGCCTTCCTCGACCAGGTCTGCGCCCAGCCGCTGCGGAGCGGGCATGTGGGTCTCCCAGGGGTCGCCGGCGCCGAGGTGCCGCAGCGCCGTGTGGACGGTGAAGTCGGCCGGGGCGACGTCATCGAGCTCGTCCCACCCCACCGGGAAGGACACGGGCACGCCCGGTCGGACACGTGGGCTGTAGGCCGAGATCACCGTGGCGCCGCCGACCCGCGTCGAGTCGACGAACACCCTGCCGCCGCGGTCTTCCTTCATGAACGCCGTGGTGGCGATCTCGGGCTCGAGGCGCTCGGCCCGCGCCGCGATGGCCCGGGTGGCGGCGGCCGAGTCCTCCGGTGGGGCCTGATCGTCGATCGGGACGAACACGTGCACGCCCTTCGCCCCGCTTGTCTTCACCGCACCCTCGAGCCCCACGTCGGCCAGCGCGTGGCGCACCAGGTGTGCGACCCGAACGGCCATCGAGAAGGCGTCGCCGTCGGGCGGGTCGAGGTCGAGCACGAGGTGGGTGATGCGGTCGGGCCGATCGGCGAGCGCCAGGGCCGGGTGGTACTCCACGGCGCGCTGGTTGGCGAACCACAGCAGGGTGCGGCGGTCGTTGCACAGGGCATAGGACACCTCCCGCTTCGAGGCCTCCGCCCACATCCGCACCGTGCGCACCCACGACGGGGTGTACTTCGGGACGTTCTTCTGCATGAACGCCTCCTGCCCGCGGTGGACCCGGATCACCGACAGCGGCCGGTCCTCCAGCACCGGGATGATCCGGTCGCGGACCCCGTCGAGGTACTCCACGAGGTCCCGCTTGGTCGCACCCGCCCCGTCGAACAACGGCTGGTCGAGGTTGGTCAACGACACGCCGTCCCGGGATTCGTCGCTGCGCTTGCCGCTCATCAAGGGAGACGCTAGCGAGGGACGTCGGTCGATGAAGGTGCGGATGCGTTGGAGCGGCAGACTGTCGTGATCGAGGGTGCGGCGAGACTTCTGGAGCGTGAACGCGAGCTCAGCGAGCTCTCGGACGCAGTGACGACGGCGCAACGGGGCCGCGGCCGCATCGTGCTCGTGGAAGCCCCTGCCGGGCTCGGCAAGACCAGCCTGCTGAGGGCCGCCGTCCAGATCGCAGCCGAGGCGGGCTTCACCGGCCTGCGGGCACGGGCCAGCGAGCTCGAGCACGACTTCGCCTACGGCTGCGTGCGGCAGCTCCTGGAGCCCGCCCTCGCCAAGCTCGAGGGCGCCGAGCGTGACCGCCTGTTCCAGGGTGCCGCAGAGCTCGCGAGGCCACTCTTCGCCCCCACGGAGGCACCGCATCCCTTGTCGGCCGGCGACGGGTCCCTCGCGATGGTGCACGGCCTGTACTGGCTGCTCGTCAACCTGGCCGACGACCGTCCGGTGGCCCTCGCCGTCGACGACCTGCACTGGTCCGATCCGGAGTCCCTGCGCTTCCTCAACCATCTTGCCCCCCGGTTAGACGGCCTTCCGGTCCTGGTCATCGCCTCCGCGCGCACCGGCGAGTCGGTGGCGACGGACGTGGCGCGGCTGGCCGGCGGTCCCGAGACGACGCTGCTGCGACCCCAACCGCTCAGCGTCGAGGCCGCGGTGAGGCTTTGCCAGGACAGGCTGGGGGCGGAGGTCGGGCGCGACTTCGCCGCCGCGTGCGGGGAAGCGACCGGCGGCAATCCCTTCTTCCTGGAGGCGCTGCTGCGGGAGGTTCGCGAGCAGGGGCTTGCCACCGACGCTGGCGAGGCGGCCCGCGTGCGCCGCATCGGACCTGCGGCTGTCGCACAGGCGGTGTTGTTGCGCCTGTCGAGCGGCCCTGCGGCGGCGGGCGCGCTCGTGCGCGCCGCCGCGATCCTCGGCGACGGCGCCAGCCTGGCCGAGGCGGCCGCCCTGGCCCAGCTCGGCGACGACGAGGCGGCCCGTGCCGCGGACCGGCTGGTGGCGCTCGCGATCCTGGAGCCGGGTGAGCGCCTCGAGTTCGCCCACCCGGTCGTGCGGGAGGCCGTCTACGCGGACATCGGCCCTCGCGAACGCGCCAAGGCGCACGCACGGGCCGCCGGCATCCTCACCGAGGAGCGGGCGTCCGAGGAACGGATCGCGGCGCAGATCGCTGAGGCGGAGCCCATCGGCGATCCCGCGCGGGTGGAGCTGCTGCGCCGGGTTGCCGCCCAGGCGCTGGTCCGGGGCGCTCCGGCCGCGGCCGCCGCCTCGCTCCGGCGAGCGTTGGTGGAGCCGCCGCCGCCGACGGCGCGGGCGGAGGTGCTCGTCGAGCTCGGCTCGGTGGAGTACACCCTCGCCAGCCCGGAGGCGGTCGGCCACTTGACGACGGCGGTCGAGGTGATCACCGACCCGCGGCTGCTCGCGACCGCGGTTCGCTGGCTGGCGCTCGCCCTCACGATGGCGGGGGACTCGGATGCGGCCGTCGAAGCCATCGAGCCGGTGATCGAGGTCGTCGAGGCCGAGGACCGCGATCTGGCACTGTTGCTCGAGGCCGAGCTCGCGGCCCACGCCCAGGAGGCCAGCCTCGAGAGGCGAGCGCCGGCGGCGAGGCGGCTGGAGGGTTACGCCGACCTGCGGGGAGCCACTCCCGCCGAGCGCCTGGTCCTCGCGAGCCTGGCCTTCGAGCGCGCGCGGGCGAGCGAGTCGTCGAGCGACGCGGCGGGGTACCTCGAGCGAGCGCTCGCAGAGGGACGGTTGCAGGGCGAGCAGGAGGTCGACGTCACCGGCCCCCTCTATCTGCTCCTGGTGGGCCTCCTGGCCACGGATGCGCTCGATGTCGCGGACGCATGCCTGGACCAGGCCCTGGCCGACGCCCGCGACCGATCCTCGATCCCGGCACAGGCCTTCGTGATCGAGTTCCGGGGGTGGGTGTCACTGCGGCGTGGCGACGTGGCGCGCGCCGAGACCGACGCACAGACGGCGCTGGAGCTGCTGACGGCTCACGACATCCACCTCGGCAGGGCGTTCGCGTTGGGGCTGCTCATCGAGGCCCTGATCGAGGACGGCGAGGTCGAGGCGGCCGAGGCGGCGCTGCGAACCAGCGGGCTCGGCGACGAGATCCCGCCCGGCATGGCGATCAACGACCTGCTCGAAGCCCGCGGGCTCCTGCACATCGCTCAGGGCAGGACCCGCCGAGGGCTCGATGACCTGCTCGAGTTCGGGCGACGCGACGAGCTGTGGGGAGGTGCGAACCCGCTCGCCTCGCGCTGGCGCTCGCGCGCGGCCCTCGCCATCGCGGCGCTGGGGGACGGCGCCGAGGCGCGGCGCATGGCGCTCGAGGATCTCGAGCGGGCGCGGCGCTGGAGCGCGGCGAGCGGCATAGGCGTCGCGCTCCGTGCCAGTGCGCTGGTCGAGGCCGGATCGGCGTCCGTCGCCCGGCTGCGCGAGGCGGTCGAGGTGCTCGAGCGCTCTCCGGCACGGCTCGAGCAAGCCCGAGCCCTCACCGACCTCGGTGCGGCCCTGCGGCGCGCCAAGCGCCGTTCCGAGGCCCGCGGTCCCCTGGACGAGGCGCTGACGCTGGCGCGGCGGTGTGGTGCTCACGCGCTCGCGGAGCGCGCCGGAACGGAGCTACGAGCCGCCGGGGGCCGGTCGAGCGATCCGGAGCGGGGCGGGGTCCAGCACCTGACCGCATCGGAGCGGCGCGTCGCCGAGCTCGCAGCCGATGGGCAGAGCAATCCCGAGATCGCTCAGGCCCTGTTCGTGACGCGCAAGACCGTCGAGACCCACCTGGGCCACGTCTATCGGAAGCTCGACATCTCGGGTCGGGTGGAGCTCCGCCAGGCCCTGTCGGGCTGACCAGCCGGTCGACGACCGCCGACCTCCCGGACGCAGCCCGCCAACCGGAGTTCAGGGTCAGGGATCAGGGAGCTCCCTGATGCCGCCGACAGGTCCCCGTGTTTACGGTCGGTGTGTGATCGATTGCCACGTCCCCACCGTGAAGCACCGTGCGCGAGAGCGGGTCGAGGTGGGTCTCGACCGCAAGCTGCTCCTCCGGCTGGAGCCGTACCGGCACGAGCTGGCCGCCCATTGCAGTCGCCTGCTGGGGTCCTGGTCCGAGGCCGACGACGCCGTACAGGAGACGCTCGTCCGGGCCTGGCGCGCCTTCGACGGCTTCGAGGGCCGCTCGACGCTGCGTTCCTGGCTCTACCGGATCGCCACCAACGTGTGCCTGGACATGCGGCGCGCGAAGCAACGACGCGCCCGCCCCACGGATCCCACGTCGTGGCCGGCGGCCGGCGACACCATCAGCGATGGGCGACGGGACACCGCCTGGCTGGAGCCGGTCGCGGTGGGCCATGCCCGGTCGCTAGGCGATGATCCCGCGGAGCGGGCCGTCTCCCGCGAGGCGGTTCGTCGCGCCCTGGTGGCGGCCATCGTGCGCCTCCCGCCCCGCCAGCGCTCGGTGCTGATCCTGCGCGACGTCCTACGGTGGCGGGCGGCCGAGGTGGCGGAACTCCACGGCACCAGCGTGGCCGCGGTCAACAGCTCCCTCCTGCGGGCTCGTTCGAACCTGGCGGCGCGCGATGGAACGACCGACGAGGTCGCTTCGCTGGACGACGAGCAGCGGGCACTCCTGCACCGCCACGTGGATGCGTTCGAGCGGTGTGACGTCGAGTCACTCGTCTCCCTGACCCGATGAGGCGGAACCGATGGACGACCAAGCCGGACCCGACGATGCGGACGTGCTGCGCGTGCAGCTCGAGCTCAACCTCGACCGCGAGCCGATCACCGGGCGGCTTCGCACCGGGCGGGGAGCGGAAGAGCGCTTCGTCGGCTGGCTGGGATTCATCGACGCGCTGAAGAGGTTGCAGGAACAGGACGGCGGATCGGCAGGCCCCACGGTCGGTCCGCCCGACCCGTGAATTGCGGACACTCTTACCGCCCACCAGCCTGAAGAGGCCCAGCGGATAGGGCGCTCCGAAGGGCACCCCCGCGTGGGAATCTGCTACTGGGCCGCAGCCCAACAGCCGGGCCTCCCAGCAACGCTGACCACGGTAAGCCAAGAGCACGTGCCTATCCGCTGATGCACCAAGGAGCCCCGATGACCGAGAACCCAGAGAACCTACGGACGAAGCCGACGTTGGTGCTGGGGGGCACCGGCAAGACCGGCCGCCGGATCGTGGACCGGTTGACCGCACGTGGCCTGCCCGTGCGGATCGGTTCCCGTTCGGCCCCCACCCCGTTCGACTGGGACGACCAGACCACCTGGGCCCCGGCGCTCGACGACGTGCGGGCGGCGTACATCTCGTACTTCCCCGATCTGGCGATCCCCGGCGCCCCCGACGCGGTCCGCGCGTTCGCGGAGCTCGCGATGGAGCGAGGGGTCCGGCGGCTCGTGCTGCTGTCCGGACGCGGCGAAGAGGAGGCCCAACGCGCCGAACGAGCGGTGCAGGAGACGGGCGCCGATGTCACCGTCGTGCGCTGCGCCTGGTTCATGCAGAACTTCAGCGAGGACTACCTGGTGGGCCCGATCCTCGACGGTGAGGTCGTCCTGCCCGCCGGCGACGAGCTCGAGCCGTTCGTCGATGCCGACGACATCGCCGACGTCGCCGTGGCGGCGCTGACCGACGACCGCCACATCGGCGAGTTGTACGAGCTGACCAGCCCGAGGCTGTTGACTTTCCCAGAGGCGGTCGGCGAGATCGCGGCCACCACCGGGCGCCAGATCGACTACGTGACGGTGTCCGTGGAGGAGTACGCCGCAGGAGCGGCCGAACATGGCGTGCCCGAGGAGTTCGTCGGGTTCCTCACGTACCTGTTCAGCGACGTCCTCGGTCGCAACGCCTACCTGACCGACGGCGTCCAGCGAGCTGTGGGGCGCGAGCCCCGCGACTTCAGGGACTACGTGCGCGACACGGCCGCCACCGGCATGTGGGCCGCATCCGCCACGAACCCGGGGCGCTGATGCCTTGGACCCGGTGACGATGCGGGCGGAGCGGTCACCCACGTCGTCCACGGGCGGTGCAGCCGCACGCCGCCGCTTCGGCGAGCAGCCGCACCGCTCGCATCCATGTCGGACGGGGTCAGGGTCCCGTAGCCGTGCCCTCAATGCGTCCATCGAGTCGGCCGCATGATCGGGTGACTTCGACGTGACGGCACCACGGCTAGCCGCGGACCTCGCCCGAGAGCACGACGCGACCTGACGACTCCTGGCCCGCGCCTTCCTCCTGCATGGTGACGGTGAGCGTCGGGTAGCGGTCGAGCGGCACCCCGGACCACAGCTCGACGCTGTCGTCGCCGGCGCGCATGTGGAACGTGCCCACCGTGACCAGACCATCGGGCCCCTTGACCCAGGCCTGGTAGTACGTGCCCGGCTCGGCGGGTGGGAGGCCGCGCACGTCGAGCTCGATGGCGACACCCGATCCCGTTTCCTCCACCGTGGCGACGGCGGCCGCCTCGGGGGCGAGCTCGGTGCCGGCCACGGTGAAGTCACGACCGCCATCGTCGTCGGCCGCGCGCATCAGGGTCCCGACGATGCCGGCCAGGACCACGATCCCGGCGGCCGCGGCGACGAGCATCAAGCGGGGCCTTCGTACGCGGGACGGTTCCGGGGTGCGACCCGTTTGGGCCGTGGCCGCTGCCGCACTGCCCGACTCCGCCTCGATGGCCGCCAGCAGGTCGTCGACACCGGTGGGCGAGGGGTCGGCCCATACCGCATCATCGGCGAGCAGGTCTCGGAACCGGACGGCGGTGTCGCCCGCCGGCTCGTCACCCGGGCCCGCAGCGCGGCGGCCGTTGTCGAGGAAGTCGGCGAACTCGTCCTCGTTCACACCAATGGCACCTGTTGTTCGAAGTTCGAGGTCACTGCCCAGTACGACATGGAACACCATCTGGTTCGCGAAATCATGACGTACGTCACTCCGTCGCCCTGACCACGTGCGCCAGGAGCGCGGCCAACCGGCGGTGGGCACGGTTCGATCTGGACTTCACGGTTCCGATCGGCACGCCCATGTGTTCGGCGATCTCGGCATGGGTCATGCCGACGAAGTGCGCGAGCCGAACGACCTCGCGCTCGTCGTCGGGGAGCTCGCCGAGGGCGGAGCGCACCTCCCACGCCTCCCACGTGCGCTCGAACGACAGCGGGACAACGGCCACCTGGTCGTCGCTGAGCTCGTCGGGTGTGGCGGCGCGCCGCTCGCGTCGGTAGATGTCGATGGCCACGCGCCGGGCGATGGCATACAGCCAGGGTGCCAGTTCACGCGACGGGTCGAACGATGCGGCCGCACGCCAGGCCTTGAGCATCGTCGTCTGGACGGCCTCATCGGCGAGCTCGCGCTTGGCGAGTGTGCTCATGGCCACGGTGAGGATTGGCCCTGCATAGCGCGCGTAGATCACTCGCACGGCGGTCTCGTCACCGGCGGCGAATTGCGCCGCGAGGTCGCGTTCATCGGGACCCGCCATGCCCGTCCATGTTGCCGCAGGGCGGGCCCCATCGCGTCGCACGGTTCGAAATCGGCCGGGATTCGCGAACCGGTCGCCCGGCCCGGGCCGTAGAGGGCGGGCAACCGACCGACGTGATCCAAGGAGAACAACGATGCGAGCGACAGTGATCAGGACAAGGGCGATCATCGGCATCGGTGCTGCGGCACTGGCGCTGGCCGCCTGTGGCGGTGGCTACGGCTCCGACGAATCGTCGGCGGCCGCCGACAGACCCGAGGCGGGAGCCGCACCCGACGCTGCCGCCGATGCTGCGCCGGTGGGCGAAGCTGAAACCGACCTCGGCACGGTGCTCGTGGACGCCGAGGGTCTCACCCTCTACGGCCTCACCGACGACACCGATGGCATTCCCACCTGTGACGGCGCCTGCGCCGACGCCTGGCCACCGCTGACCGTCGACAGCGCCGAGCTTCCTGCCGGCCTGGATGCCGACCTGTACCGCGTCGTCGAACGGTCCGACGGCACCTTCCAGCTCGCAGCCGGCGCTTGGCCGCTGTACGGCTTCGCCGGTGACGCCGCGCCCGGCGACACCAACGGGCAGGGCTCCGGCGGCGTGTGGTTCGCCGTGGCCCCGGACGGAAGCCTCATCGACGGCCCGGACGCCGCCCCGGCGGCATCCGACGGCGCATACTGAGCCGGATCGGCCAACCCCGTCGGGAGCCCGGGCGGCGGGCTCCCGACACGACCGTCCCGGCACCTGACCCCATGTCCGTCGCCATTCGGCCCCCTCTCGCCGACGAGCTTCCGGCACTCCGGATGATCGAACGGCTCGCGGGTGAACGGTTTCGCGACGTGGGGCTGCCGGAGGTCGCCGACGACGAGCCGCCGTCTCTGGACGTCCTGGCCCGCTACGCCGGCGGCGGGCGCTGTTGGGTCGCGGTCGACGAGGCGGGCGGCCCGATCGGGTACGTGCTCGTCGACAGCGTCGATGGGAACGCGCACGTCGAGCAGCTCAGCGTTCACCCGACTCACCAGGGTGCCGGTCTGGGACGGGCGTTGATGGAACGCGTCTCGGCTTGGGCGCGTGAGACCGGCATGCCCGCGGTGACGCTCACGACGTTCAGCGACGTCCCGTGGAACGCGCCGCTCTACCGCCACCTGGGCTTTCGGGTGCTCCGTGAAGACGAGCTGGGGCCGGGGCTACGGGCCGTTCGTGACGACGAGACGATTCATGGCCTCGATCCCGCACGGCGAGTGTGCATGCGCTTGGAGCTCCCCCGCTGATCGGGCCGTCGTTCACGCCGCGCGGGTACGCCCGCATCACCCGACCGACTCGGGCTGTCGAGCGATGGTGTCGAGCGCAGACACCGGTGGGAGCCCTTGGGCGGCGCAGGGAGCGTTGGCGCCCGCTCTGCGACCGACGATCACGTCCGCGGGTTCGCGCCTGCGCCGGAGCAGCAGCAGCGGTGGAAGGGCGAGCAGCATGGCCAGGCCTCCGGTGATGTAGCCGGTTGGGACCGACCGGACGCGGGAGAGGTACCCAAGGCCGAGCGACCCGCCGATGCCGCCGGCGCTGCCCACCAGGGAGACGAACGAAACGACCGTGGCCCGCTCGGCCGACGGGACGCGGCCCTGTCATGGCAGATCGCCCGGCGGCGGCCCCGACCGCTGGAGCTGCTGGTGGGCACCGCCGCGGCCCTCGGCGTGGCCCTGGTCGTGATCCGCCCGGGTGCGGGGCTCGACCCCGTGGGA
>JBOGHG010000021.1:0-29400 GCA_050744525.1 Acidimicrobiales bacterium | reverse complement strand
CGACGACGATCCCTTCGAGGAGTTCAACCGCGCCATGGGGGCCGAGGGGGACGCCACGCCGTATCCCACGTTCGCCCGCCTGCGGGCCGAGGCCCCGGTCCATCCCGGTGTCCCCGATCTCGGGGCCGTCGCCTACGACGAGGGCTCGACCTTCACCGCTTACGCCTACGACGCCGTCCACACCATCCTCGGCGACGGCGAGACCTTCAGCTCGGCGGGCTACGGCGAGGTGATGGGCGTCCTCATGGGTCGCTCGATCCTGCAGATGGACGAGCCCGAGCACCATGCCTACCGCTCGATCCTGCAGCAGGCCTTCACCCGCACCGAGATGCAGCGCTGGGAAGTCGAGCTGGTCGGTCCGCTGGTCGACGGCATGATCGACGAGTTCGTTGACGACCATCGCGCCGACCTCGTGCGCCGGCTCCTGTTCATGTTCCCCGTGCGGGTCATCGCCGCGTTGCTGGGGCTGCCCGAGGACGACCTGCCCCGCTTCCACCGGCTGGCCGTCCAGCTCATCGGCGCCACGACGGTGGACTGGGACCGGGCCCTGCAGGCGTCGGCCGCTCTCCGTGACTACTTCGCCGGCATCGTGGACGGGCGCCGCCGCCGCCCCGCCGAGGACATGATCTCGGTGCTGGTGCAGGCCGAGAACGACGGGCAGCGGCTCACCGACGAGGAGATCTTCGCGTTCTGCCGGCTGCTGCTCCCGGCGGGTGCCGAGACCACGTACCGCTCGTCGTCGAACCTGATGCTCGGCCTGCTCACCCACCCCGACCAGCTCGACGCCGCGCGGGCCGACCGCAGCCTGGTGCCGCAGGCGATCGAGGAGGGCATCCGCTGGGAGCCGCCGCTGCTGATCATCTCCCGGACCGCCACCCGCGACACCGAGGTCGGCAGCGTGCCGGTCCCGACGGGCGCCAGCATCGTGTGCAGCCTGGGATCCGCCAACCACGACGAGACCCGCTGGCCCGATGCCGAGCGCTTCGACATCTTCCGTGAGCGGCGGCCCCACATCGGCTTCGCCCACGGCACCCACATGTGCCTCGGGATGCACCTGGCTCGCATGGAGACCCAGGTGGCGCTGGGGGCGCTGTTCGATCGCCTGCCGGGCCTGCGCCTCGACCCGGCCGCGCCCGACCCGTACATCTCGGGCCGCGTGTTCCGGGCGCCGCCCAGGTTGGACGTCGTCTGGGATTGAGGGCAGCGTTGGGGCGTGAGCACGAGCGACACGAGCCACACCGACGCGACGTTCACCGACCGGACTGACCCCAAGCTGGCCGACGAGCTGGTCGCCACCGTGCGCGATTGGGTGCGCAAGGACGTCGTGCCCGTGGCGTCCGACTACGAGCACGAGGACCGGTTCCCCGCGCCCTTGGTGGCGCAGATGCGGGCGTTCGGGCTGTTCGGGTCGAAGGTGCCCGAGGACTACGGCGGGCTGGGACTCGACACCGTCACCTACGCCCGGCTGATGGAGGAGCTGTCGTACGGCTGGATGTCGCTGGCCGGCGTCCTCAACACGCACACGATCCTGGCCACGCTGCTGGTGCGCCACGGGACCGCCGAGCAGAAGGCGCGCCTGCTCCCCATGTTGGCCACCGGTGAGGTGCGGGGCGCGTTCTCGCTGTCGGAGCCGGACGCCGGCAGCGACGCGGGAGCCATCCGCTGCAAGGCGACCCCCGACGGCGACGAGTACATCCTCGACGGCACCAAGATGTGGGTCACCAACGGCGAGCGGGCCGGCCTCGTCGCCCTCGCCGCTCGTACGCCCGAGGGGATCACCTGCTTCGTGGTCGAGAAGGATCCCGGGGCGGGCTTCGGCGGCATCGCCACCAGCAGGACGATCGACAAGCTCGGCTACAAGGGCATCGAGACCGTGGAGATGACGTACACGGGCCACCGGGTGCCGGCGTCGGCGGTGCTCGGCGGCGACGAGGGACGGGGGCAGGGCCTCCGCTACATCCTCGGCGCGCTCGAGGTCGGTCGCGTCAACATCGCCGCCCGGGCGGTCGGGGTTGCCCGGGCCGCCTATGACGCCGCCATGCGCTACGCCCACGAGCGGGAGGCGTTCGGCGTGCCCATCCACAACCACCAGGCCATCCAGTTCAAGCTCGCCGACATGGCGACGCGCGTCGAGGCCTCCCGCCTGCTGACTCGCAGCGCCGCCGAGAAGGTCGATGCCGGCGAGCGCGCCGACGTCGAGGCGGGCATGGCCAAGCTGTTCGCCTCGGAGACGGCGCTGGAGGTGGCAACCGAGGCCATGCGCATCCACGGCGGCTACGGCTACACGACCGAGTTCCCCGTCGAGCGCTACTACCGTGACGCGCCCCTCATGATCATCGGCGAGGGCACCAACGAGATCCAGCGACTGGTCATCGCCCGCGGCCTGTTGCGGCGCTGGGCGGAACGTCCCGGCTAGAACACAGGCGTGACGACCAGGGGCCCGCGGCGTCGCCAGGGCGTCGAGACCCGCGCCAAGCTGCTCGACGCGGCGGTGCCGGCGCTGGCCGAGAACGGCTACCACGCCAGCCGGGTCGACGACATCGTGCGCCTGGCGGGCGTGTCCCACGGCACCTTCTACCTCTACTTCGCCAACAAGGATGACCTGTTCCGCACGCTGGCGGAGCGCTGCGCCGACGAGGCGAACGCGCTGGCGGGGTCGCTGGGTGTGGTCGACTCCGGCCCCGAGGGAGTCGCCGCGCTGCGGGCATGGCTGGCAGATTTCCTCGCCTTCTATCGCCGTTACGGCGTGGTGATCCGGGCCTGGGCCGAGAAGCAGGTGACCGACCGGGCGCTCGCCCGGCTCGGAGCCGCCTCGTTCGAGCGCATCACGACGACCCTGCGGGCGTCGATGGCCGGCGGTCCCGACGGTGGCAGCTCGCAGCGCCGGATCGAGCTGCGGTCCGCGGCGCTGCTGGCGATGATCGAGCGGTTCGCCTATGTCACCACCAGCCGCGACCTGGGGTTCGGGGACGACGTCCTGCTCGACAACCTCGCCCTGGTGGTGCACCGCGGCTTCTTCTGCCCGAGAACCACGGCATGAACCTGACGCCCGTGTCAGGCCAGGGTTGGAGGGGGCCGGCGCAGCGCAGGGGCATCGTCTCGCCGCTAGCGGGCGCGCTGGCGCTGTCGCTGGCGGCGGTGCCGGGTTGTGGCGGCAGCGACGATCCGGCCTCTCCCGAGGCGATCGACGAGTGCGACTGGCCGATGTGGGGCCACGGCCCCGACCGCACGTTCTCGTATCCCTGCGACACCGCCCTGTCGCCCGCCACCGTCGGCGAGCTCGAGGAGGCCTGGTTCTTCAATGCCGAGGACGCGGTCACCGCCACGCCCGCCGTCGTCGACGGGGCGGTGTACGTGGGCGACTGGTCGGGGAACTTCTACGCGCTCGATCTCGACACGGGCGAGCGCCGCTGGACGTTCCGGGCCCGGGTCCATCCGCGCGTGTACGCCGGGCAGATCGTCTCCTCGGCGGCGGTCGCGGACGTGGCGGGGGAGCGGACCGTCTACTTCGGTGCCGGCAACACCCTCTACGCACTCGGCGCCGGCGACGGCGAGCTCCGCTGGCAGCACCCGCTGGCCCCGCCGGGCGACGACGACGACCCCCGGGAGATCGAGTCGTCCCCGGTCGTCGTCGACGGCACGGTCATCTTCGGGTCCGACGTGCACAACGCCGACGACGGCACGCCGGCGGCCGTGTTCGCGCTGGACGCCGCGACCGGAGAGGAACGGTGGACGACCGTCACCGCCCCGACGGACCGGGGCCCGGCCGGCGGCGCTACGTCCGGCGACAGGCCGACCGGTCCGGGCTGCGCGGACGTGTGGGGGTCGCCGAGCGTCGACGTCGAGCGCCGGCTGGTGTTCGTGGGCACGGGCAACTGCACCGGCGACGACCGCTGGGGCAGCCACTCCGAGGCGATCCTGGCGCTCGACCTCGACACCGGGGAGGTGCGCTGGTCGTACCAGCCGCACCAGCCCAACCGCGACGACCTCGACTTCGCCGGGGCACCCAACCTGTTCGACATCGACGGCCGGGCCGCCGTCGGGCTGGGCAACAAGGACGCCGTCTACTACGCCGTCGACCGCGAGACCGGCGAGCCGCTGTGGGACACCCGCGTGGCGGAGCCCGGGATCCCCGAGCCGGGCAGCGACTACTCGACCGGCGGGTTCATCGGCCCGACGGCGCTCGCCGACGGCATCGTCGTCGGCGGCACCGCCGTCGGGGGAGCGCCCTACCTGCACGCCATCGATGCCGCCTCGGGCGGCGTGCTGTGGCAGCAGGACCTGGCCGGCCCCACGTACGCCGCCGCGGCCGAGGCCAATGGCGTGGTGTTCATCGGCGGCACCGACTTCACCCTCCGGGCCCTCGACCTGCGCGACGGCGACGTCCTGTGGGAGCGCGAGCTGAGCGGCGCCGTCTCGGGTGGCGCCGTGGTGGTGGGCGACGATGTCATCGCCGTCGCCGGCATCCGCGCTCCGGGTGTCGACAACACCAGCGACAACAGCGGCGTGTACCGGTTCTCCCTGGCATCCGGGGGCGGCACGGCGCCACCGGAGTCGTCCAGCACGACGGCGAGCACGACGGCGAGCAGCCCGCCCGGTCCCCCCGCGACCAGCTCGCCCGAGGCGCTCGCCCAGCCGTGCGTGGCGGCGGCCTGCCCGCTCGACTTCACCATCAGCGCCGAGCGGGTGGAAGGCGACACCGGAAGTGGGACGGTGTGGGTCCGGCTCGATCCGTTCCGGGTCGAGGTCCGCGCCGAGGGGCTCGGGTCGCCTGGCCGCTGGCTCCGCCCCGGCAGCCCTGCGGCCTCGGACGGCGCCACCGCCTTCGGCGTCTACCTGTCACAGGGCACCGACAACCCCGTGGGCGGGCTGGTCTGCGTCCTCGATGCCGACGACGACTGCAGCGGCACCGAGAACCCTGCGCCCGGCGCCAGCTACGACCGGATCAGCATCCTGGCGGTGGACGACCCGGAGACCCTGCCGTCGATCACCGAGGGCATCGATCGCATCGTGACCACCAACGGCCTGGACATCCCCGTCACCCCGGGACGGTGAACGTGACGACTACGCAAACGAAGCGGCTGACATCTGCGCTGGTGGCGGTGGCCGCGACGGCGCTGGTGGCCGCCTGCAGCGGCGACGACGGAGGCGGCGGCGAGGCCGACTCCGCCACCACGACCAGCGCCGAGGGCCCCGCCGCCATCGTGCTCAGCACCGAGGGCAACAACCTGCACGCGTACGAGACCGACCCGCCGTTCCGCAAGCAGACCGTGATCCGCACCGCCGCTGACGATCCCGACGGGCTCGACATCAACGGTCAGGTGTGCATGCTGCCCGACGGTTCTGAGGCTGCGCGATCAGCGCAACCGGGGCCCGAGCGGCCCGGCGCCGGAGGCGCCGAGAGCGGGAAGCAAGTCTTCGTCGCCGGCGAGGACACCGGCCAGCCGGAGCGAACGCCCGGTTGGGGCATCTTCGAGCTCGAGGGCGCGACGGTCGGCGAGCTGGACGCTCACGAGGTGGGCCGGCTCGTGCCCACCTACCAGACCGAGGGGCCAGAGAACTACGGCTGCGGCGTGCTGTCCGACGGTCGCATCGTCACCACCGACATCGGCAACCAGGTGACGGGACCGCCGACCGGGCAGCTCATCGTGTGGTTCCCGCCGTTCGACACCGACGAGGTGGCGCACTGCAAGATCGACGTGGCGCTGCCGACACCCGGCGGCATCCACGTCGTCGACGACGTGGTGTACCTGGCGGTGGCGCGCCCACCCGGCAACGGCATCGTGGCCTACGACGGCCCGTTCCCGACCTCCGCCGACGCCGCCGGCGGCTGCGGCCGTGTCGACGGGACGGGCGCGCCGCTGGCCGACGAGGCGCACAAGCGCACGTTCATCCCGGCCGACGAGCACGTGGCCACGCCGAACGCGGTGGTCGGTGCGCCCGGCGGTGGGTTCTACGTGTCGAGCGCCTTCACCGGGGTGCTGGCGGAGTACGACGACGTCGGGCGCTTCGTCCGCACGCTGGTGGCGCCGCCGGCGGGCGAGCAGCTCGGGGCCGAGCCGTACTCGACGGGGGCCCCCTTCGGCATGGGCGTCGACCCGCGGACGGGCTTCCTGTACTGGGCGGACCTCGCCATCGGCATCACCGACAGCATCGGGCCGATCGACGGCGCCGGCACCGTCCGGCGGATCACCTTCGACGCGGACGGGGATCCCGGGCCGGTCGAGACCCTCGACGAGGGCCTCGATTTCCCCGACGGCATCGGCATCTACGTCCCGGCGGGGGGCTGAGCGGCAGTCCACCCTTGACTTGGAGCGCGCTCGAACCCGTACGGTCAGGTGCAGGTCGCTGCGACGCCCGCAGCGACGTCGCCCCGCGGAGGCCGCCGTGCAGCTCGGAATCCATGTCCCCAACTTCAAGATCGTCGGCGGCACACCCGCCATCGCCCCCGAGCTGGCCCGGGTCGCCGAGGCCGCCGAGGGGGCGGGGGCGACGTGGCTTTCGGTGATGGACCACTACTTCCAGATGGACGAGATGGCCCCCGCAGAGGACCCGATGCTGGAGGGCTACACCACGTTGGGCTTCTGGGCTGCCCACACCACCTCGATCCGCCTCGGCCTCCTGGTCACCGGCGTGACCTACCGCCATCCCGGCCTGCTGGCCAAGATCGTGTCCACGCTCGACGTGTTGTCGGGCGGGCGTGCGGCCCTCGGCATCGGGGCCTCCTGGTACGAGCGGGAGCACCGGGGTCTCGGGGTGCCGTTCCCGCCGGTCTCCGAACGGTTCGAGCGCCTCGAGGAAGCTCTGCAGATCTGCCTGCAGATGTGGGATCCGACGAACAACGGTCGCTACGACGGGCGGCACTACCAGCTGGCCGAGACCCTGTGCTCGCCCCAGCCTCTCAGCCAGCCCCACCCGCCGATCACGGTCGGCGGCAGCGGGGAGCGGAAGACGCTGCGGTTGGTTGCCAAGTACGCCCACGCCTGCAACGTGACCCGGGCATCGGCCGACGAGGCCGCCCACAAGTTCGAGGTGCTCCGCCGGCATTGCGACGAGGTGGGCCGCGACTACGACGAGATCGTCAAGACGATCCTCTACATGGGCCCGGAGCTGTACGGCGGCGACATCGACGGATTCGCCATGGAGATGGCCGGCTACGCCAAGCTCGGGGTTGACGGGGTCATGGTGATGCCGCTCAGCGATCGGCCGGCGGACTGGGTCGAGCAGCACTGCACGCCGGCGGTGGCCCGCCTGGCAGAGCTCCCATAACTGTCGGCGCGCGTGGCACGGGCAGGGCAGAGTGTCGCGGTGCGAATCGGGATGCTGGCACCGATGCCGTCGGAGCTGCGGCCGTTGGTGCGCAGGCTCGGGTTGCGGCCGTCGGCGGCACCCCTGGGAACGAGGGTCCACGAGGGCCGGTCGGGAGCGGCGTCCGTGGTGGCGGCGACGACCGGGATGGGCAGCGCCGGTGCCGCCGAGGCGGCGCGGCGAATGCTCGACGAAGGCGACATCGATCACGTGATGGTCGTGGGCATCGCCGGCGGCATCGACGACCGCCTCGCCATCGGCGACGTCATACGTCCCGGCGTCGTCATCGACGGCGCGTCCGGTGCCGAGTACCGGCCGCACCCGTTGGGCGAGGGGGCCGACCCGCCCGACGACGGCGCCCTGCACACGTCGGACGAGCTCATCGTCGATCCCGACCGGGTGGCGGCGCTGCGTGCCCGGGGTGTGATCGCCCTGGACATGGAGACGTCCGCCGTCGCCGCCGTGTGCGAGGAGCGTGGCTGCCCGTGGTCGGTGGTTCGGGCCATCAGCGACCGCTCCAGCGACGGGATGGCCGACGAGGCCGTGTTCGGGCTCGCCCATCCCGACGGCTCGCCGAACCTGCGGGCCGTGGCGCGCTTCGTCGCCCGCCACCCACGGCGCGTGCCCCGGCTGGTCCGGCTTGGACGAGACGCCGGTATCGCCACCAACGCCGCCGCTGCGGCGGCCGCCGCGGCATGTCGCCGGCTGTCGCGATGAGCGGCGACCCGGGCGAGGCTCCCGCGTCGGTCATCCCCGACATCCGCTACGTGCGCGGTCGCGTCGGGGAGCAGCGTGCGACCTACTTCGAGCTGTTCTTCGACCTCGTCTACGTGTTCGCCATCACCCAGCTCTCCCACCACCTGCTGGCCGACCTCACATGGGCGGGCGCCGCGGAGGCGGCGTTCCTGCTCTGCGCCGTCTACTGGGCCTGGAACTACACCACGTGGATGACCAACTGGTTCGACCCGGATGTCCCGGTTGTCCGGTTGTTGCTGGTGCTCGTGATGCTGGCCAGCCTGCTCATGGCCGTTGCCATCCCCGAGGGCTTCGGCGACCGCGGGTTGCTGTTCGCCGCCAGCTACTGCGCGCTGCAGGTGGGGCGGAACGCCTTCGTGGTGGGCGTGACCCCGCCCGGGCCGTTCCACCGCAACTTCCAGCAGATCCTGACCTGGAGCATCCTGTCGGTCCCCCTGTGGATCGGCGGCGCGGTGGTGCACGGCGAGGCCCGCTGGGGGTTGTGGCTCGGGGCGTTCGCACTCGACCTGGCGGCACCGCTGGCCAGGTTCTGGCTCCCGGGCTTCGGCGGCGGCACGCCGATGATCGAGTGGGCGATCGACGCCGGCCACTTCGCCGAGCGGTTCCAGCTGTTCGTGATCATCGTGCTGGGCGAGAGCATCGTGCTCACCGGGGCCACCGCCACCGATGTCGGCTTGAAGGCGTCGGTCGTGGTCGCCCTGGGCTTCGCATTCCTCTCCTCGGTGGCGCTGTGGTGGCTCTACTTCGGGCAGGTGGCGACCGTGGCGGTGCGGCGCATGGCCGCCGCCGAGGTACCGGGCCAGGTGGGCCGCGACGCCTACACCTATCTCCACCTGCCCATCGTCGCCGGGGTCCTGCTCGCCGCCGTGGGCGACGAGCTCGTGATCGCCCATCCCGGTGAGGAGCTCGGCACGGCGGGCGCCCTGGTCACCCTGGCAGGGCCGGCGCTCTACCTGCTCGGCGTCGTGGCCTTCGGCGCTCGGGTCGGGCGCCACCAACCCTGGACCCGAACCGGGGCGGCCGTGCTGCTCGTCGCGGCCGTGCCGGTGGCGGCGGAGGCCCCGGGGCTCGTGGTCACGGGACTGGTCACGGTCCTGCTGGTCGCGCTCGTTCTCGGCGACCGGCTTGGCGTGGGCCACCCCAGGTCCTGGGACGCGGGGGTCGAGCCCGCACCGTCGTAGCGCGGCCGGCCACGCGCTCCCGAGCCGGGTCAGCTTGGCCTGTCGAGGGCGTCGAGGAAGGCGGCGACGGCCGCGGCCGAATGGTGGCGCCACATGGCGACGTGGTCCCTTCTCGGTGGTTCGACGGCTCGCTGGTCGAGGAGATCTGCGAACGCCCCCCGCTGGGCTCGAACCAGGTCGTCGGGATCGAGACCGAGCTGCTCGGTGATGACGAGCTTGAGCAGGAAGGCGTTGCGGACGTCGCGGATGTGCCTGACGGGCGTGACGAGCCAGCGTCGAAGGTCTGCCCGCCCGCGGGCCGTCGCGCCATAGAGGGTGCGGGGTGGTCCGGCGGTGCTGGCCTCGGTGCGCCGGGGTTCGACCAGGCCCAGCGCTTCGAGGCGCTCGAGGGCGCGGTAGACGAGCTGTCGGGTCAGGTGCCAGACGTCGCCGACCGGGCTGCCGGACCGGAGCGCGGCCGCGATGTCGTAGCCGTGGCGGGGCTTGTCGACGAGCACCCCGAGGACTGCCCACTCGTTGAGCGAGAGGGTCGGGCGGCGTTCCACGCCACCGAGGTTGCCACGAGGGCTCGCCCGGGGCGCGACTGCTAGGTTCACTGCGACTAATAGCATCAGCGGATAGGCACGTTCTCTTGGCTTACGGTGGTCAGCGCTGCTGGGAGGCCCAGCTGTTGAGCTGCGACCCAGCAACAAATTCCCCCGCGGGGGAGCCCTTCGGAGCGCCTATCCGCTGGGCCTCTAAGGAGCCTCTGGAGGAACCATGAAGCTCGGTGTGCTGCGGCTCCTGGCCGCCGTCGGCGTGCCCGCCCTGGTGTTCGCCGCTTGCGGCGACGATGACGACCAAGCCGGCTCGTCGGCGATGGCGGCGGCGCCAGGGCAGCCGGCGTTGGAGGGCGACATCACGGTGTTCGCAGCCGCGTCGCTGACCGACGCGTTCACGGAGGTGGGGACCGCCTTCGAGTCGGGGAACCCGGACGTCTCCGTCGAGCTCAACTTCGCCGGGTCGTCGGCCCTGCGCGAGCAGATCCTGGCCGGTGCCCCGGCCGATGTCTTCGCATCGGCGAACCCGTCGAACATGGACAGGGTCGTCGAGGGCGGTGCCGCCACCGATCCCGAGAACTTCGTGACCAACCGGCTGCAGATCGCGGTGCCGGCCGGGAACGACGCCGGGGTCACCGGGCTGGACGACTTCGCCGACGCCGACCTGCTCATCGGGCTGTGCGCCGAAGAGGTGCCGTGCGGGGAGTTCGGCCGCGAGGCGCTGGCCAACGCCGGGGTCACCCCGTCGATCGACACCAACGAACCGGACGTCCGGTCGTTGCTCACCAAGGTCGAGGCCGGTGACCTCGATGCCGGGATCGTCTACGTCACCGACGTCTCCGCTGCGGCTGACGACGTCGAGGGCGTCGACATCCCCGCCGACGTGAACGTCATCGCCACCTACCCGATCGCCGCGCTCACCGACGCCGGCAACGCCGATTTCGCCGGCGCGTTCGTCGAGTTCGTTCTCTCGGACGAAGGCCAGGAGATCCTCGAGTCGTACGGTTTCGACGCGCCGTGAACGCGCCGCATCCGGGTGCGAGGAGGGTGAGACAGCAGCGGGGTCCGTGGCTGGTCCTCCCCCTCGCGGTCGCCGGCCTGGCCTATGTGGCGGCTCCCTTCGTGGCGCTGCTGCAGCGGGCGCCCTGGTCCGATCTCGGTCACCTCATCGGCAGGCCGATCGTCCTCGACGCCCTGCGGCTGAGCATCACCACCGCCCTCGCCGCCACCGGGATCTCGCTGCTGCTCGGCATCCCGCTCGCCTGGCTGCTCGCCCGCACCCGCTTCCCGGGACGATCGGCGGCGCGGGCGTTGGTCACGCTGCCGATGGTCCTGCCCCCGGTGGTGGGTGGCGCGGCGCTGCTCTTCGCGTTCGGGCGGCGCGGCCTGCTGGGCGGCCCGGTCTACGACTCGACCGGGTTCCTGCTGCCGTTTTCGATGTGGGGCGTGGTCGCCGCCAACACGTTCGTCGCCATGCCGTTCCTGGTCCTCACGGTCGAGGCCGGGCTCCGAGGTGCCGATACCCGCTATGAGGACGCCGCCGCCACCCTGGGCGCAAGCCGGTCGATGATCTTCCGGCGGATCACCGTGCCCCAGGCGGCGCCGGCCATCATCGCCGGGGCCGTACTCTGCTGGGCCCGGGCCCTGGGGGAGTTCGGCGCCACCGTCACCTTCGCGGGCAACCTCCAGGGCCGCACCCAGACCATGCCCCTCGCCGTGTTCCTGGCCCTCGAATCCGACCGCGACGCCGCGATCGCCCTGTCGCTCGTGCTCATCGCCGTGTCCCTGGCCGTGCTGCTACCGCTCCGTGACCGGTGGCTGTCCGTCTGACGTGCTCCACGCCGCCATCGGGGTCCACCTCGGCGACTTCCGGCTCGACCTCGACCTCGACGTAGGCGGCGGCGAAGTCGTCGCGCTGCTCGGGCCCAACGGTGCCGGCAAGACCACCGCGCTGCGTGCCATCGCCGGTCTCCAACCCCTCGACAACGGCCGCATCGAGCTCGACGGTGCCGTGCTCGACGAGCCCGCCGTCGACGTCTTCGTCCCCACGGCCGACCGCCCCATCGGGGTGGTGTTCCAGGACTACCTGCTCTTCCCCCGCCTCAGCGCGCTCGACAACGTCGCCTTCGGGCTCCGCGCCCGGGGCCGCGACAAGGCCAGTGCCCGCAACCAGGCCCGCGGGTGGCTCGAACGCTTCGGACTTGCCGAGCACGCCAACGCCAAGCCCCGCACCCTGTCCGGCGGGCAGGCCCAACGTGTCGCCCTCGCCCGCGCCCTCGCCACCGACCCCCACCTCCTGCTCCTCGACGAACCCCTGGCCGCCCTCGACGCCGGCACCCGGCTCGAGGTCCGCACCGAGCTCCGGCGCCACCTCGCCACCTTCCACGGCGCCCGGCTCCTCGTCACCCACGACCCCGTCGACGCCCTCGTCCTCGCCGACCGGCTCGTCATCGTCGAACACGGGCGTGTCACCCAGACCGGCACCCCCGCAGCCGTCACCGCCCGCCCGGCCTCGCGCTACGTCGCCCGGCTCGTCGGCATCAACCTGCTCCACGGCGCCGCCACGGGCGAGCACACCGTGCGCCTCGACACCGGCGCGGAGCTCACCGTCGCCGACCCCCTGCCCGGCCCCGACATCGCTCTTGCCATCCGTCCCCAGGCCATCGCGCTCCACAGCCACGAGCCCGACGGCAGCCCCCGCAACGCCTGGACCGCCACCATCACGGACGTCGAGGCCGACCGCGACCGCGTCCGCGTCACCCTCGGCGGGCCCGTCGCCGCCACGGCCGAGGTCACCCCGGCCGCCGTCGCCGAGCTCGACCTGGCTCCCGGCATGACGATCTGGGCCACGGTCAAGGCCGTCGACCTCACCGCCTACGAACGCTGAACCTCGCTGGGCGCATGCCCGGCCGGTGGTGCGCTGGTCCCGCCGCGGACCAGCGCCCACGTTCAGCGGGGCTCGACCGCCAGCTCGCCGAGGCGGGAGCGCAGGTCCTGCTCGAAAGCGATCACGTCGGGACCGACAGCCGCGGCCTTGAGTCGCTGGAGCGTGGGGTGGCCGGCCTCGTGCTCGGCCTCCCACTCGTCGGCGAAGGCGCCGCCGGCGATGTTGCCCACGATGTCCCGCATGGTGGTGGCTACGTCGAGGTGGTCGAAGCGATCGGCCCGCGACAGCTGACCGTATTGGCTCGTGGGGGAGTGGTGCTCCATCTGGACGGCGTAGCCCTCCAGCCGCATGAGGCGGTACGAACGCTCGACCTCGCCCGACAGGAACAGCTCGGTCAGGATCGCCTCCAGCGGGATGCCCTCGCCCAGCATCACCTCGACGAACGACAGGCTGACGCGGCGCATCGCCGGTGCCAGCGCCTGCTCGACGGCGAGGTCGAGCACCGCCTCCTGGTGCGGCGTCAGCGTCAGGGCGCCCTGCCGGAGTCCACCGATGGCGTCGGCGACGGCCAGCGTGCGCGCCGACGCCGTGCCGGTGCGGTCGTGGTGGACGCCGACGGCGGTGATGAAGCCGACGCCCTCCTCGTAGCAGCGCCGCACCTCCGGGCCCAGCATCCGGGGGGCGACCATGCCGACGTCGCAGTCGAGCTCGAGGCGACCGAAGGCCGGGCAGAAGCCGCTGGCCACGATCACCAGCGCCTCGGTCCCCGGCCGCAACGGCAGGGACGGGATGACGTCGTCCGGCACCAGCAGGCACAGGATGTCGGCGTCGTTGGCGGCCTCGACGTCCTGCGTGGCGAAGCCGTCGGCCTCGGCGGCCTTCCGGGTGTCGTCGGCCCGCACACAGGCGCGGACGTCGACCCCGGAGTCCCGCAGGTTGAGCGCCCACGACCGCCCCTGGTTCCCGTACCCGACCAGCGCCAGGCGCTGACCCTCGATGGCGGCGGGGTCGGCGTCGGCGGTGTGGAAGATCGTGGTCATCGCGTGCTCCCCTCGGTGTCGATCAGATCACGCCGTCGGCGGCCAGGTCGTCGAGCTCGGCATCGGACAGTCCCAGGATTCCGCCCAGCACCTCCCGGGTGTGCTCGCCCAGGCGGGGCGCCCCGGCCGGGGTCGGCCACGGCTCGCCGACGAACCGGGGGAACGGCGCCTGCTGGCGGAGCGCGCCCAGGACGGGATCGTCCACCGCCACCAGGTCGTTTCGGGCCGCCATGTGGGGATCGGCGGCGATGTCGGCGGCGCTGTAGGCGTTCGCGACCGGCACACCGTGGGCGATGGCGGCCGCCTCGACGTCGGCCGCAGGACGGGCCGCGGTCCACTCGGCCACGATGGCGTTGATCTCGTCGGCGTGCTTGGCCCGGTCGGCCAGGCTGGCGAACCGCGGGTCGGTGGGTAGGTCGGGCCGGTTCATCGCCGCGCACAGCCGGGCGAAGTTGGCATCGCTGCCCGCCACCAGGCAGACGTAGCGGCCGTCGCCCGTGGGGTAGTTGTCCAGCGGTGCCGAGTTGGCCAGGCGGTTGCCCTCGCGCTCCCGCACGACCCCGAGGCGGTCGTAGCCGGCGATGGTCCACTCGAGGATCCGCAGCACCGAGCCGTAGAGCGCGGCATCGATCACCGCACCCTTGCCGGTGGCGCTCGTGCCCGCGTCGCGGCGGTAGAGCGCGGCCAGGGCGGCCTGCGCCGCGAAGGCACCGGTGAGGTAGTCGCTGGTCGTGAGGCCGGGGCGCACGGGCGGCCGGTCCGGGTACCCGGTCAGGTGCAGCAGGCCGCCGTAGCCGATGCCCGTCCGGTCGAGCCCGGGCCGCTGGGCGTAGGGGCCGTCCTGGCCGAAGGCCGAGATGCGGACGACCACGAGCCGGGGGTCGAGGTCGACCGGGCCGAGGCCCCACGATTCGAGCGTGCCGGGGCGGAAGTTCTCGCACAGCACGTCGGCGCGTGCGGCCAAGCGGCGGACGAGGTCCTGTCCCCGCGGCGTGCGCAGGTCGATCGTCACGCTCTTGCGGCCACGGCCCTCAACCGACCAGAACAGCGAGTAGCGCCCGCCCTCGGTGTCGGCGAACGGGCCGATGTCACGCATGAAGTCGCCCCGACCGGGCTGCTCGACCTTGACGACCTCGGCGCCCTGCTCGCCCAGGAGCCCGGCGCAGAACGGGGCGGCGATGCGGGTGCCGAGGTCGACAACGCGGAGCCCGGCGAGCGGGCCTACCTCGTTCACTCCGGCCCGACCCCGACCGCCACCCCTAGCGGCGTCGGTCTTCGACCGACCGTCATGGTTCCGTTCCCCGCTGCTCGCGCTTGACGTGGTCCATGCCACCGGCCGTGCGTTCACGCATGAGCCCCAGCGCCGTCTCGGTGTTGGACACGAACTGGTGGACCATGAAGTGGTGCCGCCACGAGTCGCGCTGTCCCATGCGGTCGACCATGGCGTTGATGGATCCCTTGACCGCCTGGGCGGTGATCGGCGGCACGAGCGCCACCTCGTCGGCCATCGCCCGGGCCGCCGCCGCCAGCTCCCCGCGGGGCACGACCCGGTTGACAAGGCCGTGTCGCTCGGCCTCGTCGGCCGTGAGCGTGCGGGCGCAGAGCAGGAACTCCTTGGCCTTGCGGGGGCCCATCTCCCAGGGCTCGACCAGCAGCTCCACGGCGGCGCCGGACATGCGCAGCACCGGGTTCGAGAAGCGGGCGTCGTCGGCGGCGACGATGAGGTCGCACATGCAGGCCAGCATCAGCCCGGCGGCCGAGCAGGCGCCCTGCACCGCGGCGATGGTCGGCTTGCGGAAGTCACGCAGGCGCACGCAGTGGTCGAAGTACATGACCTGCTCGTGCCGCAGCTTGCCCTCGGCCGTGGTCCGCATGGCCGCCCACGGGTCGGAGCCGTCCATCAGCTCCGCGAGGTCGTGGCCGGAGCAGAAGTGCTTGCCCTCGGCCGCCAGCACCAGCACGCGCACGGCCTCGTCGGCATCGGCGCGGTCGAGGGCGCCGTCGAGCTGGTCGATGGTGGCGGAGTCGAGGGCGTTGGCGACCTCGGGCCGGCGCAGCGTGACCGTCGCTACCGCCCCGTCGACGCCGTAGCCGATGCGGGAGAGGGTCACGCCACGCTCCCTTCCCGCGGCAGGCCCAGGACCCGCTCGCCGATGATGGTGCGTTGGATCTCGTTGGTGCCGGCGAAGATCGACGCCGCCTGGTAGTAGAGCCACGAGCGCTGCCATTCGCCCTCGCCGGGGTTGTCGGTCGCGCCGGCGCCCAGGGGCGCGGCCGGACCGAGCACGTCGAGCGCCAACCGGTGCATGCGCTGGCTCATCTCCGACCAGTGGAGCTTGAGCGCCGAGCCCTCCGGTCCGATCGGCTGCCCCGACTCGAGCCGCGACAGCGAGCGCCAGTTGTGGAGCTGGAACAGCTTGACCTCCACGAACGCCTGGGCCAGCCGCTGGGCGGTGTGGGGATCGTCGAACGCCCCCCGATCGGCCGCCAGCCGCAGCATCTCGTCCAGGTGCTGGCCGTGGATCACGAGCTGGCGAGGGTTGGTCCCCCGCTCGTGGGCCAGCGTCGAGGCCGACACCCGCCAGCCGGCGTCGACCTCGCCGATCACGCAGTCGTCGGGGACGAAGACGTCGCCGAGGAACACCTCGTTGAAGTCGGACTCGCCGGTGATCTGGCGCAGCGGGCGGACCTCGACACCCGGGGCGCCCATGTCGACGGCGAAGGCGGTGATGCCGGCCTGCTTGCGGACGTCGGGGTTGGTGCGGGCCAGGCAGAGCCCCCAGTCGGCGAACTGGGCATAGGAGGTCCACACCTTCCGGCCGTCGAGCACCCAGCCGCCTTCCGCGTCGGACCGCCGGGCCCGCGTCGCCAGCGACGCCAGGTCGCTGCCGGCGCCGGGCTCGCTGAACAGTTGGCAGAAGAGGATGTCGGCCCGCAGGATGCCGGGCAGCCAGCGCCGGCGCTGGTCCTCGGTGCCGTGCGCCAGCAGCGTGGGCCCGACCAGGTTGACCCCGATGCGGCCGACCAGCTCGGGGGCGCGGGCCCGGGCCAGCTCCTCCTGGACGACGTAGTGGGCGAGCGCGCCGGCACCCCGCCCGCCGTAGGCCTCGGGCCAGGTCACGCCGACCCAGCGCCCGTCGGCCAGCCGGCGTTGCCAACTCCGGCCGAACGCCACCTCGTCGTCGAGCGAGGCGTGACGCGGCGGCAGGCCCACGCCGTACTCCCACGGCAGGTTGGCCTCGAGCCACGAGCGGCACTCGGCGCGCAGCCGCTGCTGCTCGGCCGTGGGCGTGAGATCCACATGCGCATCGTAGGTGCGCGACGCAACCGGAGGTGACGTGACCGTCAGTTACGCTCGCCCTCGATATGGACTTCGAGCTGTCCGCCGACCAGCAGGCGCTGCGGGATGCCGCCACCGGCCTCCTGGCGGGACGCTCGGCGATGGCGGTGGTCCGCCGGGCCGTCGAGCGGGGTGGGGAGCCCGACCCGGCGCTGTGGGGGGCCATGGTGGACCAGGGCTGGTGTGGCCTGGCCGTGCCCGAGAAGCTGGGCGGCGTGGGCCTGGGCTGGGTCGAGGCCGCCATCGTCCTCGAGCAGGTGGGCGCCCACGTGGCGCCGGCACCCGTGCTCGGCCAGATGGTGGCCCTCGACGCGCTGGCCGACACCGCCTGGGGACCGCCGTTGGTCGCCGGCGAGGCGGTGGCCGCCTGCGCCGCTCGCCTCGACGAACCGTGCGTCTACGCACCGGCGGCCCACCTGGTCGTGGTGCCCGAGGACGATCGGCTGATGGCGATCGACCTGCGGGACCGGCGCCCGGCCGCCGAGCCGGCCATGGACGTCACCCGCCAGCTCGGCTGGCTCCGTTCGGCGGCGCTCGCCGATGCCCCGCGCCTGGAGGTGGGGGGCGCGGCGGAGGTCGCCCGTCACCTCGACGTCGCCGCGGTGGCCTACGCCGCCGAGCTGCTGGGCGTGGCCCAGCGGGCGCTCGACCTGGCGGTGGCCTACGCCAAGGACCGCGTCCAGTTCGCGCGGCCCATCGGCAGCTTCCAGGCGGTCAAGCACCGCTGCGCCGACATGCTGGTCGACGTCGAGGGGATGCGGTCGGCCGTCTACTGGGCCGCCTGGACCCTGGGCAACGTCGACGCCGACGACGCCGCCGACGAGCGGGCGATCGCCGCGTCGACGGCCAAGTCGTGGTGCAGCGACGCCGCCGCCCGGGTGCTGGCGTCGGCGCTCCAGGTTCACGGGGGCATCGGCTTCACCTGGGAGCACGACCTCCACCTCTACCTGAAGCGGGCCCACCTCGACGCGGTTGCCTTCGGCGATGCCACCCACCACCGCGCCGGCCTGGCTCGCCTGCTCCGGGCTCGGGTCGAGCGGGGTGGGTCGCTGATCTGACCAAAGAGCCCGAACTTGCCGCAAGTTCGATCGGGGATGGGGCTAGCGGAAGTCGAACGCGACCTTGATGGCGCCGGTCTCGCCCTGGTGCACGAGGGTGCCGAATGCCTCGCGCCATTCGTCCAGGCGGAAGCGATGGGTGAGCATCCCCGACAGGTCGACGCGGCCGTCGGCCAGCAGGCCGAAGAAGTGCTGGTAGGCGTGGTGGCGCCGGCCGTCGAACGTCTCCTCGCCGAAGGCGTTGGAGCCGACCAGGCGCAGTTCCTTGAAGTACCAGGGCGTCCATTCGAACCGCCCCGGCGAGCTCACGCCCAGCTGCACCAGCGTGCCCTGTTCCCGCAGCACCCGCAGCGCCACCTCCGTGGTGGCGGGGGAGCCGACCGTGTCGTACACGGCGTCGATGTTGCCCGGGTAGGCCACGGGCAGTCCCTCCCACGGGCGGCGGAGCGTCGCCCCCGACCAGGCGGCCAGCGCCTCGACCAGTTCCTCGACGGGGTCGGGCGCGAACACCTCGGCCCCCAGCGCTGCGGCGTGCTCGGCCTGGCCCGTCCAGCGGGCGATGGTCGCCACCTCGACGCTCGGGTAGAGCTGGCGGAGGATCGCGGTGGCGGTCGATCCCAGGGCACCGGCCCCGTACACGACCACCCGTGTCCCGGGGTTCGGTGGGTTGCGGGTGATGGCGTGGAAGGACACCGACCACGGGTCGGCCAGCACCGCGAGCTCGTCGTCGATGCCGTCGGGGACCGCGACGGCCATCGACTCGTGTGCGGGCAGCCGCTCGGCGAAGCCGCCGGTGGCCTCGACGGCGTTGCCCGTGTGGATGCCGACGGAGAGAGCGCCCCCATGGAAGTTGGCGCAGATCTGGTAGTCGCCCCGGGCGCAGGCCGGGCACAGCGGCGTGATGCCGCGGGCCCGACAACCGAGGTTGGGGTACAGCACGATCCGCTGCCCCGGCTCGATCGTGTCCACCCCCGGCCCCGCCCGTTCCACGGTGGCGACCACCTCGTGCCCCAGCACCTGGGGGAACGAGATGAAGGCGGTCATCATGTTGTCGGTGCCGTCCTCGAAGTCCAGGAGCACCTGCTTGGCGTCGGACCCGCAGATGCCGGTGACCCGGGTACGCAGCACCAGCCAGTCGTCGCCCAGCAGCCGCGGCTCGGGCAGGTCGACCAGCGCCATGGGCGTCGTCGCCAGGTTGCGCAGCAGCCGGGGCGCGTCGTCGGGCAGCTCGTCCGGCCGCTCGGGCCGGGGCTCGGCGTCGCCCATGAACTGGAGCGCCCTCACTGCGATCTCTCCTGGCTGGCGAAGTAGTCGACGGCGCCCTGCATGAAGGCGTCGATGTCCGCGGTCTTGAACTCGGCGACGGAGCGGAGGTCGGGCACGTAGCGCTCGAACCCGTCGCCGACCAGCGACTCGCAGACGGCGGTCGCCACCGTCTCGGCCGGTTCGAAGGGCCCGTCGTAGGGGGAGGGGTCGTTGCCGGGCTGGTCCCAGATCTCGGTGGCGATCGCCCCGGGCACGATGAGGCGGACCTCGACACCGGTCGACCACAGGTCGACGGCCATCACCTCGGACCAGCCGTGCAACGCGTACTTCGATGCCGCGTAGGCGGCCTCGCGGGGCGAGCCGACCCGGCCGGCCAGGCTGCCCACGTTGACGATCACGCCTCGGTCGCGTTCCAGCATGCGGGGCAGGACGGCCAGGCTCAGCGCCACCGGCGAGAGGAAGTTGGTGCGCATCACATCCTCGACGACGTCCATGGACAGGCGCTGGACGGGCCGTCGCATCGGCCGGGCGGCGTTGTTGACCACGGCGTCGAGGTGGCCAAGGGCATCCCAGGCCTCGATCGCCAGCCGGGCGGCGGCGCCGGGGTCGGACAGGTCGACGGTCCACATCCGGTGGCCATGGCCGTCACCGCTGCCGTCACCGGCAGCGGCCTCCCGGCAGGCGTCGAGCACGCCGGCGAGCCGGTCGGTCCGCCGGGCGGCGATCCCCACCGTGGCGCCGCTCCCGGCCAACATGGGCGCCAACGCCGCGCCGATGCCCGAGGACGCCCCGGTCACGAGGATCCTGGTCCCCTCCAGCGTCGCCAGTGCGCTCATGACCGCTCCTCCCCCGCGCCCGAGGCAATACGGTCCGGCGAGGAACTCACGAGGCAATACGAGCCGGGGGCCGGTCTCGATCGCCTCGAGAGTGTCGGCCCGGTCCCTATTGCCTCGCCTCTCCCTCCTCGGCTCGCGTCGATCGTATCTGACGCCTGCGTCATCAGAGGCACACCCCTTCGGCCGGCGGGACCTCAGCCTTCGGCCGAACAACCCTGCGCGAACTCCTGGTAGTAGTCCGCCAGCGGCTCGGCGCACGATACATTCGACTGACGCCAGTGTCAGTCTTGGGGGATGGGAATGGCCAGCGAGGTGACCGTCGGCATCGACATCGGGACCACCTCGGTGAAGGCGGTGGCCGCCGACGGCGACGGCCGGGTGCTGGCACGCAGCCGCGTGACCCGTCCGCTGCTGGCGCGACACGCCGGGGAACTGGCCCACAACGCCCGATCGTCCTGGCGCGACGGCGTCGTCGAGGCGCTGGGCCGAGTCGTTGGCGGTAGCGATCCGGACGGCGGACAGCTCGACGTGCGTGGGGTGAACGTGGCGGCCATGGTGCCCTCGCTGTGCGCCGTCGACGACGCCGGGGTCCCGGTCTCCGACGGCCTCCTCTACGGTGACGCCCGGGGTGCCGGGGGCGACCCGGCGGCCGACCCGGGGAGCTCGGGTGAGCTGGTGCGGTTCCTGGCATGGCTGGCCCGTGAGCATCCCGATGCCGGCGGCTACTGGCCGGCCCAGGCGGTGGCCAACCGGGCGTTGAGCGGCACGGCCGCCATCGAGACGACCGTGGCCATGACCGCCCTGCCCCTGTTCGACTTCCAGGGGTGGGACGCAGCGGTGGCGGCCAAGGCCGGGGTCGACGACATCGCCCGGCTCCCGAGGATCGTGGTGGGAACGGAGCCCGTCGGTCGGGTGCACGACGCCGGTGGCGCGCTGCTGGGCGGCGGCACCATCGACGCCCTCGCCGAGCAGTTCGTGGCCGGCGCCGACCACGACGGGGACGTGCTCGTGATCCTGGGCTCCACGCTGATCGTGTGGGCCGTGATCCCCGAGTGGCGTGAGGCGGCCGGTGTGTGGACGGTCCCGCACACGGCGCCGGGCAAGAGCCTGATCGGTGGCCCGTCCAATGCCGGTGGGCTGTTCGTCGGCTGGGCCAACCGGATGCTGGCGGCCGGCTGGACCGACACGCCCGTCGACCCCCAGCGCGTCCCGGTCTGGCAGCCGTACCTGCGGGGCGAGCGGGTGCCGCTGCACGACCCGAACCGGCGGGCGTCGCTGCACGACCTCGACATCGGGCTCGACGCCGCGGCGGTGCGCCGGGCGGCCTACGAGGCGGCGGCGTTCGCAGCCCGCCACATGCTCGACCTCGGCGGGGTCGCCGGCCGCGCCCGGCGGATCGTCGCCACGGGCGGCGGAATCCGAGACGCCGTGTGGGTGCAGGCCCTGGCCGATGGCACCGGGCTGCCGGTCGACCCGGTGGCGGTGCCCGAGGGCGCAGCACTGGGGGCGGCGTACCTGGCCCGTGTGACTGCGGGGCTCGAGGAATCGTCCGCGGACGCCGCGAGATGGGCCCGCCACGGACCCCGGGTCGAGCCAGACCCGCGCTGGGTGGCCGCCGCGGGCGAGCGCTATGCCCGCTACCGCGAGTTGGCGCGATGAGCGGCGCCGGTCGCAGGCGCATCGTCGTCGACCGCGAGCGCTGCATCGGCTCGGGCAACTGCTGCTTCTATGCACCCAACACGTTCGATCTCGACGACGAGCTGAAGTCGGTGGTCATCGACCCCGCGGGCGACGATCCCGCGGACGTGCGTGCCGCGGTCGAGGGCTGCCCCGTCGACGCCATCAGCGTCCACGACGACCCCGGGCACCGGCAGGAGGAGGCCGATTAGTGAACGCGAGGGTCGACTGAGTGGGCTTGGCCGTCACCGACGACCACACCGAGCTGGCGGCGACCGTGCGCCGCTGGGCCGAGGCCCGCGGCCTGCTGGCCGGGGCGCGGCAGGCCCTCGAGGCGCCGGCCGACGCGGCCGCGGCAGGGCGCGGCGGGGAGGTGCTGCCGCCGTGGTGGGGCGAGGTCGCCGAGATGGGTTGGCTCGGCCTGGCGGTTGCGGTCGAGCATGGCGGCCAGGGCCATGGCCTGGCCGAGCTGGCGGTGGTGCTCGAGGAGCTGGGGCGCTGGTGCGCGCCGGGGCCGTTGTTGCCGACGGTGATCGCGGCTGTGGCCGTGGACCGCTGGGCCGGCGACCCGGGCCTGGCCCGCGCGCTGGTGGACGGGACCATGGTCGGTGGCGTCGCCCTCGCCGGCGAGCTGGTGGTCGACGATGCCGGGCGGGTGTCGGGGCGCGTGCGTGGCGTCTGGGGCGGCGGCCCGCTCGCCGACCGGTTGGTGCTGCCGGTGACCCGGCCGGACGCCCCGGCGTGGTGCGTGGTCGACCGGGCCGACGCGAAGGTCGAGGCGCTGGCCAGCCTCGACGCCACGCGCGGGCTGGCGGACGTCCGGCTCGGCGGCGTCGACGTCGGGCCCGAACGATGGTTGTCGATCACCGCCGGGGAAGCCGCCGATCCCGAGGGTCTGGTGCGGCTGGCCGAGCTGCTCGCGGGGGCCGAGGCGCTCGGCGTGGCGGACTGGTGCGTACGGGAGGCATCGCACTACGCCGCGGCGCGGGTGCAGTTCGGCCGGCCCATCGGCCAGTTCCAGGCGGTGAAGCACCGCTGTGCCGACATGCTCGTGGCGCTGGAGGCGGCGCGGGCCGCCGTCTGGGATGCGGCCCGCTGCTTCGACGCCCCCGCAGGCTCCGGGGAGGGCGCGACGGTGGCGCAGTCGGCCGCGGCTGCGCTCGCCCCCGAGGCGGGATTTCGCGCCGCCCAGGACTGCATCCAGGTCCTGGGCGGGATCGGCTACACGTGGGAGCACGACGCCCACCTGTTCCTCAAGCGCGCCACCGCCGTCCGCCACCTGCTGCCGGCGCCGGAGGTGGCCCGGCGCCGTATGGCCGAGGCGGTGGCTGCGGGGGAGCGCCGATCGCTGTCCGTCGAGCTGCCTCCCGAGGCCGAGCCGCTGCGGTCCGAGGTGCGCGAGTTCGTCCAGGACCTGCGGGCCCAGCACCGGTCCGAGTGGCGCCGCCGGCTCGCCGACGCCGGCTACCTCGCGCCCCATTGGCCCCGGCCGTGGGGCCGCGACGCCTCGCCCGTCGAGCAACTGGTGATCGATCAGGAACTGGGAGCGGCGCGGGTCCGGCGGGCGCACCTGGCCATCGCCGGCTGGGTCCTGCCCACCCTCGTCGCCCACGCCAGCCCGGAGCAGCAGGAACGCTTCATCGGCCCGTCGCTGCGCGGCGAGGTGAGCTGGTGCCAGATGTTCTCGGAGCCCGGGGCGGGGAGCGACCTGGCCGCCCTGTCCACCCGGGCCGAGCGTGTGGACGGCGGCTGGTCGATCACGGGCCAGAAGGTGTGGACGTCGATGGCCCGGGAGGCCGACTGGGCCATCTGCCTGGCTCGCACCGACCCCGTGGCCGCCAAGCACGCGGGCATCGGCTGCTTCCTGGTGGACATGGCCACGCCGGGCATCGACGTCCGGCCGCTGCGCGAGCTGACGGGGTCGGCGATGTTCAACGAGATCTTCCTCAGCGGCGTGTTCGTGCCCGACGAGTGCGTGGTGGGGTCGCCGACCGAGGGCTGGGCCTATGCGCGCACCACGCTGGCCAACGAGCGCGTGTCGATGGCGGAGGCCTCGTCGTTCGGTCCGGGCGTCATTGCCCTGTTCGAGCAGGCGGAGTCACAGGGCCTGCTGTCCGATCCGTTGGTCCTCGACCGGCTGGGCGGACTGGTCGTCGACGCCCACGCCATCGCCGTGCTGAGGCTCCGCACCACCCTGCGGGCGCTCGGCGGTGCCGAGCGGGGGAAGGGCGCGGGCGGCCCCGAGGCCAGCGTCCGCAAGCTGGCCGCGGTGGAACACGAGCAGGCGGTGCAGGAGGCGGGGCTGGCGCTGCTGGGGCCCGAGGCGGCGCTGACCGACGGGCCCGGGGGCGCCTGGATCGCCGGCTTCCTCGGCAACCGGGCGCTCTCGATCGCCGGCGGCACCAGCGAGATCCAGCGCAACGTGATCGCCGAGCGCCTCCTGGGCCTGCCCAAGGACCCGTGACGGGCGATCAGCGGGTCACGATGGTCACGCTGGCGTTGGCCCCGCGACCGATCGTGTGCGCCAATCCGACGCGGGCACCCGGCACCTGGCGGTCGCCGGCCTGACCCCGGAGCTGGCGCACCAGCTCGACCACCTGGCCCAACCCCGAGGCCCCGAGCGGTTCACCCTTGGACAGCAGCCCGCCGGAGCGGTTGACCGCCGGCCCTGGCGCGGCGCCGGGCTCGGCGTCGACCCGGAGCGGCTTGCGCTGGTCGCCGGCGCCGCACAGTCCCAGCTCGTACCACGACAGCAGCTCGCGGCCGGCGTCGGTGTCCTGGCACTCGACGACGTCGAGATCCTCGGGGCCGACGCCCGCCTCCCCGTAGGCGTCGGCGGCGGCGAGCGTGGTGGGCGGGGTGATGTCGTCATCGTCGACCAGCCCCGCCAGCGGGGTGGACTCGTCCAGCACGCTGCCCGGCAGGTGGCTCCGCAGCGCGGCCGCGGCCAGCCGGACGCCCACGTCGCCCCTCCGCAGCACGACCGCAGCGGCGCCCTCGTTGGGGGAGCAGAGCATCCACAGCCGCAGCGGATCGCACACCATCCGCGACGCCAGCACCTGCTCCGCGGTGACCTCGGCCCGGAACATGGCGTCGGGGTTGTGGGCACCCCAGCGACGGTTCTTCACCACCAGCGCCGCCAGGTCGTCGACCGTTAGCCCGTGGTCGCGCAGCAGCCGTTGGGCCCGCAGGGCGAAGTAGGCGGGGTTGGCGTTCAGCCCCGCCTCCTCCTGCCACGGAGCGAAGAACGACGAGCGAATGATTCCCTTGGGCATCTTCTCGACACCCACCACGAGTACCGCGTCGTGCCGGCCGCTGCCGATCGATGCCGCCGCCAGGGCCAGCGCGGCGCCGCCGGACGCGCACCCGGCCTCGACGTCGACGATCGGGATTCCGGTCAGCGCCAGCGCACCCAGCACCCGGTGGCCGCTGGCCACGCCGCCGTAGGCGGTGGCGCAGTAGGCGGCGCCGATCCGACCGCGCGCCTCGGCGGGCGTCCAGCCGGCGTCGGCGAGCGCGTCCTTGGCGGCGCTGACGCCGAGCGCCGTGGCGGGTGTGTCGCCGAAGCGTCCGAACGGGTGCAGCCCCACCCCGGCGATCTCGACGCCGTTCATGCCTCCGCCGGGTCCCCCGGGGCGAACGCCCAGAAGACCCGGCCGCCCGGCAGCGTCTCGGTGGTGACGACCATCGGTTGACCGTGGCGCAGCGCCGACGGATCGGGCTCGGTGAGGCGCCCGACGACCCGCAAGCCGATGCCGTCGAGCTCGACGATGCCGAACCCGTAGGGGACCGGGCCCTCGTAGCCCGGCGGCGCGCTGGTCACGGCGGTCCAGGCCCACAGGCTGCCCGTCCGGGGCAGCGGCACGACCTCGACGTCGTCGGCACCGGAGTACGGGCAGAGCCCCGCGGGCGGGAAGTGGTGCCGGCCGCTGGTGGGCGACCGCCCACCGAGCAGCGACACCGCGCCGTCGGCGTCGCGGGCAAGCCAGGCCGCGGGCTCGTCTCCGGCGTCAGCCACGCTTGATGCGGCCACGCAGGGCCGCGAAGCACAGCCACATGCTGATGGAGCCGACGATGGCGACCGCCAGCAGCGCCTGACCGAGATCGGCCCATTCCCAGCCGTCGATGACCAGCGAGCGCAGGCCCTCGAGGAGGTAGGTGACGGGGTTGATGGTGGCGACCGTGTCCAGCCACCCGCTCAACTGCTCGCGGGGCACGTAGGACGACGTCAGGAACAGGAACGGGAAGAACAGGAGGAAGCTGGAGTTCACCGCCGCCGGGTTGCCGGTCTTGAGGGCGATGGCGTAGCCGAACCCGGCGAAGGCCAGGCTCCACAGCCCGGACAGCACGATGAACGCCACGACCCCGAGCGGCCCCGACTCGAACCGCACGCCGAGGATGAACCCCATGATCAGGATCGGGACGGTGAGCGCGCACGCCACCGTCACGTCGGCACACAGGTGCCCGAGGAGGATGGCCAGGCGGCGGATGGGCGTGAGCAGGAGCCGGTCGAAGTACCCGTCCTGCACGTCGAGCACCAGGGCGTAGGCCCGCGACACGCCGGTGACGCCGAGCAGGATCGCCGTCGGCATCTGGAAGGCGGTGAAGTCGAAGCCGGGGATGTTGTTCTCGGTGAGGTCCGACAGCGTGCCGACGTTCACCACGAAGAAGAACAGGGCGATGAAGATCGGCGGGATCACCGCTTCCACGTCGCGGGGGACCGCCCGCAGGGCCCGCCCCGCGATGGAGGCGACGTCGTGCACGAACCCGGCGGGGCGGGCGCGAATGGCGCTCGGCGTTGCCGGCGCCGGGACGGCGGTGTCGATGGCGGTCACGGCTTCACCTCCGGGCTGTCACTGGCGCCCTCGGTCATCTCGGCCAGCTCGGCCTCGATCTCCTCGTCGGACGCCTGGATGTGCGTGCCGGTCAGCTCGAGGAAGACATCGTCGAGCGTCGGCGTCCGCAGGGTGAGGTCGCGGACCGGCACCCCGCAGCCGTTGAGGGCGACCGCCACCGGGCCGATGACGGCTGTGCCCTCGGCGGCGGTGATCACCATCTCGTTGCCGCGGGCCTCGACGCCGGCAACGCCGGCCACGGCCTCGACGACGGGGCACGCACCGGCGGCGTCGCCCTCGAGCCGGGCGAAGATCACGTCGTTGCCGATGCGACGCTTCAGCTCGAACGGGGAGCCCTCGGCCACCAGCTTCCCGTCGTTGATGATCCCGACCCTGTCGGCCAGCTCATCGGCCTCTTCCAGGTACTGGGTGGTGAGGAAGATGGTCATGTCGAGCTCCTGGTTGAGCCGTCGCACCTCCTCCCACACCCGGGCCCGGCTCACCGGGTCTAGCCCGGTCGTCGGTTCGTCGAGGAACAGCACCTGGGGGTTGTGCACGAGCGCGGCGGCCAGGTCGAGCCGGCGTTTCATGCCCCCGGAGTACGTGCTGATGCGCCGGCCCAGCGCGTCGCCGATGTCGACCAGTTGGGCCAGGTCCGCGAGGCGCTGCTCGATCTCGTCCTTGGACAGGCCGTACAGCCGGCCCTGGAGGCGCAGCAGCTCCTCGCCCGTCTGCTTGGGGTCGAGTGCCGCCTCCTGCAGCGCCACGCCGATGCTCAACCGCACCTGGCCGGGCTCGGTGGCGACGTCGTGACCGGCGACGACGGCGCGACCGGAGGTGGGCGCCAGCAGGCTGCAGAGCACCCGGACGGTGGTGGACTTCCCGGCACCGTTGGGCCCGAGGAAGCCGTAGATCTCGCCTTGCTGGATCTCGATGTCGACCTCGTCGACCGCCGTGAGGCTGTCGAACTGGCGGACCAATTTCTCCGTACTGATTGTCGTACGCATGTTCGCCTACGCTACTCCTCGGGATGATGCATCCAAGCGATTTCGCCGTTACGACGTCGCGGCGCCGCAAAACTCGTCGCGCCAGACGATCGCACGGTGGCGGCGCCGCCGTCTTGGAAGGAAGGAAGCTCCCGGTGGCGGTGCCCTAGTCTGTCGGCCGGACCTGACGGGCGTGTCAGAAACCGCGAGGGGAGGCGTGTGGGGCTGTTCGACGGAAAGGTGGCCATCGTCACCGGAGCGGGCCGGGGGATCGGACGCGAGGAGGCCCTGCTCCTGGGAGCCGAGGGTGCCTCGGTGGTCGCCAACGACCTGGGCGGCGCCGCCGACGGATCGGGCGCCGACAGCGGCCCCGCCGACGCGGTCGTAGACGAGATCGAGGCCGCCGGCGGTGCCGCGGTCGCCAGCCCCCACGACGTCGCGACGTGGGACGGCGCCGAGGCTCTCGTCGGGCTGGCGGTGGAGCGGTTCGGGCGGCTCGATGCCGTGATCAACAACGCCGGGATCCTCCGCGACCGCATGAGCTTCACGATGTCCGAGGCCGAATGGGACGCCGTCATCGACGTCCACCTCAAGGGTCACTTTGCCGTAGCCCGGCACGCCGCCGCCTGGTGGCGGGCGCGTTTCAAGGAGACCGGGGAACCAGCCGGTGCGGCGATCGTCAACACGTCGAGCGAGTCCGGGCTGTACGGCAACGCCGGGCAGGCCAACTACGCCGCCGCCAAGGCCGGGATCGCCGCGCTGACCATCGTGCTGGCCCGCGAGCTCGAGCGCCTGGGCGTGCGCGTCAACGCCATCGCTCCCGTGGCGCGCACCCGTCTCACCGAGGCCGTCGCCGGCGGCGCCATGGCGCCCGACGAGTCGGGGTTCGATCGATTCGATCCCGCGAACGTCGCCGCGGTGGCATGTTGGCTGGCGTCGGAGCTGGCGTCCGGCATCTCGGGGCAGGTGGTGAAGGTCCAGGGCGGCGTGGTCCAGCTGCTCCAGGGGTGGCAGCCCGTCACCGAGGTGCGGTCCGACAAGCCGTGGACGCTGGACGCGGTCGCGGCGCGGCGCGACGGGGTCCTCGGCCCCAGCGACGGGTCGGTCCCGCCATTCCTCCCGACCGCCCCGCCCGCACCGGGGGCATGACGCCACCCGCCGGTCCGGTCACTCAGGGAACTCCCAATACTGCAGCTCGCAGGTCATGGGCAGCAGGTAGCGGACGTAGATGGAGTGGATCTTGACCACTCCCTGGTCGTCGACCGCCAGGTCGTCGAGGTCGACGCGGGGGTCGCGCTCCCGGAAGGCCACCGCCCGGTCGCGCGCCGCGACGAGGTCCTCTCGGGAGCGGACGGCGAATCCGTAGTGGTCGGTGCGGGGGCACCGCATGGGCTCGTCGTTGGCGACCAGGTAGATGAACTGGTCCCAGTGCACGCAGGCCAGGATCAGCCGCTTCCGGTCGATGGTCTCCGTCGGCATCTCGTCGAAGCCGAGGACCTCGCCGAAGTAGCGGCACAGGTCGGCGCGGTTGGTCTCGTCCAGCAGGTCGGACGGCACGCTCAGGGCCACGTGGTTGAACGTGGGATTGCCGGCCGGGTAGTAGGGATGCGGCATCACGCCTCCTCCGTCGCCGAGCCCACGGCCAGAGCGAGGCCCGGTGCCACCATGACCTTGCCGGCGGTCTCGCCGGC
>JBOGHG010000020.1:0-29873 GCA_050744525.1 Acidimicrobiales bacterium | reverse complement strand
GGTAGCGCGCGCATAAGCAACTGCTGCGTGGAACGGTCGCTGATGATGAACTGGAACGGTTGCGACCGGCGCGATTCGCTCCAAAACGAGGTCAAACTGCGCCGACCTGATGAGCTTGGTGCCCCCGAGGCGGGATGCCAGGGAGCCGTACACAACGGGGCGGCTGTCGCCGCCGGCAGGGGCCGGAGGTGGAGGCCGGCGAAAGCGACGGCCGCCGGGCGCCGGCTCTGCCGGCGCCCTTGACCCTTTCGAGCCGGATTCGGCAGAGCTGCATCCCAGTCAGCGGCTTCGTGGCGACACATCTGAGCAACGAGAACAGCTCGCGGTCCGGCACTATGTGACGGTGGCCGCCGTCGACCGCTACCGCTACGCCGCGTACGAAGACGTCTGGGGCTGCCGTCTCAGCTATGCCCGCATCGTCGAGCCAGTCGAGTCGCCCGCGATGAGGCGTTTCATCGATCGCGTGCCGGCGGGACCGTGGGTCTACGACTGGTACTTGCACATCATGTTCAGCGAGAGGCTCCTTGAAGCCGCGCGTGCCCTCAATCGAACGCAGCCCACCGACTCGCTTGGTACCGCCGTCTATGAGTTCGCTGCGCACTGGACGCACGTCAAGCCGCTCCGCGACGTCCTTCACCATCCGGCGTCGATGGCACTGAAGCCGACCTCCCTCCGGGTCGGTGGCGACCGCATCACCTCCCAGCCCGAAGACTCCGAGCCCGAGTGGGAATTCACCATCGATGAACTCCACGGTCCGGTCGAGGATCTCTACGCGGTGATCAAAGCCGGGAACCCGGGTCGTCGTGGCTGACGTGGGGACGAGGCGTCGCCGCGGCGACGGTGATGAGGGACGGCTCACCGAGCACATCACCAGCGACCGGCGACTCAGCGCTACGGCATTGCTCCACTTCGACGTGCGAGTTCGACCAGGTCGGTCGGTGCTCGCCGTCCGAGCTGGCCGATGAGGTCCCGGATCGTGCTGTGGGTCAGGTGGTGAGACCAAACGTGCTCGGCGGCGAGGCATTCGGCGTCGAGCAGTGCCTTGGTGGCCTCGCGGGTGTGCCGACGCTGACCCTGGGCGCGGGCCACGTCGACAAGCAGCTGGGCCTGGCGTTCGGGTGAGAGACCCGATGCGTCGATGCCGCGGGCAACGTCGAGCGCTTCGCCTGCGTCTCTGAGGTCGATGGCAACCGCGACGGCGTGCAGCTGCACGTTGGTGTGACCGAACTCGGTCTCGAAGTCGTTGCGGTCGCTGCCGAGTTGCTCACCGATGCGCTTGGCCTCTGCCAGGTGCTGGTGTGCTCGTGAGCGGTCGCTCTCCTGACCGCTGATGACGGCCTGCACGAGGTGCATCGCCCCGTAGAGGGAGAGCGTCTCAGACGGCTCCGCAGGCGAGGCCACGCGTTCGAGCACGTCAAGAGCGCTGGCGGTGACGTGCTCCGCCTGGGCGAGTCGCCCAAGCCGAATGAACGCGGTTCTCGTTTCGCAGCGAACGACTGGAGGCATCGTCACAACATCCAGCCCGAAACGCGAGCACCCACGCACGCGAACGAGCACGTCAGACCGGCACCGCGGCCGGACTATTTCAGGTCGAAAGTTAAGCTAGATCTTCTTGGGGGTCGATCTTCTTGGGGGTCGGAAGGTGAGACGTTGTGACAGGTTTCAAGCTGCGGCTCCGAGGCGGGCATGTGTGACGTGATGGGCGATGACGCGGTCGATGGTGGCCAGGGCGCGTCGTAGCTCCGTGGGGGCGGGTGGGTGGTCGGCCGCGGCGACGAGGGGTCGGAGGACGCGGTCGTGGACCTTGGTGTAGAAGAGCGCGACGCGCAGGCCCTCGCGCGTGGTGCTGTAGGTGTTGGTGTGGGGAAGCCGGCGGATGAGGCCGTGGAGGCGGAGGCGGCGCAGGTCGTAGGTCATCTGCGAGGCGGTGTAGTCCTGGCCGAGCAGCCCGGCGACGAGGCTCCGGAGGCTCTTGTTGGTGAAGCCGGTGACGGCGTGGACCACCACGCTGAGGGCGCCGGCCAGGGCCATGGCGCGTATGTCCCCGAAGCGCAGGGCTCCGGTTCTTTGGCCCTCCCGGTTGTAGGGCTGTTGGATGCGCTCAAAGAGCGCAGAGCCGATGGCACAGCCCTGGCCGGCACGTTCGATCATAAGCAGGCGACTGTTGACCCCGCGGGCCTTGGCGACCAGCTCGGGCAGGTGCTCGAGGCGGGCCAGGACGCCGATGTCGTGGGGCTTGTTGATCACGGTCTCGATGCGCAGCGCTCTCCCTTCCTTGAGGTATTGCTTGACCCGGGAGTGCTTGTAGGCGAAGTCCATCTTCACCTCGGTGCCGGGGGTGAAGACCCGGGTGCGGAACGGTTCTTTGGTGGTCTTGCGAACCTGGCGGGCGAACACGACCGCGACCTGTTCGGGGCGGCCGATGCCGATGTTGTCGGACACGAGCGCTTCGAAGAACCCGCAGGCGCGGCGCGGGTCGTCGAAACACAGCGTGCGCGACACCTCGACCTGGCGCATGGACAGCTCCCACCAGTAGCCGCCGGACCGGTCGCGCTCGTCGAGCGGGGTGGGGATCTGCGCCATCCACCGGTCGAAGAAGCCCTGCACGTCCGCGGGCCCGAACCGGTCACAGATCGCCTGGAGGGCCGCCGGGTCGTCGCACGCCGCGAACCCGCTGGCCAAGGACCGATAGCCGAGACCCGCCCGGTCGGCCTGACGCTTGGCCCACTCGTGGCCGTTGAGCCACACCTTGGCCGGATACGGAAAGTACGTGCAGAGCTTGATGAAGCCCACCCCGAAGTCAGGGTCGAGCACGTAGAAGTAATAGACGGTGACGGCCCGGTCGGCCTTGTCGAACCCGAAGTTGACCGCCTTGCCGTGCTCGCCCTTGCCGCGGGCGTAGCCCATGAACACCCGCTGGACCTCCTGGGCGGCGACGATGGCCACCACCGCGAACCGGCCCGCCCGCTCGGCGGCATCGACATGGGGGCGGACGTGGTCGAGCTTGCGGTCATCCCAGCGGGAGCGGTCAGGGCGCTTGAGCCGCAGGACCGGGACCTCGTTGGCCTCGGCAAACCCGGCGACCGCCCTGCGGAACCGATCCCCGATCCGCTTGAACAGCACTGGAGACGGGACCTCGTTGCCCAGATGCTCAGTCAAGAACGTGACCACTTGCCCGCCAACCTGAAGGTTCGGGATGTATGCGTTCAGGTACAACCGGTCGATGCACGACAGGTCCAGGGCCACATGACCATCCAGCACATCGTTGATGTTCACCACCGTTGCCATCGCCACCACCCCGGCGTGAGGACAGCCTCGGACCCAAGGTCCCGCGCGACCACCGTAAGCGTCACCACCAACGTGCCGCGCTCGACGGTCCGAGGCTGGCCTCACTGATGGTGCGTCGCGGATCTGGTGATCCGGTCGAAGGTGGCTCGTCCACGGGCGACTTTGTCGATGAGCTCGTCAGCGGTGCGGCGGGTCCAAACGAACGGTTCGGGGTTGTCGTTCCAGTGTGAGACCCACCAGTCGATGCGGTCTTGGAGCTCGGCGACGGAGTTGAAGCTGGTGTTGGTCAGCGCCTTGCGGGTGAGCACCGAGAACCAGGTCTCGATCAGGTTCAGCCATGACGATGACGTGGGCGTGAAATGCAGGTGCCAGCGTCGGCGCTTCTTGTGTTCCAGCCAGCTGCGCACCGGCTCGCTGCGGTGGGCGGACAGGTTGTCCAAGATGACGTGCAGCTCGAGGTCGGGGTCGACGTGGGCGTCGATCCAGCGGAAGAAGGCCAGCACGTCGCGCCCGGTGTGGCTCCGGCGAGTGTTATGGAGCACCTCGCCAGTGGCCACGTTCATGGCCGCGAACAGGTCGGTGGTGCCGTTGCGCCGGTAGTCGTGCGTCATCGTGCCGGCCCGGCCCGGCACCATGGGCAGCGATGGCTGGGTGCGGTCCAGCGCCTGGACCTGGGTCTTTTCGTCGAAGCAGAACACCGCCGCCGCGGCCGGCGGGTTCAGGTACAGGCCGACCACATCGACGAGCTTGGTCTCGAAGTGCGGGTCGCTGGACAACTTGAACGTGTCGACCTTCCACGGGGCGCAGCCCCCGGGCTCGCCAGATCCGAGCGACCGTGTCCTTGCCCACCCCGTGGCGCGCCCCCAACGTCCGCGTCGACCACGCCACCGACCCGTCGTCGGGCACCGCGTGCAGGGTGTCGTGCACGACGGCGGCCACCACGCTGGCATCGATCTCCGCCGGGCGCCCCCGGCCCGGCCGGATCCGACCCACCGACGCCACCCCTTCGGCGCAGAAACGGCTCCGCCACCGCCGCACCGACTTCGTCGTCGCGCCCCAACGGCGGGCGATCTCCGCGTTCGACACGCCTTCCGCCGCCCACAACAGGGCCGCTTCGGGCGGTAGTGTCCGCCTCCGAACAGCGGGACTCTCCCGCGCGTCAGGCCGACGTCCTGTCTCGTCGGGCTTGCTCGCGCGAGGGCCGAGGGTTGGCTGCGCGGGGTCGGAGTTCATACGCGCAGACGTAGCCGCCAGCTACCTTGTGCGCGACCCGTTCGATCTCCGCCTCGGGGAGCACCTCCCGCAGAAACTCGAGTTCGGTGGCGCAAGCCTGACCGTACCGGGACGCGACCGGCCAGATGGCGCAACTGTGCAGGGTCATCCGGTAGCTGTCGCCGGGAAGCATGTCGGAGTCGGCCAGATACCCCTCGCCGTCGAGGATCTTGGCCAGGACCGTCACCTTCTCGTCGAGGCTCTTGCCGGCCAGCTGGTCTCGGGTTTGCTCGACACGCCGGCGGCGGCGCCGCTCGAAGACGCGGGCGACGAGCTCGGGGTCTTCCTCCTCGATGTGGCCGAGCAGCTCGACCGAGAGGTCGCCGGAGGGTCTGGCGAACAGGGTCTCGCCCAGATCGGTGCTGTGGTAGAGGTCCGCGGGCCGTCCGGGCCGTCCTCTTTCCTGACGCGCGGCGACGAGCCCGGCGGCCCTGAGGGCGGCCAGGTGTTGGCGGACGCCGCTCGGTGTGATCCCCAGGGCTTCTGCCAGCTCGTCTGCTGACGCCTCCCCTCGTTTCTTCAGGGCGACGAGGACGTGCCGCTGCGCCGACGACAGGTCGCCCGGCACAACCGGTGCGCTGTCCATGATCTCAGATTACCCCGCGGGGAAGCTCTACACTAGATTAACAAGATCAAACTTGTGCATCCACTCTATCGGTGGATGCTGAGCCCCCGAGGGCCGTACGGCCGGGGAGACGGCCGCCGACTGACAAGGAGACGTTGATGAGCGCACCCGCGATCACCAGGCACAGCACGATGGGCCAGGTCCTGGAGGCGTACCCGAGCGCCCAGCGCGCCCTGTTCCGCCGCTACCACATGGGCGGGTGCAACAGCTGCGGGTACCAGCCCGGCGACACGCTCGAGGAGGTGGCCCGCCGCCACAACATCCTCGATGTGGACGAGGTGATCGCCTTCGTCGAGCACGCCGAGTCGATCGACCGGCGTCTCGGGGTGAGCCCCGGGGAGGTGGCCGCTGCCCGCGCCAGCGACGACCCGCCCCGCCTGATTGACGTCCGGACCCCGGCGGAGTGGGAGCTGGCTCGCATCGAGGGCGCCACGCTGATGACCCAGGCGGTGGCGCAGGTGGTGATGCGCTGGCCTGAGCACACGCCGATCGTCTTTTACTGCCACCACGGGCAACGCAGCCTCGACGCCGCGTCGTACTTCGCGGGGCACGGCTTCACCGAGGTCCGCTCGATCACCGGCGGGCTCGACGCCTGGTCGCTGGAGGTGGACCCCTCGGTGCCGCGCTACGAGGTGGCACGCGACCCGGTCGGTGATGGGGCGAGCCTGCGGCCGCTGCGTTCGGCCGTATCGCAGGCCGAGGGCTGCCAGAGCTCGGAGGGGGCGCGATGACCGGCGTTTCGAGCGACGTCCGCGAGCTGGCGAGCCGGGAGTACCAGTACGGCTTCGTCACCGACCTCGACACCGACGTCGCCCCCCGGGGGCTGAACGAGGACGTCATCCGGCTGATCTCGGCCAAGAAGAACGAGCCGGACTGGCTCCTCGAGTGGCGCCTCAAGTCCTACCGCCACTGGCTTACGCTGGAGGAGCCCCGCTGGCAGAACGTCCGCTACGAGCCCATCGACTACCAGGACATCATCTACTACGCCGCCCCCAAGCCGAAGACGGAGCTGGCGAGCCTGGACGAGGTCGACCCCGGGCTGCGGGCGATGTTCGACAAGCTCGGGATCTCCCTCGCCGAGCAAGAGCGCCTCGGAGGCGTGGCGGTGGACGCCATCGTCGACTCGGTATCGGTGGCCACGACGTTCAAGGCCAAGCTGGCCGAGGCCGGCGTCATCTTCTGCTCGTTCTCCGAGGCCGTGCAGCACCACCCGGACCTGGTGCGCACCTACCTCGGCTCGGTGGTCCCCTACCGGGACAACATCTTCGCCACCCTCAACTCCGCCGTGTTCTCCGACGGCTCGTTCTGCTATGTCCCCAAGGGCGTCCGCTGCCCGATGGAGCTTTCCACCTACTTCCGCATCAACGCCGCCGACACCGGACAGTTCGAGCGGACCCTCATCGTCGCCGAGGAGGGGGCATACGTAAGCTACCTCGAGGGCTGCACCGCCCCGATGCGAGACAAGAACCAGCTGCATGCAGCGGTGGTCGAGCTCGTCGCCCTTGAGGGCGCCCAGATCAAGTACTCCACCGTGCAGAACTGGTACCCGGGCGACGCGGAGGGCCGCGGCGGCATCTACAACTTCGTCACGAAGCGGGGCAAGTGCGCCGGCGCCAACTCCAAGATCTCCTGGACCCAGGTCGAAACCGGCTCGGCCATCACCTGGAAGTACCCGGGCGTCATTCTCCAGGGCGACAGCTCGGTCGGCGAGTTCTACTCCGTCGCCCTCACCGCCAACCGCCAGCAGGCCGACACCGGCACCAAGATGATCCACATCGGGCGCAACACCCGCAGCACGATCGTGTCGAAGGGGATCTCGGCCGGCCACGGCCACAACACCTACCGGGGCCTGGTGAAGGTCTTGCGCTCGGCCGAGGGCGCCCGAAACCACACCCAGTGCGACTCGCTGCTCCTGGGGGGCGACTGCGGCGCCTACACGTTCCCCTACGTGGAGGTGAAGCACCCGACCGCCGAGGTCGAGCATGAGGCCTCCACCGCCAAGATCGGCGAGGACCAGCTCTTCTACTGCCGCCAGCGGGGCATCTCCGAGGAGGACGCGGTCTCGATGATCGTGAACGGCTTCTGCCGCGAGGTGTTCAAGGAGCTGCCCATGGAGTTCGCGGTCGAGGCCCAGAAGCTCCTGAGCGTGAGCCTGGAAGGGAGCGTCGGGTGATGCTGCGGATCGAGGACCTCCACGCCCGGATCGGCGACAGCGAGATCCTCCGGGGCGTGAGCGTCGAGCTGCAGGCGGGCGAGGTGCACGCGGTCATGGGGCCGAACGGCTCGGGCAAGAGCACCCTCGCCCACGTGCTGGCCGGCCGCGAGGCCTACGACGTCACCGGCCGGGTCCTCTACGAGGGCCAGGACCTGCTCGCGCTGTCGCCCGAGGACCGCGCCGCGGCCGGTGTCTTCCTCGCCTTCCAGTACCCGGTGGAGATCCCCGGGGTCGGGAACCTCTACTTCCTGCGCATGGCGCTCAACTCGCTGCGCCGCCAGCGGGGGCTCGACGAGCTCGACGCCATGGACTTCCTGGCCCTGGCCGAGGAGCGGATGGCCCTCGTCGAGATGGACCGGAGCTTCATGAGCCGGTCGGTCAACGAGGGGTTCTCGGGCGGGGAGAAGAAGCGCAATGAGATCTTCCAGATGGCGATCCTGGAGCCCAAGCTCGCCATCTTGGACGAGACCGACTCGGGCCTCGACATCGACGCCCTGCGGGTCGTGGCCAACGGCGTGAACGCCCTGCGGAGCCCAGACAGGGCCATGCTGGTCATCACCCACTACCAGCGGCTGCTCGACTACATCGTCCCCGACCGGGTCCACGTCATGGCCGGGGGCCGGATCGTGCGCTCCGGCGACAAGGACCTGGCGTTCGAGCTCGAGGAGCACGGCTACACCGGCCTCGAGCAGGTGGGAACGACGCCATGACCACGGCGACCGCTTTCCTCGGGGGCCTCTCCCGCCTCGAGCCCCGGCCCAACGGCCACCATCCCGCCTGGCTCACGGAGGCTCGCCGCGCCGGCTTCGGGTGGGTGGCAAAGCACGGGTTCCCGACGCTCAAGGACGAGGACTGGCGCTACACCCGCCTCGGGCCCATCTTGGAGGTGCCGTTCGAGCCGGCCGCGACCGGGATGGGTTACCGGCTGTCGTCGAGCACGATCGACGCGCTGGCCGCCGACCTGGGCGGCACGCGGCTGGTCTTCGTCAACGGCCACTTCGCTCCCGAGCTGTCGTCGCTGACCGAGCTGCCCGAAGGCGCCACGGTGACGAGCCTCGCCTCGGTGTTGGCCGAGGGAGCGGAGCGCCTCGAACCGCTCTTCTCGCGCCCGTTCGCAGCACATCACCACGCCTTCACGGCGCTCAATGCCGCCCTCACCGAGGACGGGGCGTTCATCCGCATCCCGGCCGACACGACCACCGACCAGCCGATCCATCTCGTGTTCGTCTCGGACAGCCCCACTTCTCCTCTTCTGTCGAGCCCCCGGTCGGTGGTCCTGGCCGGGCCCCGTAGCCGGGTGGCGATCGTCGAAACCCACGTCGGCGTCCCCGGCGACGTGTACCTCACCAACGCCGTCACCGAGGTCGCCCTCGCCGACGGCGCCGCGGTCGAGCACTACAAGGTGCAGGACGAGCCCGACACCGCGTTCCACCTCGGGCTCCTCGACGTCCACCAGGGCCGGGCCAGCCGCTTCTCGTCGCACTCGGTGGCCCTTGGGTCCTCGATCGCCCGCCACGAGGTGCGGGTGGGTCTCGAGGCCGAGGGGGCCGAGGTCAGCCTCGACGGCCTGTACATGGCCCGGGGCGACCAGCACCACGACAACCCGATCCTGATCGAGCACGCCGCGCCCCGCTGCACCAGCCGCCAGCTCTACAAGGGCGTGGTGGACGGGCGCGGCCACGGCGTGTTCAACGGGCGCGTCGTCGTCCGCCCGGGCGCGCTCGGCACCGACGCCGCCCAGACCAACAAGAACCTGCTCCTGTCCGACCGGGCCGAGGTCGACACCCGGCCGCGCCTGGAGATCCTGGCCGACGACGTGCGCTGCACCCACGGCGCCGCGGTGGGCCGACTCGACGAGGACGCCGTGTTCTACCTGCGCTCCCGTGGGGTTCCCCACCAGATGGCGCGGGGCTTGCTCATCTCCGCGTTCGTGAACGAGCTGGTGGACCGGCTTCGACTGGAGCCGCTGCGCTCGCGGGTGGAGAAGCTGGTCGCCCACCGGCTCGCGACGGGCGGCGAAGAGGCGGTGAAGACATGACCGCGGTGCAGACGAGCGCTCTCGCCCTGAATCCCCGCCCAGCAGACGCTGGCGACGGTGCTCACCTCGACGTCGAGCGGGTGCGTCAGGAGTTCCCGATCCTCGCTGAGAGGCCCTACGGCAAGCCCCTCGTCTACCTCGACAGCGCGGCCACCAGCCAGAAGCCCCAGGCTGTGATCGACGCGATGTCGGCGTTCTACTCGAGGGACAACGCCAATGTGCACCGGGGCGTGCACTACCTCTCCGAGCGGGCGACCGAGGCCTACGAGGCCGCCCGAGCAAAGGTCGGGGGCTTCCTCAACGCCGCCCACGCCTCCGAGATCGTCTTCACCCGGGGCACCACCGAGGCCATCAACCTGGTGGCCCAGACCTACGCCGGGACCCATCTCGGCGAGGGCGACGAGGTGCTCATCACGGCGATGGAGCACCACTCCAACATCGTCCCCTGGCAGATGGTCTGTGAGCAGCGGGGCGCCCGTCTTCGGGTCGCGCCCATCAGCGATGCCGGCGAGCTGTTGGTCGACGAACTCGAAGAGCTCATCGGGCCGAGCACCAAGCTCGTGGCGGTCACCCACGTCTCCAACGTGCTCGGCACGATCAACCCGATCCGGCGCATCACCGACATCGCCCACGCCCGGGGCGCTCACGTGCTCGTCGACGGCGCCCAGGCGGCCCCGCACCTCGACATCGACGTCCAGGCGCTGGGCTGTGACTTCTATGCGCTGTCGGGTCACAAGATGTACGGGCCCACCGGCATCGGCGTGCTCTGGGGCCCAGGCGAGCTGCTCGAGGAGATGCCCCCCTACCAGGGCGGCGGCGACATGATCGCCTCGGTCAGCTTCGAGCGCACCGTCTACAACAAGGTCCCCTACAAGTTCGAGGCGGGCACGGCGAACCTGGCCGGCGCCGTCGGCCTGGGGGCGGCCATCGACTTTCTGGATCGCCTTGGGCATGAGGCGCTCGCCGCCCACGAACACGACGTCCTTACCTACGGCATCCGAGCGCTGTCCGAAGTCCCCGGCCTCCGGCTCATCGGCACGGCCCCCGCCAAGGCCAGCGTGCTGTCCTTCCTGCTCGACGGCGTGCACCCCCACGACATCGGCACCGTCCTCGACCGCCACGGCGTTGCCATCCGCGCCGGCCATCACTGCGCCCAGCCCTTGCTCGCCCGCTTGGGTTTGGCCGCCACCGCCCGCGCCTCGCTGGCCTGCTACAGCACCCGCCACGACATTGATGTGCTCGTGGCCGGCCTCGACACGGTCAAGGAGGCCCTCCGGTGAACGTTGACCTCGGAGACCTCTACCAGGAAGTGATCATCGACCACGGCCGCCATCCGCGGAACTTCGGTGAGCTCGCGGGCGCCACCCATACCGCCGAGGGTTTCAACCCCCTGTGCGGTGACCAGCTCACGCTCTACGTCAAGCTCGCCGACGGCCACATCGCCGCCATCGCCTTCCAGGGCGCCGGATGCGCCATCTCCCAAGCCTCGGCCTCCTTGATGACCACGGCGCTCAAGGGCAAGAACGAAGAGGAGGCCCTCGCCCTGTTCGGGCGTGTCCACGCCATGCTGACCGAAGGCCCCAACGGCGGGGTCCGCCCGGCGGAGCTGGGCAAGCTCGCCGTGCTCTCCGGCGTCTGGGAGTTCCCGATGCGGGTGAAGTGCGCCACCCTCGCCTGGCACACGCTGCGAAGCGCCCTCGAAGCCACCGCCGAACCGGTCTCGACGGAGTAGGCGGCCATGGCCTTGGACCGACACACACCGATCGAACTGAAGCGGGACTGCGAGGCGACCGTGATCCCCGGCGGGCAAAAGGTGACGCTCCGGCGAGGCGACCACGTCGTGGTGACCCAGGCCCTCGGTGGCAGCTTCACCGTCCAGACCGACCGGGGCTACCTCGCCCGGGTAGGCACCCAGGACGCCGACGCGCTTGGCCTCGACGCCACCCAGGCCGACGAAGCACCAGCGGACTCCGGCTGCTTCGACCTGCGGAAGGTCATCGAGCAGCTCAAGACTGTCTACGACCCCGAGATCCCCGTCAATGTGGTCGACCTCGGGCTGATCTACGCCTGCGACGCCCGGCCGCTCGCCGACGGCAGCCAGCGGGTCGAGATCAAGATGTCCATGACCGCGCCCGGCTGTGGGATGGGCGACGTGTTGAGAGACGACGCCCGCGCCAGGGTGCAGACGATCCCCGGCGTCAGCGACGTCGACATCGAGCTGGTCTGGGACCCGCCGTGGAACCCGAGCCGCATGTCCGAAGCCGCCCGACTCCAGCTCGGGATGCTGTGACCGGGCCACGCCGAGTCCGTTTGATGAGAACCGAACCAGAGGAGAACCCATCACCATGAAGGTCTGGATCGACCAGGACCTGTGCACGGGCGACGGCCTGTGCGAGGAGATCGCACCCGACGTGTTCACCCTCCTCGACGACGGCCTGGCCTACGTCAAGGAAGGCGACAAGGTCTTCGCCGACGCCAAGGGCAACCCCCAGGGCGCAGAGGGCATGGCCAACGTCCCCGCCGGCCAAGAGGAGGCCGTGATCGAGTCGGCCGAGGAATGCCCGGGCGAGTGCATCTTCATCGAGGCGTAGCGACGAGCGCCGCGCGCCGCCACCAGGGAAGAGCCATGCACACGACCGGCTCGAGCGACGGCCGCCCGGGCGCGCCGGTCCAGCGCGCCGGGAGCGGGATCGGCCTCGTCGACCTGGACGTGTCCGGGCCGGTGCCGGGCCGAGGGTTGAACGAAGCGCAGACGGTGTGCACTTCCCATGGCTCGCTCGAACGGACGCCAGGAGCGCTGTTTCGCGCCATGGGGGCCCTCTTCCTGCTCGAGAAGCCGGCGTCCTCCCGTGAAGCGCTGGCCCGGGAGCTGGCCGAGGACCTGGGGGCGCTCGGCGTCGACTACCACGTCCGCACGCTGAAGCGGCACCTCGCCGGCCGGGTGTCGTCGGTTCCCCCCGAGGTCGAGGCGGCCATGCGCCACCTCCTGCTCCGAGCCAACCCCCTGCGGACCGATGTCGACATCGAGCAGGCGCTGGGCGCCGCCGGCCTGCGGGTCGCTCCAGAAGAGCGCCAGCCGACGTATCTCTCCACCGTAGGCATCGTCGCCATGGCCCAGCTCTGGCTGTTGTATAACCCGACCCGCTCACGCCGGTCCCTCGCCGTGGTGCTCTCCGAGCGGCTGGCCCGGCGCGGCGTTCAACTTAAGGTCGACCCGCTCCAGAACATCCTCGCCGGGAGACAGCCCCTCGCCCGCCGCGAGATGCAAGAGGAGCTGCTGGCCCTCCTCTCGGCGTACGGGATTGGCTCGGCAGCAGAGGCTGGCCAGCGCTGGCAGCAGCAGCAACAGGACATCGCTGCCTACCTCGAGGACCGGGCCCTCGTGCCGGCTGACCCTGTGGTGGACCTCGCGAGGGCCTGGAAGCTCCGCAACCACCAACCATCGTCGAGGCATCTCGCGGTCATCCTCCAGCACAAGCTTGGGGACCGCGGCCTCGACGTGGGCCTGCACCAGATCCAGGCGGGCCTGGACGGCAAGGCCAACCACGTCCGGCACGCGCTGGTCGCCGAGCTGGAGGGCCTGGCGCGCGAGGGCCTCCCCGAAGGGCACGACCTGGCGAACGAGGTCAGGACAGCCGCGCAGAACCAGGCGAGGCAGATCGACCTGTGCTGGGTCAAGGCCGAGCCGATCTCGACTCTGGCCACCGCCTGGCTGGCGGAGCACCCCGGCGCCACCATGCGCCAGCTCGCCCTTCGCATGGCGAAGTCGGCGCGGCGTATGGGTTACGCGACCAGCCCGAACACCATCCAACCGATCCTTGCTGGCCACAAGAAGCGGACGCGGGGCTTCGTGTACCGCGCCCTGCTCAAGCAGTTCCCGGGCGCGGGCGATCACGTCCCCGAGGAGCATGTCATCGCCGCGCCCTGGGCGGCGCGCGCCAGCGAGCGGACCTCTCGCCCCCCGGTGGAACCGAGTCGCAGCCGATCGCGGGCGAAGCTCTCGGGCCGCGACACGGCGGCCTTCAACGCTGATCCGCTGGCCGCGTACCTCCGAAGCGCCAGGGGCCTGTTGGTCCCCGGCCCCGAGGCGCAGGTCGAGCTGGCCCGCAGGATCGAAGAGGCCGAACGCGACCTGCTCGGTGTCCTGCTCCGCTCGGCCGTCGCGACCGGAGAACTCGCCGCCGTCGCCCGAAAGCTGGACGACGGGAAGCTGTCCCCCTGGGACGTCGTCGTCGGCGCCAGGCCCGACGGCGAGGCCGCCACGCGCCAGGCGCGCGACGAGCTGCGCCGCGCTCTCAGCGAGGTCTCCAGGCTCGAGGCGTTGCGCGAGGAACGCAGACGCGAGCTGCGTTCGGACCAGCGAACCTCGGAGGAGCGGGCGGCACAGCTTCGTCTGGAGCTCGAGGCGCTCTGGCAGCAGATGGCCCTCGTCCTCGCCGGGACCCGTGTGGCCGGCGAGCACGTGCAGCGCATGAGCGGGCAGCTCGGGGCGCTCGTCGCGACCGCCGACGCAGTCCTGCGCGAAGGCACGGCGGCCAGCCCGGACCTCGAGCGCGTCGAGGAGCGAGCAGGCCTTCCCCTCGCGGAGATGAAGCGGACGTGGCGAGAAGCTCAGGCTGCGGAGCGCCGGGTGGCAACGGCCAAGAACGAGATGGTCAGGGCCAACCTGCTGCTGGTCGTGGCCATCGCCAAGAAGTACCAGGGCCGGGGCCTCGACCTCCCCGATCTCATCCAGGAGGGCAACATCGGGCTGCTACGGTCCGTGGAGAAGTTCGACCGCCGCCAGGGGTCGAAGTTCTCGACCTACGCCACCTGGTGGATCCGCCAGCGGATGCCACGAGCGGTCGCCGACCAGGGCCGAACGATCCGGCTTCCCCGCCACATTTCTGACAAGGTCGATCGACTGCGCCGGGCAGCAGGCGACGGTTTCGAGGGAGCTGGCACGCCTTCATCGCCCGACGACCTCGCCGAAGCCGCGGGGCTGGCGCCGGGCGAAGCCCCGAGGCTCCTCCTGCTCGCCAGAGGCGCCATCTCGTTGCAGGCGCCGGTGGGCGGCGGCGACACCGCCCTGGAAGACTTTCTCGCGGACAAGACGGCGATCGAGCCTCTCGACGCCGCGCTCCAGAGCGAGATCATCGACGGGGTGCGGCACGCGCTGGCGCGGCTGGAGCCGCGTGAGGCCTGCGTGCTCCGCCTTCGCTACGGCATCGGCACCGCTGCCGAGCACACGACCGGGGAGGTAGCACGGCAGCTCGGCCTGTCGCGAGAACGCGTCCGCCAGATTCAGCTGGACGCGCTGGCGCACCTGCGCGAGGAGGCGCAGATGCTGCAGGCGCTCCTCGACCCCGACGCCCGACACTCCCCCGACGCGTGCGCCGCGTCCGGCGCCTGGCCCATGGCAGGACGTCGAAGGCAAGCGCCGGCACGTGGTCCAGGCCGCACCCGCCGAATGGCACACGGGAGCGCCGAACGCAGCCAGAACGGAGGCAAATGAGCATGCCGACCACCGGCTCGCACCACCACGAGGCGCCGGGCGCGTCGCCCCAGCCGTCGGCCGATCAGGACAGGCTGCCGGGGATCCGCCACCTCGTCGCGGTGGGCAGCGGCAAGGGCGGCGTGGGCAAGTCCACCGTCGCCGTCAATCTGGCGCTCGCGCTCCAGCACCTCGGCGCCCGGGTGGGGCTCGTCGACGCCGACGTCCTCGGGCCCAGCATCCCCGGCATGCTGGGGCTCGACACCGGCCAGCCACCGGAGGCGACCCCGGACGGCAGGATGGTCCCTGCGGACCGGCACGGCCTGAAGGCGGTGTCCATGGGGCTGCTCACCGGGGACGACAACCCGGCCATCCTGCGGGGACCGATGGTGAGCAAGTACCTGCAGATGTTCATCGGTGGCGTGCAGTGGGGTCAGCTGGACTACCTGATCCTCGACCTCCCGCCCGGGACCGGCGACACCCAGCTGACGCTGGCCCAGAGCCTGCCATTGTCGGGTGCGGTCATCGTCACAACGCCCCAGGACGTCAGCCTCAAGATCGCCCGCCGAGGGTTGCGGATGTTCGAGACGGTGCACGTCCCCATCCTCGGCATCATCGAGAACATGAGCACGTTCACCTGCCCGCACTGCGGGAAGGGTACCGACGTGTTCCGCAGCGGCGGCGGCGAACGGATGAGCCGCCAGATCGGCGTTCCGTTCCTCGGGTCGCTCCCCCTCGACGCCGGCATCGTCACCGGCGGCGACGAAGGCCGCCCGATCTTCGTCGACAAGCCCCACTCAGTGTCAGCCCGGGCCTACCTGGCGATCGCCACCGAGCTCGCCGGCCAGCTCAACGGGCTCCCCACGACCGCGCTGAGGCCCTTCGCCTGGGCCTGGGACACCAACGAGGGCGAGCCGGCCTGGGTCGAAACCGCCGCCCGCCCATCGGGTTCTCGAACCACCCCGATCGGCTTCCACCGCCGAGACCCGCGCACGCTGTCGATGCTCTGGGAGGACGGCCACCGTGACGACTTCGACGTGCGGGACCTGCGGCTCGCCTGTCATTGCGCGCTGTGCATCGAGGAGATGAGCGGGCGGCCGCTCCTAGACCCGACGAGCGTCCGATCCGACATGGCCCCGCGGACGATCACCAGCGTCGGCAACTACGCCATCACCGTGAACTGGAGCGACGGCCACAGCACCGGGATCTACTCCTTCGAGTACCTGCGGGCTGTCGGTGAGCGCGACATGGCCAAGGTCGTGGAAGATGTCTGACGTCCTGCCCGTCGATCCCACCATCACGATCCGCGCCGAGACGTCGCTGGCCGACCCCGACGCCTGCAAGTTCACGGTGAGTCGGACGGTGCACCCCGGCGGGCCGTTCCTCTTCGACACCAGGGAACGGGCCGGCGGGTCGCCCCTCGCCGAGCGGCTGTTCGCGCTCGATGCCGTCGCCCACGTGCTCGTCGCCGACAACGTGGTCACCGTTGGCAAGCAAGCAGGCACTTCGTGGAACGGGCTCCGGGCCGAGATCGGGGCGGCCATCCGGACCCAGCTGCTGACCGGGATACCCGCCATCCTCGAAGGCTCCCGCGCCCCGAGCGCGTGGGGGCGGTCCGTCGCCGAGATCCGCGCAGTCATCCAGGAACTCCTAGACCGGGAGGTCAACCGATCCATCGCGAGCCACGGCGGGCAGATCTCGATCGTCGACGTCCGCGACGGAGTCCTCTCCATCGCCATGACCGGCGGGTGCCAGGGATGCGCGGCATCCAACGTGACCCTTCGCCAAGGATTTGAGGTCATGGTGCACAGGGTGGCGCCCGAGATCGTGGACATCGTCGACACAACCGACCATGCCGCCGGAACCAAGCCGTTCTACGGACGGACGGGGTAGGGGCGAGCGTGCCTGCCAACCCGGTGGCTGAGGAAGCCGTCCGCAACGTCCTGCTCGGGGTGATCGACCCGGAGCTGGGCGACAACATCGTCGACCTGGGCATGGTGCAGGTCATCGAGATCGGCCCGCAAAACGGCGACGTGAATGTCACCATCGCCTTGACCACGGCCGGCTGCCCGTTGCGAGCCCAGATCATGAAAGGCATCAAGCTGCGCGTGGCGAGCCTGCCCGGTGTCCCGGCGGCGCCGGTCCACTTCGGCGAGATGACCACAGAACAGAAGAAGAACGTCATGGCCCGGGCCCGGTGGAAGGCACGGGACAACGCGCTCGACACCGACATCCCGGCCACCACCCGTATCGTTGCCATCGCCTCGGGCAAGGGCGGAGTGGGCAAGTCGTCGGTCACGGCCAACCTGGCCGCGCAGCTGGCCCAGCGGGGATTGACGGTCGGTGTGCTCGACGCCGACATCGGCGGGTTCTCCATACCCCGCATGCTGGGCGTCGAGGGCCGGGTCCAGGGGGTGAGGGACGAGTCCGGCCGGGCCCGGTTCGGCCCCCTGGAGAAACCCGTTGGCCCGGGCCTGCTCAAGGTGGTGTCGATGGGCTCGATCGAGGGGACGGGCGAGGACCAGGCCATCATGTGGCGCGGGTTCATGCTCAACCGGGCCGTGCAGCACTTCCTCGAAGACGTGGCCTGGGGCGACATGCACTACCTGCTGATCGACCTGCCCCCGGGCACCGCCGACATCCAGATGGGCCTGGCCCGCATGCTGCCCCGCACCGAGGTGGTGATCGTCACCACCCCGGCGCTGGCCGCCCAGCAGGTTGCCGCTCGGGCGGCCGACATGGCCCGCAAGGGCCACCTGCGGGTAGCCGGGGTCGTCGAGAACATGAGCGCGTCCGTGGCTCCCGACGGCACCCGGTATGCCGTGTTCGGCTCGGGCGGGGGCGAGCAGCTGGCCGAACAGCTCGGCGTGCCCCTGCTGGGATCGATCCCACTGGCCCCGACCGTGGCCGCCGGGGGCGACGCCGGTGAGCCGGCCGCGATCGCCGCCCCGCACACACCGGCGGCCCAAGCCTTCGCCGCCCTGACCGAATGCATCGTCACCGAGGCCATCCCGCTCGTCGAGATGGTCACCTGCACCGCCCGGCAGTTTTTCAAAGCCGCCGGTCTGCTCACCCCCATGCCGGAGCCCAGCCCCATGGCGACTACCTAGATCCGACAAGATCAAATCGACAACGACAAGGAGCCCTTTCGCGATGAGCACCACCGACGTCACGACGACACCCGTCATCACCCTCACCGACACCGCCGCGGCCAAAGTCGCGGAGCTGATCGCCCAGGAGGGCGACGACAGCCTGGCCCTACGGGTCGCCGTCAAGGCCGGCGGGTGCTCGGGGTTCTCCTACGAGATGTTCTTCGACGCCGAGGCCGACCCTGAGGACCAGGTGGCCGTGTTCGGCACCGTCAAGGTGAGGGTCGACCCGGCCAGCGCCCAACACATCGCCGGCGCCACCCTCAACTACCACGGCGGCCTCCAGGGCGCCGGATTCCACATCGAGAACCCGAACGCCCAACGCTCCTGCGGCTGCGGGCAGTCGTTCGCCTAGCGGGTCCGACAATGAGTCTCACGGACACGTTGGGCCGCCCTGTCCGGGACCTGCGCATCTCGGTCACCGATCGGTGCAACTTCCGCTGCACGTACTGCATGCCCAAGGAGATCTTCAACCGAGAGTACGAGTTCCTGGCCCGGGAGGCACTTCTCAGCTTCGAGGAGATCGACCGGGTGGCCCGCTCGTTCGTGCGCCACGGGGTCCGCAAGCTGCGCCTCACCGGCGGGGAGCCGCTTCTACGCAAGGGGATCGAGGACCTCGTCGCCACGCTGGCCCTGATCCCCGATGTCGAGGACCTCACCCTCACCACCAACGGGGCCTTGCTGGACCGCAAGGCCAAGGACCTGGCGGCGGCCGGGCTCCGGCGGGTCACGGTCAGCCTCGACTCGATGGACGACGCCGTGTTCATGGCCATGAACGATGTCGGCTTCGGTGTCCGGGGGGTGCTCGAGGGGATCGCCGCCGCCGCCGAAGCCGGGCTCACCCCCATAAAGATCAACATGGTGGTCAAACGGGGAGTCAACGACGGCTCCATCCTCGACATGGCCCGGCACTTCAAAGGCTCGGGGCACACCCTCCGGTTCATCGAGTACATGGACGTCGGTACGACCAACGGCTGGCGGCTCGACGATGTGGTCCCGGCCGGGGACATCGTCGAAATGCTGGACCGGGAGTTCGGGATCGAGCCGGTGGGCCCTTCCTACCGGGGCGAAGTGGCCCAGCGGTGGTGTTATCGAGACGGGACTGGGGAGGTGGGCGTCATCGCCTCGGTCACCCAGCCTTTCTGCGGTGACTGCACCCGGACTCGCCTCTCGGCTGAGGGCGTGGTCTACACCTGCCTGTTCGCTACTCGCGGAACCGACCTGCGCGAGGTGCTGCGGGCGGGTGCGAGCGACGAGCTCCTCGATGAAGTGACGTCCCGGCTTTGGACGAAGCGTGCCGACCGGTACTCAGAGACCAGGTCGTCACAGACCGCCGGCCTCCACAAGGTCGAGATGAGCTACCTCGGTGGCTGACTCGTGACCCGCTTGGAAGGAAGAGCCATAGCCGACGCCGCCGGCTCCAAGGTCGAGGGAATCAAGGCCGCCAGTAACCAGCTGCGGGGCACCATCGGCCAGGAGCTGTCCGACGCTGCGCCAGCGTTCTCGCCTGAGAGCCAACAACTGCTCAGGCTCCACGGCATCTACCAGCAGGACGACCGCGACGTGCGCGCGGAGCGGGCTCGGCAGCGACTCGACGTCGACCACCTCTGCATGCGGGTCAGCATCCCCGGCGGGACCCTGACCGCAGAGCAGTACCTCATCATGGACAAGCCGTGCGATGCGGTGGGCAACGGCACCCTTGCGCGTCATCTCCCGGCAAGGCATCCAGTACCACTTCGTGCCCAAGGGCGACCTCCACTCCCTGCTCGCCACCCTCAACCACCACCTGGTGACCGCCCTCGGCGCCTGCGGCGACGTGGTCCGCAACATCACGTGCTACCCGGCGCCGCTCGCCGACCGGCCGCGGGCCGGCGTGGGGGCCTACGCCCAGGAGACGGCCCGCCGCTTCCGGCCCCGCACCCAGGCCTACTACCAGCTGTGGCTCGACGGTGAGCGGGCGGTGACGGCCGAGGCGCCCGGCGAGGAGCCGCTCTACGGCACCACCTACCTGCCCCCGAAGTTCAAGATCGGCTTCGCCTTTCCCGGCGACAACTGCATCGACGTCTACAGCAACGACCAGCAGGACCCGCACGACCCCGAGCCTACGGCGGCTAGCAGCCCTACCGGGCCGGGTATCAGCGCAGACGCACCTCCAGGCACGCCTCCGCCCGACGGAGGGCGTCCTCGACGTCCTGCGCCGTCGGTCCACGGGCAAAGACGAACCCCAGGTAGCGATCACCCTCGGGCAGCGGCACCACCGGCCGCCCCGACGCGATGCTGATCTCGACACCGACGACCCCGTCGATGGCGAGGGCCCGCTCCTGGCCCGACACCCGGTCCAGCACCCCGGCCGACCGGATCGGGAGCATCATCACGCCCGACGCCTGCGTTTCCCGGGCGAGGCCGTCCAGCCCAAGACCGAGGGCGTGACGGATGATGACCTCCTCGAGGCTCACCCCAGCCCCGAACCGCAAGGCCCGCGCGCACAAGCCACCGATGGAGCGAGCGGCGAGCTCGAGAATCATGAGCGCACCTGCAGTGCCGATCCGCAGCTCTGCGTGCACCGGTCCTTCCCGCAACCCCAATGCTGCGGCGGCCCGGGCGACGGTGGCCTCGAGGTCGGCGAGGACCGAGGCGGGTTGCCGCGACGGCGCGACGTAGATGGTCTCCTCGAAGAAGGGGCCGTCCATGGGGTCGGGCTTGTCGAACACGGCCAGCACTTCCAATCGCCCTCCCAGGAGCAGGCCCTCGACCGCCACCTCGGCTCCTGGCACGAAGCGCTCGACCAGCAGCGGCTCCGGGCCGTCCCCGACGATGGCGCGAATGCGGATGCCGGCCGCGGCGGCCTGGATCGCGTCGTCGACGCGGATGACGCCCTGGCTGGCCGACCGTGAGACGGGCTTGACCACGCACGGATACCCGACCTCGGTCGCCGCCGAGGCGATGTCGGCGCCATGAGCGACGATTCGGTAGGCGGGCTGGGGGAGCGAGGCAGCGGCCAGGCGCTCCCGCATGGCGGCCTTGTCCCTGGTGGCGGCGACCGCGTTGGGCGGATTGTGGCGCAACCCGAGACGCTGGGCCGCCGCGGCCGCGACCACCACCCCCAGGTCGTCGACGGCCAGGACGGCGTCGAGCGGTGTCCGATCATGAAGGGCCGCGATGGCGTCCAACGCGGCGTCGCTTCCAGCCAGAGGCACGACCACGGCCCGGTCGCCCATGGGGCCGGCCAAGGCCTGACGATGCTCGGACCCGACCACGACGTCGACACCCAGGCGAGCGGCCGCGGTCACGAAGTCCGCGGCCCGGTAGGTGGCAGTCGGCAGCAGCAGGAGGATCCGGGGCACCGCCCTATGATGGCAACCAGCGCTGAGGCGAGGGCACCATGACCGGCATCGATACCAAGGACGTGCCAGTCCTGCGAGTGACCGATGCAGCGCTGGCCAAGGCTGGGGCTGCGGGCTGGCGAGGAGGGCGGGGGGTCACTCGCCCTCTGGGTCGAGCTCAGCGGTTCGAGCGGTGGCGCCTACACCTACGACATGTACTTCCAGGCGACCAGCGAAGCCCGGCCCCAAGACTGGTCCGACGAGCGTGGCGAGCTGGCACTCGTGGTCCCCGCCGACAGCATCGCCAAGATGCGCGGGGCCACCCTCGACCTCAGCCGCGATCTCCTCCAGGGCGGCATGGTCATGCAGAACCCGAACCAGCCCGCGGCCCCGGCCGGCGCCAGCCCGGCCATGGCCGGGCCGCCGGTCGACCTCAGTGGCGACGTGGCCCAGCGAGTCCTGCAGGTCCTGGAACAGCAGATCAACCCGTCCATTGCCGCGCACGGCGGCCGCGCCGACCTCGTCGCGGTGGACGACGCCGCCGCCTATCTCCGCTTGAGCGGAGGCTGCGCGGCTGCGGGATGGCGACGGTGACCTTGAGCCAGGGCATCGAAGTGGCCATCCGCGATTCGGTCCCCGAGATCACTCGAGTGATCGACGTCACCGACCACGCGGCGGGCACCAACCCGTACTACGAGGCGGCCAAGACGTAAGTGCTAGACGGCGATGAAGCGGCGGGCGTCCTTCGCCGCGTACGAGGCCACGATGGCATCGGTTGCCGCAGTCGCGTGGACCCGACCGACCGCGTGGTGGTGGGTTCACCACGAGCAACCGACCGATGCCGACCCGGACTGAGTTCGAGGCGGACCGTGCGACCCGAGCCGGCATCAGCCGTCACCGGCACCGAGCGGCGTGACCTAACCGGGCGGCGAGCCACACCGTGTAGTCCTCGGCGACGTCGCGGTCGATGGCCGCGATGGTGTCGATGTCGGGTTCGTGGTCGGCGAGGTAGCGGGCGAACTGGCGCAATGAGAGGTCGGCGGCGTCCACGCTGGCCGGAGCGAGGAACGTGGCGACCTGGCCCAAGTAGCGGCCCATGGTCGAGGCCACGGCGGGGGCGTGCGCTGCGATTGCGGCCCACTGGGCCCCGGCCGCGGTGACCCGGTGGTCAGCTTCGGGCAGCGGCTGGGCGCTCACCGCCGCAGCTCCTGGGCTGCAACCAGCTCAGCGACGGCGGTCCCGTCGATGAGTTCGGCGGCACGCTGGTACTCGCCGGCGAGCCAGTCATTGGTCAGGTGCAGGTAGACCCGGGTCGACTCGATCGAGCGGTGCCCGGCCTGGGCCTGGATCGCTTCGAGAGCCATGCCCGCCTCCCGGAGCCTGGTCAGGCATGTGTGGCGCAGCTCATGGCACGTGCCGCGCTCCAGGCCCGCCCGCCGGCGTGCCCCGGCCAGGATCTCGTCGAGGCCTTCGGCGGAGAGAGGCTGGCCCCGGCGGGGGCCCTTCAGCACGACGAAGATCCGGCCGGTCGCAGTGTCAGGGCGTTCGAGGTCGAGGTACGCGCCGACGCTGGCGAAGAACCGCTCCGAGATCGGCACCACGCGTTGGTGGCCGCCCTTGCCCTCGGCGATGAATACCCGCCGCTCCGCGAGGCGCAGGTCGGCGAGAGAGAGGCCGAGGACCTCGCAGCGGCGCAGGCCGCCCAGCACCATCGCTTCTGCCATCGCCCGGTCCCGCGCCGTGCGCAACGCTCCGAACAGAGTGTTCACCTCGCCCGGCGTGAGGATCTTCGGGAGCGTGCGCGGCACCCGCACCAGCGGCACCAACCGGGCCCGCTTCGAGCCGCGCTGCCGGCGCGTCGAGAGCCCGCGTGGCACCGGGTTCGACGCCAGCGGCGTGTCCCCCCGGGCCACGACGTACGCGTAGAACCCCGACACCGACGCCAACCGCCGAGCGATCGTCCGGGGCGACAGCCCCGACTCCCGATCCGCCAGGCGCACCACGGACCGGTCTCCGCGCTGGGCCGCGACGAAGTCCAACACATCCGCCGAGGTCACCTCGACCGGATCCTTGCCCACCACCGCGAAGAACGCTTTCAGGTCGAACGCGATCGCCCGCACCGTGTTCGGCCGGGCCCGACCCGCCGCGAACGCCAGATAACGATCGAGCAGCCGATGACCGAGCGCGTAGCGGGCCTCGCCCGACGGCCCAGCAGAACGAACAAGACACGGAGACCACGTCATCGCCACAGGCTCTCAACGCAGGGCGAGAAACACGCGGATGCAACAACCTCACCCGTGTATTAAGTGATCTCGTTGCTTCACCCGCGTGCAACCGAATCTCACGGAGAGCGTCGGGTAGTGCGGGCCGTTGCGGCCGGGCCAACTGCGCCGTGATCGATCGGTACGCCGTCGTGAGAGCGGCTTGCGGGCGGTGCGGCTGCCCGCGGCGCGGCAGGTCCTCGGGCCGCAGGACCGCAACCGAGCCAGCGCTCGTTCAGCGTTCGACGGGGACCCCAACGAGCGAGCCGTACTCGGTCCATGAGCCGTGGTAGTTCTCCACCGATGGGTAGCCCAGCAGCTCATGCAGCACAAACCAAGTGTGTGCTGACCGCTCGCCGATGCGGCAGTAGGCGATCACACCCCGATCCGGACCGATGTCCTCGCCTCGATAGAGGGCGTGCAGTTCGTCGGCGGTCCGGAAGGTGCCGTCGTCGTTGGCCGCCTTGCTCCACGGGATGTTCACCGCTCCGGGGATTGTGGCCCGGCACCTGCGCCTGCTCCTGGGGCAGATGCTCGGGTGCCAAGCGCTCGCCCCGGTACTCCTCGGGTGAGCGCACGTCGACGAACTGCTCCTGGCCCAGCTTGGCCAGCACCTCGTCGAGCAGCGCACGGAGCTCCCCTCGGACCAGACCCGTAACACGGAAGTCGCTCGACGCGAACGCGGGGACGTCCTGGGTGAGCTCGCGGCCGTCGAGCTCCCACTTCTTGCGCCCACCGTCGAGCAGCTTGACCGCGTCGAAGCCGAGATAGCGGCACAGCCAATAGGCGTAGGCGGCGAACCAGTTGTTGTTTCCGCCGTAGAGCACCACGGTCGACTCAGGGTCGACGCCCGCCTGCTGGAGCAGGCGGCTCAGTCCCTCCTGGTCGACGTAGTCCCGTCGCAGGGCATCGTGCAGATCGAAGAACCAGTTCCAGCCCACTGCATTGCGGATGTGGCCCCGCTCATAGGCAGTGGTGTCCTCATCGACCTCGACGAGCCGGACGGTTGGGTCGTCGAGGTGCTGTACGACCCAACCGGCGTCAACGAGCGCCTCAGCCCGGACATACTCGCTCATCCCGACCTCCCAGATGTCGCGTGTCGCAGCAGCCCGGGAGCCAGATGTGGCCCACGGGGCCACCAACTCGGATCGTACGCCCGAATCCCGACCAGGCCAATCGGGTTTTGCGCGATTCGGGCTGCGCGTCGCTCACGTCATCAGAGCGCGCTCGGCCACCGTCCCCCGGACCCAGTGCGAGGTGCGCTTCTGTGAACACGTCCTCGACGGCAGCCCCCGCTTCGCTCGCTTCCAGCGCATCTCGTGGTCAGCGAGTGGCGCTGGGATCGACCCCGCCGGTGCGGTTCATCACCGAAGCATCCGAGCTGGGGAAGTAAATGCTCTCGTGGCCGTCAGACCACTTCACGACGTAGGGCGGAGTGCCGTCAGCACCCCGGACCTCAACCACGACGGCATCACGATCGGGCTCAGCGACGTGATGACCCTTGACGATGATCTTGTCTCCCACCTTGGCACGCATGGCTCGCCTCCTGGTGATGACACTCGTACCCACCATCGAACACCGCCACCCAGCGGCACCAACCCACCGCTACCGCCGCCCCAAGGCCTGCCGTGTCCTCACGATACGTGCCCATCGTCCACGGCCGTCGCGGCCGAGCCGAATGCGCGGGATCAGGTCGTGCTGCACGTCCAGGGACAGGCACCTCAGCCGGGGTTAGGCACCCCGTCGAACGTCAGGCAGCGGACCGTCGCCAAGACACCAGTGACACGAAGCACCCCGCCACTGCCGCGCCGGCGCCCAACAAGGACAAGCCAGAGCCCAATGCCGATGGAGGCGTGGATGGGGACATCGCGGCCTTCTGTATCCGCGATTCGACCGGCGACATCGGCCATGTCGATGACAGCTGGTGGCGTTGGTTGGCGACGGCCGTGCTCGGCCTCGGCTTGCTGCCGGCTGCGGCACCCGATGGGAGCGGAACTCCTCGGTGACCGCGTCGATGACGGTGGGCAGCGGGTGCCCGCTGGTCCGTGACGTGCATCGCGGAGTCGGTCGCGGCTGCGGTTGATCGCCAGCTCGAGGCCTCCGTCGGCGACCAGGCGCGAGCGGCCGAGGACGCCTTCGTCTGGGTGACTCCACCGTGTCGTCGTCGTTGGGCTGCACCCGGCATCAAAACCGGGACAACCCGACGACCGGTGGATGGTCATCAACCGCGCTCGGCCATCAAGCCGCGCGGCCTCTAAATCCCCGCACTGTCGCGCCGTAGTGAACTCCCGGGGTGGCAACGGCCGGCCGCAGGACTAGCGTGAGGTTGTGAGCGGCGAGGCGCCGGCCACCTTCCCAACGAAGTATTGGCACCGCCTCCCCGATGGGCGAGTGCAGTGCGATGTTTGCCCGCGCGCCTGCCGCATGCAAGAAGGCCAGCGGGGCATGTGCTTCGTGCGCGGGCGGGTCGACGACGAGGTGGTGCTGCTGAGCTACGGTCGCTCCTCGGGCTATTGCATCGACCCCGTCGAGAAGAAGCCGCTCAACCACTTCCTACCGGGATCGTCGGTGCTCTCCTTCGGCACGGCGGGGTGTAACTTGGCCTGCCGCTTCTGCCAGAACTGGGACATCTCCAAGTCGAAGGAGATGGACACGCTCGCCGACGCGGCGTCACCCGAGGGCATCGCCGGGGCCGCCAAGCAGCTGGGTTGCTCGAGTGTCGCGTTCACCTACAACGACCCGACGGTCTTCATCGAGTACGCCATCGACGTCGCCGACGCCTGCCGCGAGCTGGGCATCAGGGCGATCGCGGTCACCGCTGGTTACATCTGTCCGGAGCCACGGCGCGAGTTCTACGGCCACATGGACGCGGCCAACGTCGACCTCAAGGCGTTCACCGAGGACTTCTACAAGCACGTGTGCGTGGCCCACCTCGACCCGGTGCTGGAGACGCTCGAGTACCTGCGCCGTGAGACCGACGTCTGGTTTGAGATCACGACGCTGTTGATCCCGGGAAAGAACGACAGCGACGAGGAGATTGATGGATTGACCTCATGGGTCGCCGAACATCTCGGCACCGACGTGCCCCTCCACTTCACCGCCTTCCATCCGGACTTCAAGATGATGGACATCCCGCACACGCCGGCGGCGACGCTCACCCGCGCCCGCGAGTGGGGCCTCCGCAACGGGCTGGAGTACGTGTACACGGGCAACGTGCATGACCAGCCGGGGTCGAGCACCTGGTGCCCGGGATGCGGTGCTCTCCTCATGGAGCGCGACTGGTACGAGCTGGGACGCTGGCATCTGACCAACGACGGGCGCTGCCCGACGTGCGGACACCAGGTGCCGGGGCGCTTCGAAGGGCCACCGCAAGGCTGGGGCCGCCGGCGCGTCGCGGTGCGCCTGGCGGGTGCGGATACGTGACCACGACCGCCGAGGTGACCGGCTGGGTGCGACCTCCCGCGGTCGCGGGCCTGTTCTACACAGCCGATCCCGATCGCCTGCGCGACGACGTGGTGGGACACGGCCAGGACCGCGATCGCCACGGCCCGTGACCACGACCAGTGTGCGAACACGGTCCACTTGAACACGGCGTTGCCCGCCAGGTAACGGCCGGGGCCGCCGAGGATCACCGCCCCGGTGCCGGCGGTAACGTCGCCGCCGGGATGGGCAATCATGAGCTCGTCAGCGACGGCCGTACGATGATCCCAGCCACCACCGGCACCTGGAGGCAGGCGTAGGCCAGAGCGTCGCAGGCGGCCCCGGTCGTCGAAGGCCGCGATCACATCGCTTGCGAGCCGAACCCCCCACCGGCGCCGGACCATGTGCCGCTGGTCGACGATCGGGCCGTCGAGCTCGAACACGACCAAAGCCGGTCGGTCGGATAGGCGGACCGGAAGCGGGCGCAGTGCCGGGCCAGCGCCAGCATCCAGCTCCGACGTCCGGCCACCGACGCGAACCGTACCCAGGCGCTGTGAACGAGAGCTGACAGCGGGCTCGCCGTCACGTGAACGGTTGTCGCCGCTCCGGCGCAGGCGCGGCCGGCGATGCCGGCGATCCAGCGTTGGGCCGGTCGACTTCGATCACCTCGACCTTGTGGCCGCGCAGGTGCCGGGCCAGGCCGGCGCCATACGCGACGGTGCCTTCGACGCTGTGGGTGCCGGAAACTCGGTTCGGCCATGACCTCGGCTTTCGCTGGGCGCGAAGAACCGGCCGTCCACGGGGCAACGCTACTTGTCGGCTCGCAGCCGATGACGGGCTACCTGGACGCCTCGACACCAACGGCCTGAAGGGAAGCGCCGACGCCTGCAGCCGGCGTTTGGTGACGTTCGCGAGACGGACTCGGAAGGCTGACCCGGTCCGTCGCGGCGGCTGGCCACGAACACCGACGGCGCCTCCACGTCGGCTTCCGCAGCGACTGTCGCGCTGGCCAAGGGAAGCCGACGTCGCGTCAGTAGTTGCCGGAGTACGAGGAGCGCGGGTCAGGGCAGGGCAGCGACAATGGCGCGATACTCGTCTTCGGTGAAGGCCCGGAGCGTCTCGGTGGTCACGTTGCCAGCCGAACCGATCGCCAGGGCCACCTTCGCCGCGGCCTCATCGTCGGGCGCCTCGCTGATCGCGACGACGTCATAGCGGCCCATGGTGAGGTAGAAGGCCTTCAGCTCCGAACCGAGCGCTTTCAGTGTCTCCTTCCCGGTGTCGAGGCGGGCTGGGCCATCCTTGATGGTGGCGATGCCCTGCTGGGTGAACTTGATGAGCGAGATGTAGGTGGCCATGCGCCGACCCCTCCTCCGGGCGCCACTGGCGGCCAGGAGTGGCGACGACGACAGCAGCGAGTCCCCGTTGAGATGCTAGGCGCGGACTCAGCCCCGGGTGACCGGTCGGGATGCACCTGCGTCCGCGCACGGCGGCCATAGTCATAGTCACCGTCTTACCGAGCGATGTGGAGCGACCGCTTCTCGGGCACCTCTTCGGCACCCGACCGTCCGACATATCGGCCGTCCTGTGATCGAGGTGACGCCCGACCGTCACGGCGCATAAGGGGCTCTCCGCGATGAAGCGTGGGGGCGGTTGCGGTGATCGCTGACCGATAGAGGGTCCGCGGGCGCGGTCAGGGGCCTCGCTATTGATGCGGCTGTCCAACGGCTACATCAACAGGAGGCCCCTGATGGATCGCGACGGTAGCGGCGTGTCGTCGCTGCTCGGGCTCGACGGGTTCGTTGTGCGCGCGCAGCTGCTCGAGGAGTCGACGGGCGAGTGGTGGCTGGCGGTCGAGACGACCGAGGGCCGGGGCTGGTGCGAGCGCTGTGGCGTGCGGGCGACCGGGCACGGCCGCCGCCGCGTGGTGGTCCGGGACCTGCCGATCACCGACCGGCCGGTGGTGCTGGTGTGGGCCAAGCGGTTGTGGCGCTGCCCGAGCCGGCCTGCACGGCGCGCACGTGGTCAGAGGATTGCGACGAGATCGCCCCGCGGGCGGTGCTGACCGAACGGGTCCGGGCGGAGATCTGCCGGCGGGTCGGGCCCGGCGAGCGCTCGGTCGCCCAGGCCGCCCGGGACTTCGGGGTGTCCTGGCACGCGGCAAAGGCCGCCGTGCGTGACCACGGCCAGCCCCGCGTCGACCACCTGGCCCGCCTGGGTGCCCCGCGCGCGATCGGGCTGGACGAGACGTCGTTCCTGGCCGCTACCACCGAGCACCCGACGCTGCTGGTGACCGGGATCATGGATCTCGACTCGGGCCGGCTCGTCGATGTTCTGCCTGCTCGCAGCGCCACCGCGGTGACCGGCTGGCTCGGCGCCAAGCCCGCCCGCTGGCTGGCCGGGATCGACCATGTGGTGATCGACCCCTACCCCTGCGGCACCCCATGGCACACTCACCCCGTCGCATCAATACGACCCCGCCAACCACGCATCAGCGCGTAGAGCCGCATAAGGCCTACAGCGAACCCGGACCCGGCCACCCGGTAAACGGCGCCGCGGCGCGCCCGGCGCCCCATAACGCGCGGCCACCCGCGCCGACGGGTGCCATCAATTGCCGTTCGGGGCGCACATAACGCCAGCGCAGAACGTCGTTCTCCCCGCCGCTCTCCGCCGCACAGATCGACGTTCCTGAAGAAGCGCTTGATGTCAACAGTCTTCGACGAAGTCGAAGGCCGATTTCTTGGGCTTGTGACGGCTGCGGTCCTGTGTGCGGGCGCGTCGAAGCGAACCGCCTCGAGGCGTTTCGGCGGTG
>JBOGHG010000019.1:0-31248 GCA_050744525.1 Acidimicrobiales bacterium | reverse complement strand
GGCGCGCGACCACGCCCGCGAGGTCCGCGGCATCGCCGAGCCCCGCGTCGTGCTGCCGTCCACCGCCCATCCGGCGCTGGCCAAGGCCTGCCACTACCTCGACGTGGACGAGATCCGGGTACCGGTCCGCGTGGACGGTCGGGCCGACGTGGCGGCGACGGCGGCCGCCATCGATGCGCGCACCGCCCTCGTGGTCGGCTCGGCGCCGTGCTATCCGTTCGGCGTCGTCGATCCCGTCCCCGAGCTAGCGGGCTTGGCGGCCGAGCGGGGGGCCCTGTGCCACGTGGACGCCTGCCTCGGCGGCTGGCTGCTGCCATTCCTCGAGCGCCTGGGTGAGCGCCTCCCACCCTGGGACTTTCGGGTCGAGGGCGTGACGTCGCTGTCGGCGGACGTCCACAAGTACGGCTGGTGCTTCAAGGGGGCCTCGTTGCTGCTCCACCGCGACGAGGACGAGTTGCGCCGCCAGTACTTCCTGTTCGACGGCTGGCCCGGCGGGCCGTACGGCTCGGCCACCACGGCCGGAACCAGGCCGGCCGCCCCCATCGCCGCTGCCTGGGCCACGGTGTCCCACCTCGGGCTCGACGGCTACCAGCGCTTGGCCGACGAGGTGCGGGCCGTCGCCCACCGCTTCCGTGAGGGCGTCGAGGCGATCGAGGGGATCCACATCACCGGCGACCCGGTGCCCGGTGTGCTGGAGATCGCCGCCGACACCGATCCTGGGACCGGCGACTCCGTTCTCGACATCGCCGCGGTGGGGGACGTGATGGACGACCGGGGCTGGCACCTCGACCGCCAGCAGGGAGGGCTCCACGCGATCCTCTCGCCCTCCCACGTGGCGGTGGCCGACGAGTTCCTGGCCGACCTGGCGGCGGCCGTCAGCGACCACGGGGAGAGCCGGGGCGTCGAGGCGCGCTACGGCGGCGCGGGCTGACGCCGTGACCTCCGCCATCCCGCGGTTCAGCGGGGCCGTCCTGTGCGGGGGCCAGAGCAGACGGATGGGGCGGGACAAGGCCCTCATCCGCGTCGGCGGCACGCCCATGGTGGTGCGGGTCGCCGAGGCACTGTGGGTGGCGGGCGCCCGCGAGGTGGTCGCGGTCGGGCGGGCGCCCGATGCTCTGGCGTCGCTCGGCCTCGTCACCGTGCCGGACCGGCGGCCCGGCGCGGGACCGGCGGCCGGCATCGTGACGGCGTTGGCGCGAGCGGGTGGCGACGAGATCGTGCTGGTCGTCGGCTGCGATCTCGTGGCGCCGTCACCGGCGGCGATGGGAGCGACGCTGGCGGTCCTGGCCCGACACCCGACGGCGGCGGTGGCCGTGCCCGTCAGCGGGGGCCGCACGCAGTGGCACCACGCCGCCTGGCGACCGTCGGCCGCGCCCGCCCTCGAGGGGGCGCTGGAGGAGGGCAGGAGGGCCGTGGGCGGCGTCGTGGCCGCCGCCGGGCTGGTGGTCGTCGGCGTCGACGGCATCGACCCCGGCGCCCTTGCCGACGCCGACACGCCCGGCGACCTGCCGCGCGTGGCCGATGGTGAGGGTGCCTGACCAGCCCGGGTACCCTGCCTGACCATGGAGGTCCCCGAGATCGACGTCGCCGAGCTGGCCAGGGCGCGTGCCGAGGGCGCGCCCTTGATCGACGTCCGAGAGCCCGACGAGTACACGACCGCCCACGTGCCCGGGGCCGTGCTGGTGCCGCTGGCTACCGTCCCCGAGCGGGTGGCGGACGTGCCGCTCGAGGGCCCGGTCTATGTGATCTGTGCCGTAGGCCAGCGCAGCCGGCGGGCCGCGGAGTTCTATCGATCGAGGGGCATCGACGCGATCAACGTCGCCGGCGGCACCACCGCCTGGATCGAGGCGGGCGAGTCCGTCTCGACGGGGATGGAGCCCTAACGGCTCCGCCCGATCCATCGCGTTTCCGCTGGATCGCCGACCAGCGTGAGTTCGACGCCTTCGTCGAGGCGTCCCGCGGCGCGCCCACCTATGGCCTCGACACCGAGTTCCATCGGGAACGGACCTACTACGCGCAGCTCGCCCTGCTGCAGGTCGCGGCCGGCGACGACATCGTGGACGTCGATCCGCTGGCGGTGGACGTCGGGCGCACCCTGGGCTCGCTGCTCGACGGCCCCGGCCTGTGCCTCATGCACGCCGCCAGCCAGGACCTGGAGATCCTCGAGCGGGCCTGCGGCATCGGCCCCCGCCACCTCGTCGACACGCAAGTGGCGGCCGGGTTCGTGGGGCTGGGCTCGCCGGGACTCGGGACCCTGCTCCAGAGGCGCCTCGGTGTGCACCTCCCCAAGGCGGACCGGCTGACCGATTGGTTGCGCAGGCCCCTCAGCAACGCGGCCCAGACCTACGCCGCCGCCGACGTCGCCTACCTCGATGCGCTGTGGTCGTCGCTACGTACCGAGCTCGAGCGGCGCGGGCGCCTCGCCTGGGCGCTCGACGAATGCGACCAGCTGCGCCGCCGCCACGGCGAGCAGCCGGACCCCGACCAGGCGTGGTGGCGCATCAAGGAGGCCCGCCGCCTGAAGGGCCGTGCGCGCGGCGTCGCCCAGTCCGTGGCGGCCTGGCGGGAGGGGCGAGCGCGCCGGATCGACCGACCGGTGCGGCACGTGCTGCCCGACCTCGCGCTGGTGGCCATCGCCGAGCGCCCGCCCCGCACGCGGGGTGACCTGAATCGCGTGCGGGGGCTAGACAGGCGTCACCTGCGCGACGGCGCCGGCGACGAGCTGATGGCGGCGGTCAGGGCCGGGGCAGCCCTCGAGGACGCCGAGCTGCAGGTCCCACCGCGGGAGGGCGTCGACGGCACGTTCCGCCCGGCGGTGACGCTGGCATCCGCGTGGGTGAGCCAGCTCGCGCGCAATGCCGAGCTCGACGCATCGCTCGTCGCCACCCGTGCAGACATCGAGGCACTGGTTCGGGGCGACGAGTCGTCACGCCTGCTCACGGGCTGGCGGGCCGACCTGGCCGGCGAACCGGTTCGGCGCCTGCTGGAGGGCGATGCGGCCCTGGCCTTCGACGGCGACGGCTCGTTGGTGCTCTGCGACATCAAGGAAGCACGCTGAGCGTGTCGCGCCCCGAGCGCAGCAGGGTGCCCGGAGTCGCGCCCGTGGGCCGGCCGTGGCGCACGATGGCGACGCCGTTGGCGTAGACGTGCTCGACGCCGACGGCGTCGGCGACGATCCGCCAGGCACCGCCGGGGAGGTCCGTCGCCGTCCGCTCCGGGCCGTGGCCGACCGTCTCGGGATCGAGCACGACCAGGTCGGCGTGCCAGCCCTCGACGATCCGGCCCCGCTCACGCAGGCCGTAGAGTCGGGCCGGCACGTCGGTCACCTGGCGCACGGCCTCTTCCCACGACAGCAGCCCCCGCTGCCGCACCGCTTCACCGAGGAGCGCCGTCGAGTAGATGGCGCCGCACATCATGTCGAGGTGGGCGCCGGCGTCGGACCCGCCGATGACGGTGCGCGGGTCGCGCCACACCTGGGCCCGCAACTCCCAGTCGGCGTCGCTGGCGCCGAACACCGGGGGTCGGAGGCCGGTACGCAGCTCGTCGGCGATCACCACGTCGAGGAGCGTGTCGAACGGCTCCCGCCCGAGCTCGGCGGCCACGTCACCCACGGTGCGACCCTCGTGCGGCTTCGTCGCGGGGGCGAAGCACTCGGCGAAGCTGAGCACCGGCCAGTTCGCCAACCCGCGGAGCAGCCCCGCCTCGCGGGAGGCGGCGCCGGCGGCGAGCCGCTCGCGCACGGCGGCATCCCCGAGTGCACGGAGCCGTTCCGGCACCGGTAGGTGGAGGACCTCGCGCCAACCGGGCAGGCCGTCGAGGACGAACCCGGTGAGGAACGACAACCGCATGCTCATCGGGTGCGGCAGGGTCAGCGCGACGACGCGGCCGCCCCGGGCGGCGGCGGCATCGGAGGCCGCCAGCTGGCGCTCGTGGCCGGTCGGGTTCAGCGACGAGACGCCGAGAACGTTCCAGTTGAGCGGCCGCCGAGCGGCGCGAGACATGCCTGCGAGCAGCTCGACCTCGTCGTCCGTGAACCCGTTGATGCACCCGGCCACGATCGCCTCCAGGGTCGTGCCCTCGTGCCCGGACACGCACCCCGCCAGCGCCAGCAGCTCGTCGTCGTCGGCGAAACGCGATGGCACCGGCTCGCCGTCGGCGTCGTTGTGGGTGTGTGCCTGCGAAGTCGAGAAGCCCAGCGCGCCGGCATCGAGCGCCTCGTGGAGCAGGCGTTGCATCACCTCGGGGTCGGCCCCGGACACCCGCCGCAGCGCCGAGTGCCCGCACAGGAACCCTGCGTTCACGGCGGTGGTGCCGTCGAGGCGGTCGAGCCACTCGCCGAAGCCACCCCAGTCCCAAGCCAGGCCGGCCGACAATGCCTCCAGGGGCATGCCCTCGACGCGGGCCATCATCCGCATCAGGTAGTCGGCGTGGTCGGGCGTGAGCGGGGCCAGGGAGAAGCCACAGTTGCCGCCGAACACGGTCGTGACACCGTGGAACGGCGACGGGGTGGCGAGCGGGTCCCAGAACAGCTGGGCGTCGTAGTGGGTGTGGAGGTCGACGAATCCCGGCGCGACGTAGCGACCTGCGGCGTCGAGCGTCGAGTGGCGGGGCTCGTCGATGGTCCCCGTCGGCGCGACGACCGCGACCCGCCCGTCACGGACACCGACGTCGGCCGGCCGCATCCGCGCACCACTGCCGTCGATGACGGTCCCGCCGCTGATCACGAGGTCGAGCATGGCCAGTCCTCCGGGGGAAGCGGGTGGTCGAACAGGGCGGCGGCGTTGCCGTGGGTCATGGCCGCGGCCTCGTCGTCGGTCACACCGACGGTGGCGAAGCGGTCGGCGAGCAGCGACGCCGTGTGCGGCCACGAGGAGTCCGCATGCGGGTAGTCGCACTCGACGAGGATGTGGTCGACGCCCACACGGTGGCGCGCCGCCAGCGTGGACGGGTCGTCGATCGTGCAGAACCAGAAGTTGCGGCGCAGCGCTTCGGATGGCGTGAGCTCGCCGGCCCAGACGCCGTCGCCGCCGGTCGCCGAGTGGTCCATCACCCAGTCGAGCCGGTCCAGCAGCATCGGCACCCAGCCGATGCCGCCCTCCGCCAGCACGATGCGCAACCCGGGGAAGCGCAACGGCACCCGCGCCCACAGCCAGTCGGCCGCCGCCGCCAGCGCGTTCACCGGGAACAAGGTCGTGTACAGCTCGAGCGGGGCGCCCGGCGACGTGGCCGCGGTCCACGCCCCCGACGCCGTGTGGAGGCACACGACGGTGCCCGTCTCCTCGCAGGCGGCGAGGAACGGGTCCCAGTGGTCGGTGTGGAGCGACGGCATGCCGACGTTGACCGGTTGCTCGACGAAGCTGACCGCCTTGAAGCCGCGCCCGGCGTTGCGCTCGACGTCACGGGCCGCCGCCACCGGATCGGGCAGCCAGCCGAGCTGGAGCGGGATGATCCGCCCGGGGTGCGTCCCGGCCCAGACCTCGAGGTGCCACTCGTTCCAGGCCCGGACGCAGGCGAGGCCGAGCTCGGGATCGTTGGACCGAGCGAACACGGTCCCGGCGAAGCCGGCGATGAGTGACGGGAAGCACAGCGACGCCCAGACGCCGCCGGCGTCCATGTCCTGGATGCGGGCGTCGATGTCCCAGCACCCCCGGCGCATCTCGTCGAAGCGGGCCGGCTCCATCGACCACTCGTCGCGCGGCCGGCCGACCACGGCGTTCAGCCCGATGTTCGGGTAGCGGGCACCCTCGTACTCCCACGCCTGCGTGCCGTCGGCGTCCTCCACGATCCGCGGCGCCCGCTCCGCCAGCCCCGACGGGATGCGGCCCTCGAACAGGTCCGGCGGCTCGATCAGGTGGTCGTCGGCCGAGATGATCGGCCACGCGGTTTCTGACACCACCGTCATGTGGGGCAGCGTAGTGCCGGGGCGACCGCCGGGTCGGTCCTAGTGGGGCTCGATGAGCACCGCCCGGTCCGCACCCAGCACGCCGCCGAAGGGCTCGCCCTCGGCGGCTCCGTCGCTGGCGACGAGCACCGTGCCCTGGAGGTCCACCACTGCGTCCTCGCCCATGTTGACGGCGACGACGACGGCGCCGGCGTCGTCCCGGCGGCGCCAGGCCACGACGCCGGGAGCGGCGGCCTCGACGGGCGCCAGGCGCTCGAACGCGCCGGTTTGCAGGGCCGTGGTGGCGCGCCTGGCGGCGAGCAACCGCCGGTAGAGGTGGAGGATCGAACCCGTGTCGTCCCGCAGGGCGGCGACGTTGCGGACATCGGCCTCGGGCGGCCAGGGCAGCCACGCCTCGTCGACGCCCCAGCCGTGACCGGGTGCGCCGTCCCAGGGGATCGGCGCCCGGCAACCGTCCCGTCCCCCGGGATCGACGCGCCGGTCCTCGGGGATGACGGCGTCCTCCAGCCCCAGCTCCTCGCCCGCGTAGAGGACCGGTGAGCCGGCCAGGCCCAGCAGCAGGAACGCCGCGGCCCGGGCCCGTGACTCGGAGCCGCCGTAGCGGGTGCGGTGGCGGGCGTTGTCGTGGTTCGACAGCACCCACGTCGGCCAGGCGTTGAACCGGTCGAGGATGTGGCGGGTGGCGTCGTCGATCTGACGACGCCAGCGGCCGGCGTCCCAGGGAGCGAACAGGGGTGGGAAGTTGAACGACAGGTGCAGCTCGTCGCCGTCGCCGTAGTAGGTGGCCACCCGTTCGGTCGACAGCAGGAACACCTCACCCAGGATCAGCCGGTCGCCCGGGTAGGCGTCGACCAGCTTGCGCATGCCCCGGAGCACCTCGTGGGTCTCGGCGGTGTCGTTGAGGGCGCTGTGGGGCATCCCTGCGCTCCCGGGTGGGTCGTCCGGCAGGGCGGGGTGCTTGCCGATGCCGTGCGCGACGTCGATGCGAAAGCCGTCGACGCCCCGGTCGAGCCAGAAGCGCATGACCCCGTGGACGGCCTCGACGACCTCGGGGTTGGCCCAGTTGAGGTCGGGCTGCTCGGGAAGGAACAGGTGCAGGTACCACTGGCCCGTGGCCTCGTCCCACGTCCAGGCGGGGCCGCCCGTGAATGCCGCCACCCAGTTGTTGGGCGGCGTGTCCGGCGTCCCGTCCCGCCACACGTACCAGTCGCGCCGGGGGTCGTCCCGGCTCGAGCGGGCGGCCCGGAACCACGGATGCCGGTCCGACGTGTGGTTGGGTACCAGGTCGACGAGCAGCTTCAGGTCCCGACGGTGACATGCCGCCAGCAGGCGGTCGAAGCTGTCGAGGTCGCCGAACACCGGGTCCACGTCGCAGTGGTCGGAGACGTCGTAGCCGAAGTCGGCCATGGGTGAGGGATAGAAGGGCGAGAGCCACGCGGCGTCGACCCCCATCCAGGCGAGATGGTCGAGGTGCTGTTCGATCCCCGCGAGGTCGCCGGTGGCGCGGCGGTGGCCGCTCGCGAACGACCGGGGATAGATCTGGTAGAAGACGGCGCGTTGCCACCAGGGAGCGTCCACGGAGATGATGGTAAGTGGGGGGTCGTTGGGACGTGGTAGGAAAGGGGTCGGGACACCCCGAGCAACAACGCGTTGGGGGAGTTAGCCGGGTGTGGCCGGCGATACACTTTCCCGCTGAACAAGTAACACGTGGGAGCTGGCCCGTGAAAAAGGGTCGACATCGCCGATTCGAAGAAGCGCGCGCGCTGAAGCGCAGCAACGATCTCGATCTCACCGCCATCTTCGATCCGGCGGACGATGAGCCGTGCCCCGAGTGCGGCGCGGAGGCGGGCGACGAGCATGCGTCGTGGTGCATGTTCGACGCCGACGCCGACGACGACGGCTGAGGCTCAGCGCCGGCGCAGCGCCGGGTGGGGAACGTACTGCTCGCGACGGGGCCTGCGGCCGTTCCTGGCCGTGACGTGCGCGACGAAGCGGTCGTACGCCCACGTGCCCACCAGCTCGACGATCTCGTCGCGCAAGGCGACGTAGACGGGTGTGGCGCCCACGAAGGCGTCGGGGGCCTCGGTGCACCACCAGTGGAACTCCTGGCCGCCGGCGCCCCAGTCCCGCCGCTTCCACTCCCGCAGCGTCGAGATCACCTGTCCGGAGCCGTCGGTGCTCTCGGACAGGCGCAGCGGGAGCTGCCAGCACACGTCGGGCTTCCAGTCCATTGGCCGCTCGCCGGCCTCGAGTGCCCCGCGGTGGAGGGCACAGCCGGCACCCCCGGGGAAGCCCGGCCGGTTGAGGAAGATGCAGGCGCCGTCGACGAGCCGGGTGACCAGCGTTCCCTTGCTGGTCCGCCGGATGGGCCCGCCGCGCCGCACCGCCAGGCGGCCGTGCTGCCACTGGTCGGTGGTGAGCCGCCCGGCCGCCTCGAGCACGGCGTTGGCGTCGTCCTCGTCGACGAAGTGCGCTCCGTAGCTGCAACAACCCTGCTCGAGCTCGGGTGCAGCCTCCGTGAGCACCCCCTGACAGCCGTGCCCGTAGATGCAGCGCCAGGGGCTGAGGAGGAACGTGGCGTCGAACACCCACGTGCGGTGCTCGTCGGGTGCGTCGAAGCTGACGTACTCGTGAAGGTCTGGGGGTGCGGTTGTCGGCGAGCCTGGCATCGCCGCCACGTTGGCACACCGCGAGCCGGTGGGTGGCATGCTGGGCCGCTGCGCGCGTCCGGAGGAGGGAACCTTGGCCGGTGAGTTCGACGACATCCGCAAGCGCCTCGAGTCGATCGCCGACGAGCTGGCCGATCTGGCGATGGAGCGCCTGCGCGAGTCGATCGACGCCGGCGGGGTCGAGCTCCCGGTCGACGAGCGACGCCTGACCCGGGCTCGCCGCGCCGTCGAGAAGGCGGTTGCCTTGCTCCGGGAGCCCGACGACGCAGATTGAACGCCTCGGGCGACTCCCGGGCCGAGCCGCCGGGGATCCGCGTCCTGTCGATCCGCCGACGTCACACTTTCGGCCATGCCGGGGGGAAGACGCTCGGGGGAGCCGCCGCGCCAAGCCCTTGAACGGGCGCGCCTGGCCAGGCTCGTGCGCGCCTCCGTCGTGATCGTCGGCGCCTCGCTGCTCGTCGACGCCGTCGGTGGCCGCATGTCGGACGGACCCGATGCATCCGAGGCGTCCGAGTCCCGGGACACGACCCCGACGATCGCCCGGCCGCCGGTGACGCTCGTGCCGCTCGCCTCGACCCCCGGCGTGGCGCCCGTCATCAGCCGCATCGAGACCACCGACCCGGTCGTGTTCATGACCATCGACGACGGCCATACCCGCAACCCGGAGGTGAAGGCCGCGCTCGAGGAGCTCGGCGTGCCCGTGAGCCTGTTCCTCGTCGATGGCCCGGTCCAGGCCGATCCCGAGTTCTTCCGCAGGCTGCCCGACACGGTGGTGGAGTCCCACAGCCGCACACACCCCGACCTGCGCACGTTGTCCGAGGACGGGCAGCGTGCCGAGATCTGTGGCAATGCCGACACGCTCGAGGCGGCGTTCGGGCGGCGGCCCGTCCTGTTCCGTCCGCCGTACGGTGCCTACAACGAGGCCACCACCCGGGCCGCGGCCGCCTGCGGGATGGCTGCGATCGTGCTCTGGGAGGTGAGCGTCAACGGGGCGGACGTCGGCTTCCGCACCATGCCGCAGCTGCGGCCCGGCGACATCCTGCTGATGCACTTCCGCTCGTCGTTCGTGACCGAGCTGCGGGCGCTGGCCGACCGCGTCGATGAGGCGGGGCTGCGCTTCGCGCGGCTGGAGGACTACCTGGTGCCCGAGAGCGTGGCGGGCTCAGCGGGTTGACGCCTCGGCTTCGAGTGGGGGTGCCGAGTCGAGCTCGTTCAGGGCCCGGATCAGGTCCCTGAAATCACCTCCCTTGCGTACGTCGAAGCGCATGACCAGCCGCGGCAGCTCGAGGCGATCGTTGTCGGACACCTCGGCGGGCAGCGGGTCGGTGCGCTCGATGCCATCCTCGAGGCACAGCTCCGCGAACCGCCGGTTGAGGTCGGTGAGCTCGGCGTCGGTCGGCGCCGCCCGCAGCCGGATGACCAGCCGGTCGCCGGCCCAGCGCAGCGACTCGTAGTTCCGCCAGAAGCCTCGGATGGCGTCGACGGCGACGTCGATGTCGTCGGTGAGCACGAACAGGTTGGTGTCCCGCGGCGAGACCCAGCCGGCGGCGACGAGCTCGTCATCGAGGAACCGCTGCCAGCCCTTCCAGTAGGTGAGGCCAGGCACGTCCAGCAACACGATGGGCGCGGGCGTGGCCTTGCCGGTCTGCTGCAACGTGAGCAGCTCGAAGGTCTCGTCCTGCGTACCGAAGCCACCAGGCAGGCACACGAAGCCGCTCGACTCCTTCACGAGCATCAGCTTGCGGGTGAAGAAGTACTTCATCGCCACCACCCGGTCGGACCCCGCCAGCGGCCCGTCGGGGCCCTCCTCGAACGGCAGGCGGATGGTGACGCCCAGGCTGCGGTCGGGCCCGGCGCCCTCGGTGGCGGCGGCCATGATGCCCGGGCCGGCGCCGGTCACGACCATCCAGCCGTTGTCGGCCAGGCGTCGAGCCAGCTCACGGGCGTGCTCGTAGAGCGGATCGGTGCGCAGCGTGCGGGCCGATCCGAAGACGGTGACCTTGCGCACCGGTTCGTAGGAGGCGAACAGGCGGAAGGCCTCGCGCATCTCCCGCAGGGAGTCGCGGGTGATCTTCAGGTCGAGGCGGTCGGCGTCGTCGGTGGCCAGGCCGTAGGCGTTGCGCAGGATGTCACCGAGCACGTCGCGGTTGCGGGTCGCCCCGGCGTCGTCGAGGAGCTGGCGTACGAGTTCTCGGTCCATGTGGGGCTCTCGGAAGGGCGACTACGCTGCCGCAGCCCGCTCGACCGGCGCATACAGCGTCGTGCGTTCCCGGAGCGTACGCCCGAGCGGCTCGACCAGGGCTGCGAAGTCCTCGGGGGTCATCTCCTGGCCGTGGGCGGCACCCGCGGCCCTGGAGATGTTCTCGTCCATGAGCGTGCCGCCGAGGTCGTTGCACCCCGCCCGGAGCAGCTGGGCGCCGGCCACGGCGCCCAGCTTGACCCAGGAGAACTGGACGTTGTCGATCGAGCCCCGGTAGGCGATGCGAGCCACGGCGTGCATGAGCAGCGTCTCCCGGAACGTGGGCCCCCGGCGGGCCTTGCGCTGCAGGTAGATCGGGGCGGCCATGTGCACGAAGGGCAGCCCCACGAACTCGGTGAAGCCGCCGGTCTCGGCCTGCAGGGCGCGGGTGCGCAACAGGTGGCGGGCCCACGAGCGGGGCGACTCGACGGCGCCGAACATGATCGTCACGTTGGAGCGCAGGCCCACGGAGTGGGCGACCCGGTGGCACTCCAGCCACTCGTCGGTCGTGATCTTGTCGGGGCACAGGATCTGGCGCACCGGGTCGTCGAGGATCTCGGCGGCCGTGCCCGGCAACGACCGCAGCCCGGCGTCCATGAGCCGGCGGAGGTAGGCATCGAGGGGCTCGCCCAGTCGCCTGGCACCCTCCGTCACCTCGAGAGCCGTGAAGCCGTGGACGTGGATGTCCGGCACCGCGGCCTTGACCGCCCGCGCCACGTCGACGTAGTAGTCGCCGTCGAAGTCGGGATGGATGCCGCCCTGCAGGCACACCTCGGTGGCGCCGCGTTCCCATGCCTCCCGGGAGCGCTCGGCGATGTCGTCGAGGGTGAGCAGGTAGGGCGTGCCCCGCAGGTTGAGCGACAGCGGCCCCTTGGAGAACCCGCAGAACCGACACTTGAACGTGCACACATTGGTGTAGTTGATGTTGCGGTTCCGCACGTACGTCACCACATCACCCACGGCCTCGTGGCGCAGCTCGTCGGCCAGCTCGGCGATCGCCACCACCTCCGGTCCCCGCGCCGCGAAGAGGTCGGTCAGCTCGTCCTCGCCCGGGGCCTGCCCCGCTCGGACACCGGCGAGGACCTCGGCCACCCGGCCCCTGACCGCGCGCCCGCCGGGCGCCGCTTCGGGGAGGAGGGTGGGCGGCGTCGCGTCGGCGCCCGAGTACCAGGCGGTTGAGCGGCTGCCGGTGAGGACGACGTCGGCACCGGTGCCGGCCTTGGCGTTGGCCAGCGTCCTCTCGGGTAAGACCGCGCCCGGATCGTCCCTTCCCAGGCCCTCGGCATCCGCCCGGTCGATGACGGGGAACGCCAACGCCGGGTCGAGCCAGCGGTCGGGCTCGGCCACCATGTGCGGGTAGATCGTGAGCCGGGGCGCCAGCGCGAAGCCGCGCTCCTCGGTGACCGCCCGCAAGCGATCCAGGGCCGGCCACGGCCGCTCGGGGTTGACGTGGTCGGCGGTGATCGGGGAGACCCCACCCCAGTCGTCGATGCCGGCGTCGAGCAGCACGCCGAAGTCGTCCGCCAGGTTGGGAGGCGCCTGGACGTGGACGTCGGGCGGCAACACCAGCCGCGCCAGCGCGATGGCGTCGAGGTGCTCGTCCGGGGGGCAGGGAGGGGCCTGGTGCATGGCCGTAGCGGGCTTGGGCAGGAAGTTCTGGACGATGACCTCCTGCACGTGCCCCCAGCGCCGGTGGGACTCGGCGATGGCGGCCAACGCCGCCAGGCGGTCGGCGCGGCGCTCCCCGATCCCGACCAGGATGCCGGTGGTGAAGGGGATGGACAGGCGGCCCGCAGCCTCGAGCGTGGCCAGGCGGCGCTCGGGCGTCTTGTCGGGGGACCCGCGATGGGCGGCGAGGTCGGGGCGCAGCGACTCGAGCATCATCCCCTGGCTGGCGGCCACGGGGCGCAGCCGGACCAGCTCGTCCTCGTGGAGGGCGCCGGCGTTGGCGTGGGGCAGCAGCCCGGTCTCCTCCAGGACCAGGCGGCACATCTCGGCCAGGTAGTGGACGGTGGAGTCGTAGCCGTGCCCGCCCAGCCACTCGCGTGCCGTGGCATAGCGCTCCTCGGGGCGCTCGCCGAGGGTGAACAGCGCCTCGTGGCAGCCGGCGCGGGCCCCGGCGCGGGCGACGGCGAGGACGTCGTCGGGCTCGAGGTAGGGCCTGTCCAGGCGGGCCGGCGGTTGGGCGAAGGTGCAGTAGCCGCAGCGGTCCCGGCACAGCATGGTGAGCGGGATGAAGACCTTGGGGGAGTAGGTCACCCGAGTGCCGCTGGCCGCGTCACGGACGGCGCGGGCGCGACGGCGGAGCTCGCCGGGAGGGACGTCGAGCAGGTTGCCCATGCGCGGGCACACTATCGGCGGCTCGCGCGATCGACGGACTCGGCCAGCGGCTCGTAGATCGCCGTGGGTGCGGTGCGACCCCGGAGGGCCACCGTGCCGACGCCCCGCCAGTGGGACGCCTCGGCGCCGGCGCGGCGCAGGCTCTCGGCCGAGGCCAGCACCTTCACGGCGCGTCCCTTGGCGATGTCGGTGAGGCGAGATGCCTCGTTCACGGCCGGCCCGATGACCGTGTACTCGTAGCGGGCCTCGGTGCCGACGTTGCCGGCCACGACCCGCCCGGAGGACACTCCGATGCCGGCTTCGAGCCCCGGGTGACGTTCGGCCAGCGCCAACAGGCCGAGGTCGAGCATGCGGGCGGCCCGCAGCGCCCGTTCGGCATGGTCGGGCTGGGTGCCGGGCACGCCGAAGATGCACAGCGCCCCGTCGCCCTCGAACTTGTTCACCCAGCCGCCCTGGGCGTCCATGGTCCCGACCACCACGTCGAAGAAGTCGTTGAGCGTGTCCACGACCTCGCCCGGCGGCAGCACCTCGGCCATGGCCGTGGACCCGACGAGGTCGACGAACACCGCGCTGGCCTCGGCCTGCTCGCCGGTCAGCCCGGTGCCACGATCCAGAGCCCGACGAGCGACCTCCGTGCCCACGTGCCGGCCGAACAGGTCCTGGATGGCGCGTCGCTCTCGCAGCCCGGCGACCATCTCGTTGAAGCCCGCCTGGACCTCGCCCACCTCGCCACCGTCGTCCACGGCGAGACCGACGTCGAGGTCGCCGTCCCGGACCCGCCCGAGCGCCTCCCGCAGGGCGTCGAGCGGCTCGGCAACCGTCCGGGCCGAGGAGATGGTGGCCAGGAGCCCGGCGAAGATGCCCATGAGGGCGAGCGCGGCCAGGGCGTAGGTCGGGATCTCGGTGCCCTCCAGGAACGACACCGCGGCGATGGCCAGTAGCGGCACGCCGGACCCGACGGCCCAGGCGAGCATGAGCCGCAGCCGCACGCCCGGGGTTCGGGGCCGGCCCTCGGGCAGGCCGTCGAGCACGTAGGCGAACAGCGGACGGAACGACCGCTCGATCATCAGGTAGCCGATGGCGCAGGTGGTGACGCCGCCGATCAGCGTGCCGTCGACCACCCGGAGCACCGTCTCGGCGTCGGCGCCGTACAGTGCCGAAAGGGTCGCGTAGACGGCGGCGCCGATCACCCAGAACACGAGCGGGCGCAGGGCCTGCCGCCACGGCTCCCGGAGCATGCCGTAGCGCTCGGCCGTCGTCGGTGCACGCCCCTCCTCCGCCCAGGCGATGGCCCGGCTGAAGGCACGGTGGCCCCAGAGGTAGGCGGGCAGGAGCAGCAGCGCCGCCGGCACGAACGGCGCCCCGAGCGTCAGCGCCAGCGGCAGGTCGGGAGCCAGCTGCTCGCCCGAGGCCAGCAGCACGAACGTGATGACCGCGATGCCGCCGGCCACGTTCGCGAACAGCAGCCGCCGGCGCACGCTGCGCCGCACGTCCTCGGCCACGCCATGTAGGGACACCACACCGTCAGGCTACGGGGCGACGAGGCTGGGGCCTGCCCATGCACTAGGCGAGGTCGCCGGCAGCCGCGGGGTCCACGATCCACAGGACGTGGTCGCCGCGGAGATGGGTGGCGGGTGCCGTCTCGTCGCCGGCGGCCACACGCGCCAGCGCGTCGCGCTTGGCCTCGCCGGCCACCGTCACCAGCACCAGCCTCGCACGGGCGATGCCGGCGAACGTGAGGGTCATCCGGGGGAACGGGTTGCGGCCCATCGGGTCCTCGTTCATGACCACCAGCCGGCCCGGATCGGCGTGGAGCCCCGGCGAGCCGGGGAAGAGCGACGCCGTATGGCCGTCCGGGCCCATGCCGAGGTGCACCAGGTCCGGGCGTCCGAGCTCGCCCAGTCGCAGCTGGTACGGATCGGGGCCCTGGTCGCAGCGCATGGGGTAGTTGGCGTTGACGGCGCCGACCCGCTCGAGCAGCGCCTCCCTGACGAGCCGGTAGTTGGAGCTCTCGTCGTCGAGGGGCACACAGCGCTCGTCGCCCCAGTAGACGTCGACCTTCCACCAGTCGATCTGGTTGCCGGCATCGTCGGCCAGACCTTCGTAGCAGCGTCGCGCCAGGTCACCGCCCGATACGACGAACGAGAACCCGTCGTTGGGCCGGCCGTGGAACGCCTCGATGACGCGCTCGGCGAACTCGCCAGGCACGTCGTCGACCACTACCAGCTCACCGTGCACGTTCTCTCCCGCGATGCCGCGACGTTCGGTCGTCGTTGCCGGGTTCCTAGCCGGAACCGCCCGGTGGGGACTCGGCCTTGGCCTCCAGCGCGCTGATCAGCTCGTCGAAGCTCTTGGCGAACGTGGCCACACCCTGGTCCTCGAGCACGCGGCTCACCTCGTCGAGGTCGACGCCCGCCTCCTCGATCGCCTCCAGCGTCCGCTGGGCGGCGTCGGGATCGGCGTCGACGGAACGCGCCAGGGTGCCGTGGTCCTCGAAGGCCTCGAGCGTGCCCTCGGGCATGGTGTTGACCGTGTCGGGCCCGATGAGCGTGTCCACGTACAACGTGTCCGGGTAGTCGGGGTCCTTCGTCGACGTCGAGGCCCACAGCGGCCTCTGGACCCTGGCCCCCCGGTCGGCCAGCGCCTCCCAGCGCGGCCCCTGGAACGTCTCGAGGAACCGCTGGTAGGCGAGTTGGGCTTGGGCGACGGCGGCCCTGCCCCGCAGCGCGAGCGCGGCGTCGGTGCCGATGGAATCCAGCCGACGGTCGACCTCGGTGTCCACGCGGCTCACGAAGAACGAGGCCACGCTGGCCACCTGGGACAGGTCACCGTCGTACGCCTCCAGTCCGGAGACGTACGCCTCCATGACCTCGTGGTAGCGGTCGAGCCCGAAGATCAGGGTGACGTTGATGCTGCGGCCCTCGCCGACGAGGATGCGGATGGCCTCGACGCCCTCGGCCGTGGCCGGCACCTTCACGTACAGGTTCGGCTCTGCGATGCGGTCGTGCAGCTCGCGTGCCGACGCCACGGTGCGGTCGCGGTCGCGCGCCAGGTCGGGTGCCACCTCGACCGACACGTAGCCGTCGACACCGGCGCTCTCGTCGTGGACCGGCCGCAGGATGCTGAGGGCGTCCTCGATGTCGTCGGTCACCATCGTCCAGTAGGCGGCGTCGACCGGCCGCCCGCCGGCCATCATCTCGCCGAACTGGGCGTCGTACTCGTCGGACGACGAGATCGCCTTCTGGAAGATGGTCGGGTTGGAGGTGATGCCCCGCACGCCGCGCTCGACCCACCGTGCCAGCTCGCCGCCCGTGATCCAGCCGCGCCGCAGGTTGTCGAGCCAGGGGCTCTGGCCCAGTTCGTGGTACAGGTCGTGAAGGCGGGTCATGCTTCCTCCCGCAGGTCGTGGACGAGTTGGCGCGCCCGCTCCGCCACGTTGTCGGGGTTGAACCCGAGGTTCGCCAACGCCACCGCCCCCGGGGCCGAGGCCCCGAAGCGGTCGAGGCTGACGCTGTCGTCGGCCCAGCGGTCCCAGCCCAGGCTCGCGCCGGCCTCGACGGCGAGCGTGGGCACCTCGGGCGGCAGGACGGAGTCCTGGTAGGCGTCGGGCTGGGCGGCGAAGAGGTCCCACGACGGCATCGACACCACCCGCGTGCGCAGCCCGTCTTCGGCGAGTTGCGTCGCGGCCTCGACGCACACCGCCACCTCGCTACCGGTGCCGACGAGGACGAGGTCGGCCTCGGCGTCGCCGCCGGGGTCGACCAGCACGTAGGCGCCGCGTTCGACGGGGGCGCCATCGGTGCCGTCGAGCACGGGCACGTTCTGGCGGGTCAGCACCAGCGCCGTCGGCCCGCGGGAGCCGATCGCGACCCGCCAGGCGGCGGCGGTCTCGTTGGCGTCCGCCGGGCGGATCAGGCGCAGGCCGGGCATGGCGCGCAACGAGGCCAGGTGCTCGACCGGCTGGTGCGTGGGGCCGTCCTCGCCGAGGCCCACCGAGTCGTGCGTGAAGCTGAAGACGTCCTTGTACCCCGACATCGCGGCCAGCCGGACCGCCGGTCGCATGTAGTCGCTGAAGACGAAGAAGGTCCCGCCGACCGGGATGACGCCGCCGTGCGCGGCCATGCCGTTCATCACGCCGGCCATGCCGTGCTCGCGGACGCCGAAGTAGACCTGCCGGCCCGCGGGCGCGTCGAGCGTCTGCACTCCATGGTCCTTCAGCACCGTGCCCGTGTTCCCGGTGAGGTCGGCGCCCCCGCCGATCAGGCCGGGCACCGTGTCCGCCACGGCCTGGAAGCAGGCGCCGCTGGCCCTGCGGGTGGCCACGCTCTCGCCGGGCTGCCAGCTCGGCAGGGCCTCGTCCCAGCCGGGCAGTCCCCGCTGGGCCAGGCAGGCGTCGTAGGCGTCGCGCTCGGCACCGTCGAATGCCGCCAGGCGCTTCTCCCACGCCTCCCGCTGGTCGCGTCCTCGGCGGCCGGCGGTCCGGTAGAGCTCGAGCACCTCGTCCGGCACCCAGAACGACCGGTCGGCGGGCAGGTCCAGGATGCGCTTGGTGGTGGCGACCTCCTCCTCGCCGAGGGGATCCCCGTGGGCGTGGGAGGTGTCGGTGAAGTTGGGGGAGGGCCAACCGATGTGGCTGCGCAGGATGAGCATCGACGGTGCGTCCTCGACGTCGGCCGCCCGGCGCAGGGCAGCCTCCAGCACCTCGGTGTCGTTGGCGACCTCGCCCAGGGATTCGACGTGCCAGCCGTAGCTCTCGAAGCGGCGGGCCACGTCGTCGGAGTACGCCAGCTCGGTGGCACCGTCGATCGTGATGTGGTTGTCGTCGTAGACGTAGACCAGCCGTCCCAGCTGCAGGTGCCCGGCCAGCGAGGCCGCCTCGTGGCTGACGCCCTCCATGAGGTCGCCGTCGCTGCAGATGACGTAGGTCCGGTGGTCGCACAGGTCGGACCCGAAACGGGACCGCATCCAGCGCTCCGCGACGCCGAAGCCCACGGCATTGGCGAAACCCTGCCCCAGGGGGCCGGTGGTGAGCTCGACCCCGACGGTATGGTGCACCTCGGGGTGGCCGGGTGTCTGGGAGCCCCATTGGCGGAAGGCCTCGAGGTCGTCGAGCGTCAGCCCGTAGCCGGTGAGGTGGAGCATCGAGTACAGCAGGATCGACGCGTGACCCGCCGACAGGACGAACCGGTCGCGGTCGGGCCAGTCGGGGGCCTCGGCGTCGTAGCGCATGATGCGGGTCCACAGAACGTGGGCGAGGGGAGCCAGCGCCATGGCGGTGCCGGGGTGGCCGCTGTTGGCGGCCTGCGGGGCATCCATCGCCAGGCCCCGGATGACGTTGATGGCGCGCTGCTCGAGGGCGGGGTCGGGAGGCATCTCCGCTTCACCCTAGTGGGGCGCTCAGATGATCCGGCCGTGTTCCTCCCTGGTCACGGGTCGCGGAACACGAGGACGCTGGCCGTGAACCCGTGCACGAAGCTGCGCCCGCCCACGGGCCCGATCTCGCCGGCGCAGAACATCCCCGCGAGGGCCGGCGCGCCCAGCGTGTCGTGCACCACCCGCGCGTCGTGGTCGGGCTCGCCGAACAGGCGCTGCCCGCGCCCGTTGCAGGTGAAGACGAGGGCGGCGTCGCCGCTGGCATCGGCGAGCATCGCCCGCAGGTCCTCGTCCGCCGCCTCGGCGTCGCGCACCTGGAACTGGACGGTGGTGCCGACGTCGACACGATCGCCGACGGCCAGGGCCCGTAGACGTCGATCGGCGCCCACGACGCTCCGGACCAGGAAGTCGCCGCGCTCGAACGTGGCACGATGCTCGTCGATGGCGATGCCGATCTGCAGGCCCGAGGCCAGCAGGGACCGTTCCTCGGCGTCGGCGGCGCGAACCAGGTCGTCGAGTCGGTCGAGCGCGGGACGCCCGGCGATCTCGACCACCAGGTTGCCCTCCGCCCGGGTGACGATCATCGGATCGCCGATGGGCCGGCAGCCCTGGGAGACCACCGTGGTGGTCGCCACGCCGCCGGGAAGGACCAGGCCCACACCGCCGGAGGACATCACCTCGTCGTCCGAGACGAGGCGGTTGCCGCCGGGCGTGCTCGCCGCCGACGCCAGCCCGCCCACCACCGGCACGGAGACCGTCTCGTCATCCCGCCCCGGGACGTCGAGCGCGGCCAGCGCGTCGATGATGGCGTCGACCGGCAGCGAGAACGGGTCCGCCAGCAGGAGCAGCGCATCGCCGGGCTGGAACGTCGAGGCCGACATGCCCTGAAGTGCGATTCCCGAGGGTGTGCGGGTGGCCTGGAGGCGGACGGGCCGGGGGCGAGCCGCCAGACGTCCGGCCCACAGGCCCACGGCGGGCGCGTCCTCGACCTCGCGGGTGCCGCCCAGGACGGCGACCGCGGTCGCGCCCACGAGCACGCCGGGCCGGAGCATTCGATTGATCGCCTCGGCCATGTCGCCGACGGCGTCGCGATGCTGCGGCGACGCGAACACGGCCGCGACATCGGGCTCGGTGCCGAGCCGGTCCAGCACCGCGCCGATGATCTCACCGGTGGCCTCGGCGGGATCGGGGTGCTCCGACAGGGCGCTGGCGAAGGTCACGGGGCTATCATGCCGGGGCCCGATCGGGTCCCGCGATCAACGTGTAGGGCACGACCGTGATGTGACCGGTTCCGACGCGGCACAACGCTTCCACCGTGCCATAGTCGGCGAAGTCGACCTCGGCCCGAACCAGTCGATAGGTGAACTTGCCCGGCTCGACCTGGAACGGCTGGACGCTGCGGGCCACCTGCTCGCCGTCGCGACGGAACACCACCTCGAGCACGCCGTTGCCGGCCTCGTCGGGCGGGCAACGGACGAGGACGACCAGGTGGGGCGCCACCGTCACCGGCGGGGGTGCCGGTGGCACCGCCGAGAAGTGGACGCCGGCGAGGTCGATCAGGGTGGGCCCGCCCTCGAACGTCGGCCGCAGGTCGATCGACTCGACGAACAGGGCAGCGACGATGTCCATCCCCCCGAACCTAGTGGGGTGGCTGCGCTACCCCGCGCGTGCGTGCTCTCGCACCGGGGGACGATCGTGGCGCACGCGCGCCCACCCCAATCGGCGCAGGAGCCGGATGAACGGCCATGACGGGTCGTACTCGCCCCGGCGGAACGCCAGCCGGGCGGAGGTGGGGGCGGCGTGGTGGTTGTTGTGGAGCCCCTCGCCACCGGTGAGCCACGCCAGCCACTGGAGGTTGGTGGCCTGGTTGTCGTAGGGCCGGGCACCGAAGGTGTGGGTCACGGCGTTGATGGAGGCGTTGAGCGACAGGTACAGCGCCAGGTGGACGGCGGCGGCGAGGGTCGCCCACAGCGGCCCGAGGAGGAGGACCAGCAGGACGAACCCGGCACCGAGACCGAGCCAGGCGCGGTCGAACAACATCCGGTCCCAGCGATCGGCCGGAACGTCGCGGGCGTAGCGGGCCACGGTCACGCCGTCGCGGGCCGCCCGGCGGTAGAGCGCCGCGTTGGTGAGCTGCACGCGTACCCAGCCCAACAGGACGGGAGAGTGGGGATCGCCCTCGACGTCGGTGAACGCATGGTGCCGCCGGTGCACGGCCGCCCATTCCGGGGGCTTGATTCCCGTGGAGATCCAGATGATCACCCGGAAGCCGAACGCCACCCCCGGCGACAGCCTGATCGCCCGGTGCGCCAGCGTGCGGTGCAGGTAGACCGTGGTGGCGAAGTTGGCGATCTGGCTGGTGACGATGCCGACCAGCACGGCGAGGACGGGCGCGGGCATTGCGGCGAGGGTATCTACCGACAGGTCGGTAGGCAACGAAGCGGAAGCTGGGACCGATAGCCTCCAGCCCCGTGGCCTACGAGGGCGAGGCAAGCTCGACACGTGAGGCGATCCTCGTCGAGGCGAGGCACTGCTTCGCCCAGAACGGCTACCGGGGCACCTCCCTGAACGACATCGCTGCGGGCGTCGGCATCCGTCGCGCCAGCCTGTTGCACCACTTCCACTCCAAGGACGCGATCTACCAGGCGGTGTGCGAGCGGGCCCTGTCCGACTGGGCCGACTGCATCGAGGAGGCGGTCAGCGGGCCGGTCGGCGAGGGCTGGAACTACGTCGATCAGGTCCTCACCGCCGCCGTACGGTGGTTCGCCCAGAACCCCGAGTTCGTCCGCCTGGTCCGCCACGAGTCGCTGGCCGCCGGCGACCACCTCGGCTTCGACCTCGGGATGGCGATCCGGCCCTGGTTCGAGCGGGCCGTGAACCACTTCGACCGCGAGATGGGCGCCGGCCGGTTCCGCAAGCACGACCCCGAACAGCTGCTGATAAGCGGGTACGGCGCGGTGCTCAACTACTTCAGCGACGTCCACTTCCTCGAGAGCCTGCTGGGCAGGGACCCGATGACCGAGGAGGCCATCGAGGCCCGCATCGAGGCGATCCGCGAGTTCTTCCGGGCCGCGCTCGAGCCCTGAGTTCTGCCGTCCGACCACGCCTCACTACCCTCACGAGCCGTGCCCACGCTCTCGGAGGCCGCATCCAAGGAGCTGCTGGCGGCGTTCGGGGTGCCGTTTCCGGCGGAACATGTTGTGGGCTCGGCCGACGATGCAGCCGCCGCCGCGGATGGCCTCGGCTACCCCGTCGTCGTGAAGTTGGGCGGTCGGGGCATCGCCCACAAGACCGAGCGGGGGCTCGTTCGGCTCGGGCTGGGGTCGGCGGCGCAGGTGCGCGACGCCGCAGGGGCGCTCCTGGCGGCGGCCGGGCCCGACGACGGTGAGGTCCACCTGCTGGTGGCGTCGATGTTGCGGGCCACCCGCGAGCTGATCGCGGGGCTCCACCACGACCCGCAGTTCGGTATGACGGTCATGCTCGGTGTCGGCGGCGTCCTGGCCGAGGCGGTGGCCGACGTCAGCTTCCGGCTGGTCCCGATCGACCCCGTCGACGCCGAGGACATGATCGACGACCTGGCGCTCCAGGCGTTGCTGGGTGAGCTCCGCGGCGAGCCGGCGGTCGACCGCGCCGCGGTCGCCGACGTCCTGCTCGGGTTGTCGCGGGCGGCGACCGAGCGCGACGACGTGGCGTCCGCCGATCTCAACCCACTGCTCATCGTCGACGGGCAGCCGGTGGCGGTGGACGCGCTGGTCGAGGTCCGCTGATGACCTCGCCCCCTGGCGGCCCGGGCACCGATCGATTCCGGGCGCTGTTCGAGCCCCGGGCGGTGCTGGTGGCCGGGGCCTCGACGCACCCGGGGAAGTTCGGCTTCGTCAGCCTCCACAACATCCTGGCCTGTGGCTACGCGGGCAAGGTGTTCGCCACCAACCGCGACGGGGCCGAGGTGCTCGGTGTCCGGAGCGTGACCGCCCTCGACGACCTGCCCGACGGCGAGATCGACCTGGTCTTCGTGTGCACGCCGGCGTCCACCAACGCCGACCTGCTGCGGGCGTGCGCCAAGAAGGGGATCACCGCGGCCTTCATCGCCTCCGCCGGCTATGGCGAGACGCAGACGGACGAGGGGCGCCGGGCCGAGGCCGAGCTGGTCGCCCTGGCGGACGAGCTCGGCATCCTCCTCGCCGGTCCCAACGGCCAAGGCGTGGTTTCGCCGCCGGCGAAGCTGTGCGCCCAGATCGTGGCGCCGTTCCCGCCCCGCGGGCACATCGGCATCGCCAGCCAGTCCGGCAACTTCGTCAGCTCGTTCGAGAACTACGCCCAGCTGACCGGGGTGGGGGTGAGCCGGGCGGTGTCGGCCGGCAACGCCGCGGCGGTCACCGTCCCCGACTACCTCGACTACTACGCGGACGATCCCGAGACCCACGTCGCCCTGGCGTACGTGGAGAGCGTGGGCGACGGCCGGGCGTTCGTCGAGCGGCTGCGGCGCATCGCCGAACGCCTGCCGATCGTGCTGGTAAAGGGCGGCGCCAGCGCCGGGGGACAGCGAGCGGCCGCCAGCCACACCGGCGCGCTGGCGAGCGACGACCGGGTGTTCGACGGCGCCTGCCGCCAGGCCGGCGCGTGCCGGGCCGACACCATCGAGCAGGCCTACGAGATCGCCGCCACCTTCGCCACCCAACCGCTGCCGCGGGGCAACCGCGTGGTGGTGGTGAGCACCGCAGGCGGGTGGGGCGTGGTGACCGCCGACGCGCTGGCCCAGACCTCCCTGGAGCTGCTCGGCCTGCCCGACGACCTGCGGGTCGCGATCGATGCCGAGCTGCCGCCCCGCTGGAGCCGCAACAACCCGATCGACATGGCCGGCGGCGAGACCCGAGACACGGTGCCCAAGGTGCTCGAGCTGGCGGCATCCCACCCCGACGTCGACGCCGTGATCTTCCTCGGGATGGGCATCCAGGCCAACCAGGCCAACCTGATCCGGGAGGGGCCCTTCTGGCCCGACCACGGCCTCGAGCGCATCGTCGCCTACCACGAGCGCCAGGACGCCCGCTTCGCCGAGGCGGCCGCGGCGGTGAGCGAGGCCACCGGCAAGCCCATCCTCAGCGCCACCGAGCTGGCGGTCACCTCGCCCGACAACCCGGCGCCCGCCGGGGTTCGGGCCAGCGGGCGGCTCTGCTACGCCTCGGCCAACCGGGCGGTCACCGCGCTCGACCACCTGTGGCGCCGCTCGCGCTGGCTGCAACGCCGGGGCCTGGTGTGACCACCCCCCGACTGTGAGCCGACGCTGGGTCCTTCCGGGGGCTCTCGCCCTGGCCGGGATCGGCGCCGCCGCCGCGGCGGTCGCGCTGGATGCCAAGCCGGCGTCGAGCGCCATCGGGGCCGAGGCGGCCACCACGCCGGTGCTGTCGCCCCGCCGGGCACCCGAGGTCATCGCCGCCCCGGTGGCCGAGCGCCGCCTGGCCGGCGACCTGCAGGCGTGGTTGGGCGCCTCGCCGCCGGGCACCTGCCTGGCGGTCGAGAGCCGGGGCGGCGTGCTGTTCGAGCACAACCCGACGGTGCCTCTCGCCGGGGCGTCCACGCAGAAGCTGCTGACCGCCACGGGATTGCTGCTCGCCCTGGGGCCCGAGGCCCGCCTGGAGACCCGGGCCGTGACCGCTGCGCCGCAACGGAACGGCGTGGTGGCCGGCGACGTCTTCGTCGTCGGGGGTGGCGACGCCGCGCTCGGGACACCGGCCTGGAGCACGGACGCGCCCGACAGGCGACCCCGGGTCGTCCACGACGTCGACGGGCTGGTCGATGCCATCGTCGCGGCCGGCGTCACCCGGATCGAGGGATCGGTGGTGGGCGACGGGAGCCGCTACGACGGCGAGCGCTACAACCCCGCGTGGCCGCAGCGGTTCGTCGAGCAGGACGCCATCGGTCCCATCGGTGGGCTCATGGTCAACGACGGGTTCGCCGCCTTCTCCCCGGCGCAGTCGGCGGCGGCCACGGTGCCGGCCCCCGACCCGGCGGCCGACGCCGCCCGGGTCGTCACCGACCGCCTGCGGGCCAGGGGGGTCACGGTGGTCGGGGCTCCCCGTGCGGGCCGGGCCCCGGCGGGGGTCACCGAGGTGGCGTCGCTGGCGTCGCCCCCGGTGTCCCAGATCGTGGCCGAGATGCTGACCCACAGTGACAACGAGACGGCCGAGGCCGCGCTCAAGGAGATCGGCGTGGCCGAGTCCGGGGACGGGTCGGCGGTGGCGGGGAAGGCGGCGCTGGCCCATCTCCTCAGCGGCGCCGGGGTCGCGGTCGAAGGCGTGGAGCTCGTCGACGGGAGCGGCCTGTCGAACCGGGGGCGGCTCACGTGCGGCACCCTGATGGATCTGCTCACGGGCCCCGAATCGGGGCGCGTGCTGCGGGACGGCCTGGCCGTGGCCGGCGAGACGGGCACGCTGGCCGAGCGCTGGCGGGGCACGCCGGTGGCGGGGCGCCTGCGGGCCAAGACGGGCTCGTTGCGCAACGTCACCGCCCTGGCCGGGGACGTCCGGCCCCTGGCCGGGGGGAGGGTCACCTTCGCGTACGTCGCCAACGTCCCCGATCCCGGCCCGCTCGACCCCGGCGACGTCGACATGGACCGCCTGGCCGACATCCTCGTGGCCTACCCCCGCGACATCGACCTGGCGGCGCTGGCGCCCCCAGTGAACGAGATCAGCCCCAGCTCTTGCCGTCGGGGGCGCGGAGGGCGGCAGGGGGTTTGACGGGGGTGACGGTGCGGGCCTTGAGCATGGCGACGTTGCCGCCGGCACGCTCCTCGACCACCCCCCTGATGCGCAGGAAGGGGCTGCCCCGCACCTCGGTGCGGCAGCGGTCGTAGAGCCGGGGGGCCAGCATGACGTTGACCAGGCCGTGCTCGTCCTCGAGCAGTAGGAACACCGCGCCCTGGCCGCTGCCGGGCCGCTGGCGGCAGACCACCAGGCCCGCGGTGTCGACCGTCCGCTTCGACGGGACGTCGAGCAGCTCGCGGCTGGACCAGACCCTGCCCCGCAGCCCATCGCGCAGGAACTGCATGGGGTGGGCATCGGGCGACAGCCCGAGCACCTCGTAGTCGTCGGCCATCGCCCTGAAGCCGGACACCTCCGACAACGGCACGTGATCCTGCTCGGTGGGCAGGTCCAACCGCAGCTGCCGGTAGCGGGGCCGGCCCGAGGTGCGTTTCGTGGGCTGTGGTGTCCCGCTGCCCAGCCCCAGCAGCCACAGCTGCCACAACAACTCCCGGCGCCGGAGACCCAGGCCGTCGAAGGCCCCGACCCGGATGGCGTTCTCGATCGCCTCCCCGGCCAGCCCGGTGCGGTGGGCGAAGTCGCGCAGCGACCGGTAGGGCCCGCCCCGACCGCGTTCGTCGACGACGGCCGCGGCGGTGGTCGCCCCCATCCCCCGGACGAAGCGGAGCCCGAGGCGCACCGCGCCCCGCCCCTCCGTGCTCGCCACGGTGCACGGCACCCGGCTGGCGTTGATCTCGGGCCGCAGGACCTCGACGTCGTGCCGCCGGGCGTCGTTGGTGAACACGTGGGGCGGGTAGAAGCCCATGGGCCAGTTGTTGAACAGGGCACAGAAGAACTCGGCGGGGTAGTACTCCTTGAGCCAGGTGGTCTGGTACGCCAGCAGCCCGAAGGCGGCGGCGTGGCTCTTGGGGAAGCCGAACTGGGCGAACCCCGCCAGGCTCTCGAAGGTGCGTTCGGCAACGTCGAGGGGAACGCCCTTCTCCCCGGCCCCCGCGAGGAACTTGTCACGATACCAATCGATCTCCTCGCCCCAGTCCTTGCGGCCCATGGCCCGCCGGAACGTCTCGGCCATGCCGTCGCTGAACCCGCCCATGGCCACGGCCACCTGCACCACCTGCTCCTGGAAGAGCACGACGCCGAAGGTCTCTCCCAGCACCTCCCGGACGCAGTCGTGGGGGACGAGGTGGGGCGAATCGGGGTGGGAGCGGCCCTCGACGTAGTTGTGGACCGCCCCACCGACGATGGGGCCCGGGCGGATGATCGCCACCTGGGCGGTCAGGTCGTCGAGGTTCCGGGGCTTGGTGCGGGGCAGGATGCCGGCCTGGGCCCGGGACTCGATCTGGAACACGCCGACGGTGTCGCCCCGCCCGATGCGGTCGTACACCCGCTCGTCCTCGAAGTCGATGCGGGAGAGGTCGATGGGGACGCCCCGATGGATGGCGCACAGGTCGAGGCACTCCTCCACCAGCGACAACATGCCCAGCGCGAGGAAGTCGATCTTCACCATCCGGGCGTCGTCGATGTCGTCCTTGTCCCAGTGGCACAGGTATCGACCGGGCCAGGCGGCGGGCTGGACGGGCACGCAGTCGATGAGCGGATCGGAGGCGATGACCACCCCGCCGACGTGCTGGGAGAGGTGGCGGGGGAAGTTCGCGAGCTGGCCGGCCAGCTCGATGAGATGTCCCCAGCCCGGGGTCGCGGCGAGCGGGCGCAGCTCGGGGACCCGCTCCATCTCGGCCCGGACGCCCCGGGCCGAGCCGTAGCCCTCGGCCAGCTTGGCCAGCCGATCGATCCATGTTCCCGGAAGGCCCAGCACCTTGCCCAGGTCGCGGACCGCACTGCGGATGCGATAGCGGGGGAAGGTGGCGACCAGGGCGGCGTGGTCGCTGCCCCAGTGCTCGTACACCTCCCGGAACAAGCGATCGCGGATGTCACGAGGGAAGTCCAGGTCGATGTCGGGCAGGCTCGACATCGTGTCGTTGAGGAACCGCCCGAGGAACAGGTTCTTCTCGATCGGGTCGATGTGCGACAGCCCGATCAGGTAGCACACGATGCTGCTCACGCTCGAACCCCGCCCCCGACCGGGCGGCATGCCCAGGCGCCCCCGTGGCGAGTCGCCCCGCACGTCGGTCGCCACCTTCCTGGCCAGCTCCAGCACCTGGTGGTACACGAGGAAGAAACCGGCCATCCCGTGCCGGGCGATGAGCCCCAGCTCTTCGTCCAGGCGACTCTGCGCCTTGCCGAGCGACGCTCCGCCGTAGCGCTGGTCGAGCTCCTGGCGGCAGAGCTCGGCCAGCCACGAATCGGGGGTGTGGCCCTGGGGGACGTCGGGCGTGGGCAGCCGGTAGCCCAGGTCCTCGGTCAGGTCGAAGGCGCAGCGCTCGGCGATGTAGAGGGTGTTGGCCACGGACTCGGGCCACTCGGCGAAGCGCTCGGCCTGCTCGGCCGGGCTCCTCAGGTAGAACTCGCGGTTGGGCCGGCGTTGGGTGTGGCAGCCGTCGAGCGTGGTGCGGTGGCGGATGGCGCAGAGCGCGTCGTGGAGGCGGTGCCGCCCCGGGTCGTGGTAGTGGACGTCCCCGGTGGCGACGATCCCCACGCCCAGATCGCGGGCCAGCGACACCTGGGCCCGGATGCGGGGCTGGTCGCCCTGGACCAGGTTGTCGTGCAGCTCGACCCACACGTTTCCCGGTCCGAACCAGTCGACCCAGCGTCGTAACACGTCCCTCGCCCCCGGTCGATCGCCGGCCGCCACCCGTTGGGCCAGCTCGCCACGGCGCCCGCCGGTGAGGCAGACGACCCCGGCGGTGTGCTCCCGCACGTGATGGAGGGCGGCGCAGGGATCACGCCGGCGTCGTTCCCGGTCGGCCTGGGTGGCCCGGCCCCAGCCGTTGGCCAGGCTGACCAGCCGGCACAGGTTGGCGTATCCCTGGCGGGTCCCGGCCAGCAGCGTGAGGTCGTGGCGGGAGCCGGGGTGGGCGTCGGGGTCGGCGTCGGGGTCGACGGCCACGGTGAGCTCGACACCGATGATGGAGCGGATGCCGGCATCCCGGCAGGCCCGGGCGAACACCATGGCGCCGTAGAGGTTGTTGCGGTCGGTGATCGCCAGGGCGTCGTAGCCGTGGCGGGCGGCCCGGACGATCAGCTCCTTGGGGGTCGAGGCGCCCTCCAGCAGCGAGTAGCAGGTGTGGAGGTGCAGCTCGGCATACGGGGAGGAGTTGTCGAGTGCCGTGATCATGAACGCTGCGCCCACCAGGTCTCGTCCCCCAGGTCCCGGTAGACGGTGGCGAGGCGCCCGTCGTCCAGCACCAGCCGGTAGTACAACCGGGACAGCGGGTTGGGCCCCCACCAGCCCTCGTCGATGCGCCAGCGCTCCGCCACCTGTGCCACCCGGACGGGCCGCCGGCGACCCTGCGGGCCCGGCAGCCCGATCGCCCGGGGTTCGCCCGCGGGATCGACCTGGACGGGTATGCGCACCGGGGCGTTCACCGGTCGAGGCGTCACTCGAGCTCCACCAGTGCCCAGCGGCGTTCGGGGACCCTGCTCCACGGCTCCACGGGGACCATCCGCCCCACCAGGCTCCGCCCGTAGCGCGTCCGCAGCTGGCGCATGCCCTCCTCGATGCGCTCTCGCCGTTCCGCCGAGGCCCGCCGGGTCGGCAACAGCTCGCCCTGCCAACCCCGCGACGGCCGCAGCCCGCGCAGCTCGACCGACAGCTCGCTCACGGGGCCCGGCAGCGATGCCCCTTCGAGCGCCGGGGCCAGGGTCACCCACAGGCCGTCGTGGTCGCACCGGGCATGGCGCAACGTCACCCTGGACTCCCAACGCTTGCCCTGCTCGGTCTCGGCCCGGACCACGATCTGGCGGGCCACCCGTCCCCGACGCCGTGGGTGGCGCAGCACCCGGCTGAGCACCTGGGCGCCGGCGGCCAGCAGCGCCTCCCGGCTGGTGAGCGGCTCGGGAAAAGCCAACCGCTCCCGCAGGCGCTCCTCGCGGGGACGGGGCCGCACCGGCTCGGCCGCACCGTCGAGCAGCGCCACCAGGCGGACGCCCTGGGCGCCGAACTGGGCCACGAGCGCGTGCCGGGGCAAGGCCGCCAGCTCGCCCACCGTGGTGATGCCGACCAGCCGTAGGCGGCGGATCATCTCCGCCTCCACCGGCAGTGCCGTCACCGGGACCGGCATGACGAAGGCGGCCACCTCGGCCTCGTCGACCACCCTGACGTTCCGGGATCGGCCATCGGGTCGTCCTCGTTGCAACGCCGCCAACCCGGCCACCAACTTGGTGGGCCCCACCCCCAGCCGGGGTCGCAGCTCGCTCGGTGCGCAGCCGAGCAGCGCGGCGTGCAACGCCGTGGGGGAGCGGTGGCAGCGAACCAGGCCGGCGAGGTCGACGTAGGCCGTCCCCAGGCCCGCGGGTTCGACCCCGGGCACCACCCGTTCGAGCGCGTCGAGGATGGCGGCATCCCGGGCCTCGTACCGGGCGGGCCGGGCGTCGAGCACCACCAGCGAGGGACAGCGGCCCGTCGCCTCGGAGAGGCGCTGGCCCTCCACCACCCCCTCGACCGAGGCCGCTGTGGACGCCGACCACACCGCCGGGGCATCGGGGTGGGCCACCGCGACCGGCCGGCCCCACAGCTCGGGTCGATCGCCGAGCTCGCAGGCAAGCGGGAAGCGGGGGACCACGAGGCAGCCGATGTGATGGTCGTTCATGGACGCCCCACAATATACGAACAGAGGTTCGATTGACTAGGGTAAGCAGGATGCCGGTGGCCCCGATGTTCCCGTTGGGCACCGTGCTCGTGCCCGGGATGGTGCTGCCGCTGCACGTGTTCGAGCCCCGCTACCGGCGCATGGTGGACGACTCCCGCAAGCAGCACGACGGCACGTTCGGGGTCGTGCTCATCGAGCGGGGGTCCGAGGTCGGCGGGGGAGACGTCCGCACCGATGTGGGGACGTTGGCCCGCATCGCGCGTGCCGATGAGCTGCCCGATGGCCGCTGGATCCTCGGCGTGCTCGGCGTCCACCGCATCCGCGTCGAGCGCTGGCTCCCCGACGACCCGTACCCCCGGGCGGAGATCCACGAGTGGGCCGAACAGCTCCAGGAGCCGTCCGAGGCCGCCGAGGGAACCGCCGACGATCGGCCCGAGGTCACGATCCTGCTGCGGCGAGCGGCCGCCCTGCGGCGGGAGATGGGCGAGCCGGCGCCGCCGCTCGACCTCGAGCTGGCGGACGATCCGGTGGTCGCCGGCTACCAGGCGGCGGTGGTGGCGCCCCTGGGCCCCGCCGATCGCCAGGCGCTGCTGGCGGCGTCCACCGTGCCCGCCCGTTGGCGATTGCTGCGCGAGCTGCTGGTCGATCAGGTCGACTTGCTCCAGGCGCGCCTCGCTGCCGGGTAACCGCACCTCACCCCGGGTAGTCGGATGTCCGGGGTCTGACCGTACCCACGTGGTACAACCAGGCATCCCCACAACGATCCCCAGCGACGAGGAGCAGGCAGAGATGCCGGAGCCGCAGTCGAAGTCGATCCCCGAGATCTCGAGCGAACTGTGGGCGCTCACCAAGGACTACGCCAAGCAGGAGACCATCGATCCGCTCAAGGGTGTCGGCCGTTACCTGACCTTCGGCGTCCCCGGCGCGGTGCTGATCGGGTTCGGCGTGGTCCTGTTGATGCTGGCGGGGCTGCGGGCGTTGCAGACCCAGACCGGCAGCACGTTCCACGGCAGCCTGTCGTGGCTCCCGTACATCGTCGTGCTGGTCGCGGCGGCCGGCTTGGCTGCGCTCGCAGTCACCCGCATCACCAAGACGAAGAGGTAGGCCGATGGCAGTGCGCGCCGAACCCACCACTCAGATCACCCGTGACGACCTCGAGGCAAAGTTCCGCGAGCTCGAGGGCGGGGCGCGCGAGCAGGTCGCATCGGCGAGGACCACAGCCATCACCGCCGGCGGTATCGCGGTGGTGCTCGTGTTG
>JBOGHG010000018.1:0-31568 GCA_050744525.1 Acidimicrobiales bacterium | reverse complement strand
CCGGGGTCACCCCGCCTCGACCGCCAGGTCGAGCGCCAGCTCGGCCATGGTGAAGAAGCCGGTCTCGCGCTCGCCGGAGCTGATCGCCTCGCCCCTCGGGATGTGGTCGCTGACGGCCGAGACACACAACGCCCGCGCCCGGTGGGCGGCGGCGATGGTGTAGAGCGCCGCGGCCTCCATCTCCACCGCCAGCACGCCGTGCTTCGTGAGCGCGTCGGTCACCTCGGGATCGGTGTCGTAAAAGGTGTCGGTGGAGAGGATGGTCCCCACGTGGGCGGTGATGTCCCGCTCCCTGGCCAGGCGCCACGCCTCCACGGCGAGGCCGAAGTCGGCCGCCGGCGCGTACGTGATGCCCTTGAACCGCCGTTCGATCATCGCGGAGTCGGTGTGCGCGGCCAGCGCGATGACCAGGTCGCGCAGCGCCACCGCGTCGTGCAGGGCCCCGCACGAGCCCACCCGGATGGCGGTGGTCACGCCGTAGAAGCGGAACAGCTCGGTGGCGTAGATGGCGATCGACGGCATCCCCATGCCGGTCCCCTGCACCGAGATGCGGCGGCCCCGGTACGTCCCGGTGAAGCCCAGCATGTTGCGGACCTCGTTGTAGCAGTGGGCGTCTTCCAGGAAGCGCTCCGCGATGGCGGCGGCCCGACGCGGATCACCGGGAAGCAGCACGGCGTCGGCGATGTCGCCGGGCTTGGCCTCGTTGTGCGGGGTGGGTGGGCTCATGGGGCGTGGCCCTCCGATCGCTAACGCTGGCCGACGATGAAGCGCATCGCCTCTTCCCGCGTGGCGACGCTGGATCGGAACAGACCCCGCACCGCCGAGGTCACCGTGGTCGAGCCCGGCTTGCGCACGCCCCGCATCGTCATGCACAGGTGCTCGGCCTCGATCACCACCATCACGCCCCTTGGCACGAGGGTGCGGTCGATCTCGTCGGCAACCTGCTGGGTCAGGTTCTCCTGCACCTGGGGGCGCCTGGCCAAGGCGTCCACCAGCCGGGCCAACTTGGAAAGACCGGTTATGCGCCCGTCCTCGCCGGGGATGTAGGCCACGTGCGCCCTGCCGATGAAGGGGATGAGATGATGCTCACAGAGACTGTACATCGGTACATCTCGGACCATCACCATCTCATCGTGGCCGGTCTCGAAGGTGACCGCTAGGTGGGTGTCGGCCTCCTCGTGGAGCCCCGAGCAGATCTCGGCGAACATCCGGGCCACCCGCTCCGGCGTGTCACGCAGGCCGTCGCGGTCGGGGTCCTCGCCGATCCCCTCCAGGATCTCCCGCACCGCTTTGGCGATGCGTTCGAGGTCCATCGGGGTGTCGATCGGGGGGAAGTCCCGGCTCGGGCTGGGCCACTCGTCGGCCATGGCGCGATCTCCTCCGGCCCTTCCGGGGTCAGGTGCCCGAGGGGCGAGGTTCGCCCAGGCCCCAGCGGACCACACGCCGCCAGACCGGCAGTCGAGGCGCCGGGGCGCGCCGCACGTCGGGCTCACCCGTTTCGCGCCCCGGGCCCGCCGCCTCCGCGACCGTGGGGCCCACCAGGGCGCGGTGGGTGGGCGCTTGCGGCCCGATGCCGAGCTCGTCGAGCGGCAGCTCGATGCCGGTGCCCTTGTCGAGGTCTCCGAACACCTCGGCCAGGTCGCCGTCGTCGAGCGTCTCCTTGTCGACCAGCGACGTGGCCAGGCGGTCGAGCGTGGCCCGGTGGGTGGTGAGGATGAACTTGGCCCGGTCGTGGGCGGCGTCGACCAGCCGCCGGACCTCGTCGTCGATCAGGCCCGCGACCTCGTCGGAGTAGGTGGCCTCGTGCCCGTAGTCGCGGCCGAGGAATACCTCCTGGGCCTTGCTGCCGAGCTGCTGGGGCCCCAGCCTGTCGCTCATCCCGTAGGTGGTGACCATCTGGCGGGCGATCTCGGTGCAGTGCTCGATGTCGTCGCTGGCGCCGGTGGTGGGCTCGCCGAACACCAGCTCCTCGGCCGAGCGGCCGCCCAGCAGCATGGTCATGGTGTCGACCAGCTCGCTGCGCCTCTTCAGGTACTTGTCCTCGGTGGGCAGTGCCAGCGTCCAGCCCAGCGCCCGCCCCCGCGACACGATCGAGACCTTGTGGATGGGGTCGGTGCCCTCGAGCACGTGACCCACCAGCGTGTGGCCACCCTCGTGATAGGCGATGACCCGCTTCTCCCTGTCGGACATGACCCGGGTCTTGCGCTCGGGTCCGGCCAGAACCCGGTCGATGGCCGCCTCCATCGACGCCATCGTTATGTCGGTACCGCCCTGGCGGGCGGTGAGCAGCGCCGCCTCGTTCATGAGGTTGGCCAGGTCGGCGCCGGTGAATCCCGGTGTGCGGCGGGCCAGCACGTCGAGCCGCACGTCGTCGGCCAGCGGCTTGCCCTTGGCGTGGACGTCGAGGATCGCCTTGCGGCCCTCGAGATCCGGCTGGTCGACCACGATCTGGCGGTCGAACCGCCCGGGCCGGAGCAGCGCCGGATCGAGGATGTCGGGCCGGTTGGTGGCGGCGATGAGGATGACCCCCGTGCGGGAGTCGAAGCCGTCCATCTCCACCAGGAGCTGGTTGAGCGTCTGCTCGCGCTCGTCGTGGCCGCCACCCAGGCCGGCGCCGCGGTGTCGCCCGACGGCGTCGATCTCGTCGACGAACACGATGGCCGGCGCCGCCTGCTTGGCCTTCTCGAACAGGTCCCGGACCCGGCTGGCCCCCACGCCCACGAACATCTCGACGAAGTCCGAGCCCGAGATGGGGAAGAACGGCGCCCCCGCCTCCCCGGCCACGGCCCGCGCGAGCAACGTCTTGCCGGTGCCGGGCGGCCCGAAGAGCAGCACGCCCTTCGGGATCCGAGCGCCGATCGCCTGGAACCGGCCGGGGTCCTTGAGGAAGTCCTTGATCTCCTGGAGCTCCTCGACGGCCTCGTCGCACCCGGCCACGTCGGCGAACGTCACGACCGTGTCGTCCTTGGTGACCTGCTTCGCCTTGGACTTGCCGAACTGCATCACCCCGCGGCCCCCGCCCTGCAGGGCGTTCATGACCAGGAAGAAGGCGCCGATGATCAGCACGACGGGCAGCAGGCTGAACAGCAGGCCGGTCCAGACCGAATCACCCTGCGAGTCGGTCGTGACCTCGATGGCGGGGTCGGCGTCGTCCAACTCCTCGACCAGCTCGTCGGCGAACTCGGCCGGGTAGCTGACCTTGTAGTCGGTGTCGTCTCGCAGCTTGCCCTCGACGACGTTGTCGCGGTCCTTGATCTCAGCGGTCGCGACCTCGCCCTCGGCGATGTCGTCGCGGAAGGCGGAGAGGTCGAGCTCCTCCCGCTCGGTCCCGGGGCGGAGCATCTGCGCCCCGAAGAACAGGACGGCGAAACCGAGCAGGAGATACGCCACGACGGCGCGGGGGAAGCGTTTCACGGTGCGGGCCAGGCTACCGGTGGGGCGGCGCCGAGGACCACCGCCCCCGACCCGCTCACCCGCTCATCTCGCCGGTGAACTCACACACGTAGGGGAGGTTGCGGAAGCGCTCGGCGACATCGAGGCCGTAGCCGAGCACGAACGCCGGCGGGATCTCGAAGCCGACGTAGCGGAGCTCCTCCTGGGTCTTCTGGTTGCCCTGGCGCACGAAGAGGGCGCACACGGCGAGGCTGGCCGGATGGCGGGCGGCCAGGTTGCGCCGCAGGTAGGTGAGGGTGAGGCCGGAGTCGACGATGTCCTCCACCAGGATCACGTGGCGCCCGGTGAGGTCGATGTCGAGGTCCTTGACGATGCGCACCACCCCGGAGGACCGGGTCGATGCGCCGTACGACGAGACCGCCATGAAATCGATCTCGACCGGCAGGCGAATGGCCCGCGCCAGGTCGGCCATGAACATGAACGCACCCTTCAGCACGCCGATGAGCAGGGGCGGGCGGCCGCCGTAGTCCGCCGTGATCTGGTCACCCAGCTCGACGATGCGAGCCTGGATCTCCTTCTCGCCGACCACCACGGGCCCCAGAGAGGGATCGTCGAGATGGTGAAGGAAATCGCCCGGGGAGTTCGTCGGCATGCCTGGTCACGCTAGTGCCGGTCGAGCCGCAGGTGCCCCCGCGACCGAGCCACCCGCCACCCCCCCGGAAGTTGGCACGCCAGCGCCTCGCCGCGGGCTACGGCGAGAACCCGATCGACGGTGGCGGCATCGGGTGGGTGCTGTTCGTCGCCCCCGGGGCCGCCGCTGCGCAACCAGTTCCGGACGGCGCGGCGGGCGAGCGGCATCGGGGCGGCGGCGAGCGCCCGGGCGTCGCGCGGGTCGACCGCGGCGGCCAGCTCGTCGAGCAACACGACGTCGTCGCGGGCCAGGTCGGCCTGGCGGGCGAGGATCGGCGCGACATCGCGCTCGGCGATGTCGTCGAGCAGCGGCAGCAGCTCCTGCCGCACCCGGTTGCGGCGGAACGCCGGGTCCCGGTTGGTGGGATCCTCGACCGGCTTCAGCCCCAAGCCGTCGCACAACGCCCGGGTCTCGTGCCGGCGCAGGCGGCGCAGCGGTCGCCGTCGAGGGTCCATGCCCGCGAGGCCGTCGAGCCCGGCGCCACGCAACAGGTTGAGCAGCACCGTCTCGGCCTGGTCGTCGGCGGTGTGCCCGGTCAGCACGTCGGGCGGGAGGGCGGCGTAACGGGCGGCCCGGGCGCGGGCCTCGACGTTGGGGCCCGGTGCCACCGCGACCCGCACGCCGCGGAACTCGGCGCCCAACCGCGCGGCGGCAGCCCGCACCACCTCGGCCTCGTCGCCGGACCCGGGGCGCAGCCCATGATCGACATGGACGGCCACGGCCCGGCAGCCGGCCCCGACGGCCAGTGCCAGCAGGGCCAACGAGTCGGCCCCGCCCGACACCGCGCACGTGACCGCCGTCCCCGCCGGCGGGAAGTCACAGCGCACCAACAACCGTTCCGGCGTCGTTTTCTCGCGGGGACCGGGAGATTCCAACGCCGGTTGTCGGGGCTCAGCCGACAAGCTCCTCGGAGAGCCTCACCCGATCCAGCCACTCCTGGGGGGCGCGGACCTCGGCCAGGGTGGGCAGCCATTCGGGGCCCCGCCAAGCGGCGTCGAGGGCGTCGGGACCGCCGTGGCGCTCGACGTAGGCGATGAACGACTCGCCCTGGGCGTACTGCTGGAACTTGGCGTCGATGCCGAGCGCCTTCTGCAGCAGCTTGGCGACGCTCCCGCCCTGCTTCCGCCGCTCGCGCAGCGCCCGCGAGAACCGGGCTGCCGAGGGGACGTGGCCCTCGCCGGCCCGGTCCATGGTGACGTCGCCATGGCCCTCGAGCAGGCTCATCAGCCCGCCGATTCGACCGAACAGCTCCCGCTGGTCAGGGCTGGCCAGCAGGGTGGCGATGCCGCCCTCGTCGAGCGGGTTGTTGCCCGAGCGCAGGTCCTCGATCGCGCGACCGAGGGCGTCGAGAAACCGCTTGGGATCGGGGTCCACAGCGTCCAGCGTGCGCTCGACCAGGGACAGGAAGTGCGGCCGCAGCCACGGCACCCCGGTGAACTGTGCCCGGTGGGTCACCTCATGGAGGGCCAGCCACAGGCGGAACTCCCGGGGCGGGAAGGCGTGGCGCTTCTCCAGCGCCAGCACGTTGGGCCCCACGTAGTAGACGAGGTCCTGATCGTCGGGATCCTCGTCCTCGATGACAAGCAGGTCGTACTGGCCGAGCACCCGAGTGGCCATCCACCCGAGCAGCGTCCCCACCTCGACACCGGCGGCGCGGCGGGACAGCGCCGCCGGCAGCGCGGCCAAGCCCCGCCTGTCCCCGATCCGCTCGGCCATCTTGTCCGTGAGCGGGCGGAGCAGCCGGCCGAAGCTGGCGACGTTGGCCCGCACCCAGTCGGCGCGGTCCACCACCCGCGCCCGCGCCGGGCCGCTGACCGAGCGCAGCCCGGTGGCCGCGGCCACCAGCTCCTCCGCCTGGGCGGTCACGTCGGCGAAGTCGACGGCCAGCCGGTCGTAGTGGTAGGACGCCGCCAGCGGCTCGTGCCCGGAGACCCGGTTCGCCACCCGTTCGGCGAGCCCCCAGTCGACCGGACTGACGGGCACCTAGTCCTTCTTGGGGTAGCGGGTCGACTCCACCTTCGTCAGGTATCCGAACGCGAGCGCCGCCAGCGTGCCGACGGCGCCCAGCACGAGCGCCACACCGATCCAGTAGTGCCAGACCACCGCGAGCATGGCTCGCATGCTAGGCAACGATCGGCAAAGTCGCGAAGCGCCCCCCGGCTGCGCGCTGCCCGGGTGCGGGCGAACCTCAGTCCGGGAGACGGGAGGCCTCCGACTCGAGCGCCGTACGGATCTTGGCGATCAGGGCGTCGGGCACCTGCTCCTGGCACTTGCGACGCACCACCGCCCGCAGCTCGGCCTCGAAGTCGTACGGCTCGGCGCAGGGCTGGCACGCGTCCAGGTGGCGCTGGATGGCGACGCGACGCTCCTCGGTGAGCTCGCCATCGAGGAAGCCGTACAGCTCGTGGAGTGCGTCTTGGCAATCAGACATGGGCGTCATCCGGGACGGGACCCGTGAGGTTCCGCTCCACGGCGAACTCGTACAACCGCTTCTGGAGCGCCTTTCTTCCCCGGTGGAGGCGACTCATGACCGTACCGATGGGGATGTCGAGGATCTCGGCGATCTCTTTGTAGGCGAATCCCTCCACGTCCGCGAACAACACGGCCATGCGGAAGTTCTCGGGCAGCGACTCGAGCGCCTCCTTCACCTCGGCGTCGGTCAACCGCTCGAGCAGCTCGTCCTCGGCGCTGCGGCCCGCCATCGCCGCCTCCAGGCCGCCGATCCGGCGGTACAGGTAGAGGTCCTCGACCTCGTCGAGATCCGTCTCTTCGGGCCGGCGCTTCTTGGCCCGATAGCTGTTGATGTAGGTGTTGGTGAGGATGCGGTACAGCCATGCCTTGAGGTTGGTTCCTTCCTCGAACCCTTCGAACCCGCGGTAGGCCCGCAGGTAGGTCTCCTGCACGAGGTCCTCGGCGTCGGCCGAATTCCGGGTCATGCGGAGCGCGGCGGCGTAGAGCGATGGCATGAGCCCCATCGTCTGATCCGCGAACGTTGCCCGGTCGGCCATAGCGGGACCATACCCCTGGCCCGAATGCCACCCAACTGCCGGTAGGTTGCCGCGTCATGAGCTTCCTGACGGACATCACGACCCTGCGCGAGCGCGCCCGGGCAAAGATGAGCGAGGGCCCCATCACCGCTGCCTACGGCGCCGATCGGGCACAGGTGGTCGACGTCCTGAACCAGGCGCTGGCCACCGAGATCATCTGCGTCCTGCGCTACAAGCGGCACTACTTCATGGCCGACGGGCTCAACGGCGGGCCGGTGGCCGCCGAGTTCCTCCAGCACGCCAACGACGAGCTGGGGCACGCCGATCAGATCGCCCTGCGCATCACCCAGCTCCAGGGCGAGCCCAACTTCTCGCCCGTTGGCATCGAGGACCGCTCCCACGCCGAGTACGTCGAGGGCAACGGCCTCGTGGACATGATCAAGGAAGACCTGGTGGCCGAGCGCATCGCCATCGAGTCCTACGCCGAGATCGTGCAGTGGCTGGGCGACAAGGACCCGACCACGCGCCGGATGATGGAAGACATCCTGGCGGTGGAGGAGGAGCACGCCGACGACCTGCTCAACCTCCTCGCCGACCTCGAGAAGCAGGGCTCGTCGGTGCCGTGAGCGTCCACCAAAGAGCGTCAGCGGATAGGCACGTCCTCTTGGCTCACGGTGGTCAGCGCCGCCGGGAGGCCCAGCTGTTGAGCTGCGGCCCAGCAACAAATCCCGACGCGGGGGTGCCCTTCGGAGCGCCCTGTCCGCTGGGCCTCTAACGGGGAGCGAGCGCGCCGGCCGAATAGGTGACCGACGGGTCCCACAGGAGGAACCGGTCGATGCCGACCGAGGTGGCGGCGTCGATCTGGGCCCGCACCTGGGCGTCGCCGTAGCTGACACCGCGCAGCGTGAAGTCCTGCAACCACGGCGCCAGCACCGCGCCCCGGTCGGCCGTGGCCTGCTGGAACCGCTGGAGCACGGCGCGCACGAGGTCTCCGGGTTGGTTGACCGGGCTGGCCACGTCGTGGCGCCCGGCGCTCCAGTAGCCAGGGAAGATCTGCGGCGCCACGTAGTCGGCGTTGTCGGCGATGCGGGCGAGGTCCTGGCCGACGAGGTCGCCGCGGTCGGCCGCCTCGCCGACGGTGGTCACGCCCTGATAGGCGCCGCGCCGACGGAGCTCGCTGTGGGACTCGGCCAGGAACCCGGCGATCGAGTCGCTCGGTGAGCCGGACAGCCCGGGGATCACCATGCCGGCCGGATCGCCCCCGGGGCGGCGGGCGTAGTCCCAGAGGATGTCGTCGACGCCCCGATTCACCGCGTCCAGCGCGATGGCCAGGTTGTAACGGCGGACCGCGGGATCGGCGAAGTTGGTGAACTCGCTGGGAGCGCCGTAGGGACCGCCCGCCGCCGACTGGATCACCTGGTTGGTCTCGCCCGCCCCCCAGGCGGCCCGGGCCAGGATCGAATCGCGGAACGCCACCACCCGGCCGATCACCCGAGCCCCGCGGTCCTGCAGCGCCCGGACCGCGTCGTCGAGGTCGTAGAATTCGGTCACGGCCCCGATCTGGCGAGCGCGGTCGACGGTGGTGTTGTAACCGACGACGCCCTGGTCGTCCTTGAGGTCGAGCTGCACGGTGTCGATCCGGCCCTCGTCGACGAGGCGGAGGATGCCGTTGCGCAGCTGCTCGTTCTCCCATGCCGCTGCGCTCACGTGAACGCCCCGGAGGCCGGGATACGTCACCGGAATGGTCACCGCTGCGGCCGTGACGTTGCCGGCTTCGTCGACGGCCTCGAGCGCGATCGGGCCCGCCGGGGCCCGCGTGTACGACAGCGTGAAGTTGCCGTCCTCGTCGACCTCGACCTCGTCGCCGTCGGCCCGGACACCGGCCCCCGCCTCGGCCCGGCCCTTCACCTCCGCCGGCGCGTCGATCGCCACCGCCTCGACCACGCGGGGGACCTCGATCGTGGGCGGCGTCACGTCGACCGTGAAGCTCCAGATGAAGCGGGCGTCGTCGAGCACGGGGCGGGGCACCGCGAGCGCCAGCCGGTGCTCACCCTCCGCCAGCTCGCCGGCCGGCCGCCACACCATGGTGGCGCCCTGGATCGTCGGCTCCTCGACCCTCTCGCCGTCGAAGCTCAACGACGCCGCCCGCGCGTCACCGCGCGACTCGAACGTGACCTTCACCTCGAGGGCGTCCGCAGCCCGTCGGTCGAGCTGCGCGCCGTCCGCGAGGCCGGTCTGCTCGACGTCGACCCGCGTGGCCCGGTAGGCGATCACCGCGACGAAGGCGATCGTGGCCAGCGCCACCACCGCGGCGAAGATGGTGCCGGCTTCGATCCGCTTGCGCTGCTCCCGGAACACGGTCGGCCCGTCCGTCCTGCGGTCCTCCAGCGCCAGCGGACGCGGGGCGAAGTCGAGCCGGCCGCTGCGCCACGGACGCCGACCACGGCCCTTGCGCTTGCCCAGCCGGAGAGCGTGGCGCGGCCCCTCGTCTTCGGTGCCCGGGATGTCGCTCAGCGAAGACGTCACGGTGGGCTCGGTTCTGTCCGTCGATTGACGGGAGTCAGTCTCCACATCCGGCATTGACCCCGCAATGACCCAATCTCCCTGGTGCGAAATCCCTGCTCGCGGTGGTCGCGCCACGCAGAGAGATACCCGCCTCGCGGGGTGGTTTCGCGTGGTTCCGGTATGTAACACTGCCGTCAGCGGGGGGCACGACACGGGGGAGGACCGGCCGTGGTTGACGATGAAGGCGCAGAGGGTCGGCCCGACCTTCTGGGGCCCAACGTCGACGTCCCGGCCCCGGGATCGATCGACGGACTCGACTACATCGCCCCTACGACACCGCCCTCGCGGGTCGGTGCGACCGACATCGCCCAGGTGCGGGATGCCGCCGCGTCGGTCAAGCGCGGCGACATGCGCTGGGGCGGCGGCTTCGGGTTCGATGCCGCACTGGTCGAGACGCGCCGAGCCCGCGACCTGCTCGAGGCCCGCTGCGCTCCCAAGCTCCGCCCGGAGCTCTTGGTGGCGGTCGGCTGGCTCGGGTGCAACACCGGTTTCATGGCATTCGACGTCGACCGCTACCGCGACGCCTCCCGGCTGTGGCAGATGGCGTCACACTGCGCCGAGGAGGCGGACAACTGGAGCCTGCACGCCCGGGTGCTCGGCTCGATGGCGCGCCAGGCGACGTGGTTGGGGCGGCCGGCGGAGGCCCTCGCCCTCCTCGATCGAGCGCTCGAGGGTGCCCAGGGCCGGCTGGTGCCCACCGAGCAGGCGATGCTCTGGGCGCTCCGGGCCCGGGCGCACGCCGAGGCCGGCGAGGTCGAGGCGACGGAGGCGGCGATCGGGACCGCCGACCAGTGGTTCGCGGCGCGTGACCTCGACGAGTGCAGTGACCGCCCCTGGGTGGCGCACTACAGCCACGCCCACCATTGGGGGGACACGGGGCTGGCCTGGGATCGCCTGGCGGTGACGGGGCAGAGCGCCCACGCGGTCGTCCAGGCCGGGGGTCGCCACCAGGCGGCAGCCGATGGCCATGGCGAGGACGCGGCCCGGTCGCATGCCCTGGCGCTCGTGGCCCTGGCCCAGCTCGACACGACGGTTGGCGACCTCGACCGGGGCGTCGACGCCGGCCACCGGGCCGTGGCCGCGGCGAGGCGGGTCAGCTCGGGCCGGGTGCGCGACAACATGATCGCCCTGCACGCGGGCATGGCACCCCACAGCGACCGCGACGACGTCGCCGACCTGCGCGAGCAGATCGCCGCCGTCCTGTTGGCCGCCTGACTCGGCGTTTCGGGTCCGTCTCCGAAGAACGTCAGCGGACAGGCAAGGTCGCGCCGTGCCGGGGACCTGTAACCGGCCGCCACCAGCCACGTCTAGTAGGAGGTACGGATCACAGGAGGCGGCGAGATTTCCTATTACCTGGGTATAGATCTCGGGACCACGTACACGGCGGCCGCGGTGTGGCGCGACGGGCGAGCGGAGATCGTGGACCTCGGTACCAGGGCGTCGGTCGTGCCCTCGGTGGTGCTGCTGCGCGAGGACGGGCAGTTCCTGGTGGGCGAGGCGGCCGAGCGCCGAGCCGCGGGCGAGCCCCAGCGGGTGGCCCGCGAGTTCAAGCGCCGCATGGGGGACCCGACCCCGATCATATTGGCGGGCACTCCGTGCTCGGCTGATGCCCTCACCGCCAGGCTGCTGCGTTGGACGGTCGAGCGGGTCGCCGAGTCGGAAGGCGGCCGGGCCGCGGGCGTGGCGGTGTCGCATCCCGCCAACTGGGGCGACTACAAGAAGGACCTGCTGCGCCAGGCGATCCGCCAAGCCGACCTCGATGATGCGGTGACCCTGAGCGAGCCCGAGGCCGCGGCGATCCACTATGCCTCCCAGGAGCGGGTTGCCCCCGGTTCGGTGGTGGCGGCGTACGACCTGGGCGGGGGCACCTTCGACGCCACCGTGCTGCGCAAGACCGTTGCTGGATGGGACATCCTGGGCGAGCCGGAGGGCGTCGAGCGGCTCGGCGGCATCGACTTCGACGAGGCCATCTTCCAGCATGTCGTGTCCTCCCTGGGCGATGCCTACGAGCGGCTCGATCCCGACGACCCCGCGGCCTCAGCCGCGGTGGCCCGGCTTCGGCGGGAGTGCGTCGCGGCCAAGGAGGCGTTGGCGTCGGATACAGACGCGTCGATCCCGGTCGTGTTGCCGTCCGCGCAGACCGAGGTCCGCGTGACACGCGGCGAGTTCGAGGACCTGATCCGGCCAGCGCTCACCCAGTCGATCGACGCGCTGCGCCGGGCCCTGCGTTCCGCGGCGATCGAGGCCGACGACCTGAGCGCGGTGCTGCTGGTGGGCGGGTCGTCGCGGATCCCCCTGGTGGCCCAGCTCGTGGGCGCCGAGCTCGGCAGGCCGATCGCGGTCGACGCGCATCCCAAGCACGGCGTCGCCCTCGGTGCGGCGATGACCGCGGCCGAGGCAGCCGCTCCCGTCGCGGCCGGTGACGTGCGTGTCGCCGTCGGGCACGCGGGCGCAAGCATCACCGAGCCCGCGCCGACGGCGGCAACGGACGAGATGCCGCCGCGGCGTGAGCGCTCGGTGCCCATGCCGCCGCCCCATGGCGACGACGACCTCGACCAGCCCAGGAAGCGACCGCTTGCGCTCCTGGCGGCGATCGTGGCCGTGGCGCTCCTATTCGTCGGCGGAGGGGTCGCCTTCGCGCTCGCCGGTGGGGACGACGGGGATCCGGAGAGCACGCCGCCCGAGGCGCCCACCACCGAACCACCGACCACCCAGTCGCCCACCACGGAACCGCCGACCACGGAACCGCCGACCACGGAACCGCCGACGACCGAGCCGTCCACCACCGAACCACCCACCACCGAGTCGCCGACGACCACCGAGCCGTCCACGACGACGACATCCACCACCTCCACATCCACCAGCACGACGACGACGACCACACCTGAGGAGAACGCCAGCGAGGCGCCGAACGGCAGCGTTGCCGCCGGGCCCGGCGCCGGTTGAACCGAGTTCACCGCAATCGCCAGCCGCGAGGCTCCACGGCGCAAGACCCGGCAGGGATCACGCTGCGCATTCGGTACCGATCGGTGGGTGCTGACCGCCAGTCCGCGCGGCTCTAAGCTTCCACCGTGGCGGTCCGAAATCCGGCATCGGCGGGGCAGTTCGTCGGCCGAGCGGGCGAGCTACGCCAGGTCCTCGGGGCGTGCCGCATGGCGACGGAGCGACTGGGATCGCTCGTGGTCGTCACCGGCGACGCCGGCATCGGCAAGACCCGCCTGTGCCAGGAGCTGACGGCCCGAGCCCGGGATGCAGGGATCGCAGTGGTCATGGCGCGTTGCTGGGACCATGGCGGTTCGCCCGCCCTGTGGCCGTGGCAGCCGATCCTCGGTGAGCTCTGCGGGAGCGACGCTGTCGATCTCCTGGTCTCGGACGTCGACGTCCCCGCCGGGGAGCACGACCGGTTCGCCCGCTTCGCGGCCGTGACGGACGAGATCGCGGCCGCGTGCAGCGACAGGCCCAGCTGTGTCGTCATCGACGACATCCACGCCGCGGACGTGGGGACCCTGCTGCTGACGAGGTTCGTCGCCCGGTCGCTCCACCGCCTGGACCTGGCCCTGGTGCTCACCCGGCGCCGCTCCGAGCCCGCCCTGGCCAGCCTCGAGGCCAGCCTGATCGACGAGATCGAGCGTGAGGCGACCCTGCTGACGCTCCCGGGTTTCGACCTGGCCGAGACCGCCGAGTTCCTGGCCACCTACGGCCTGGACGACCTCGACACCGATTCGCTGCGGGTGGTCCTGCGGGCGACCAACGGCCATCCCCTGTTCCTGCGGCGCATCGTCGCCAGCGGGATCTCGGCGACCGAGGGCGCTGCATCGCACGGTCTACGGGCCGCAATCCAAGCGGCCATCAGCCGCATGACCCCGGAGACGCAGCGAGTCCTGAAGCACAGCGCGGTCCTGGGTACCACGCCGTCGTTGCCCGAAGCGGCCGCCGTGTCGGCGACCGCGCCGGCATCGGTGATGGACGCAGTGGCCGAAGCGGCGTCGGCGGGACTCGTCACCGAGGACGGCCCGGATCGGTTCGCGTTTTCTCACGAGCTGCTGCGCTCTGCCCTCGAGGACGCGCTCGATGGCAACGAGCGGCTGGCGGCTCACGCACGGGCCGCAGCCGCGCTGGGCGGCACCGGGCCCAGCGTCTCGGCCGATCGTCTGGCTCGGCGTGCCCACCATGCCCTGGCGGCGGCTCCCCGGTCGCCCGACGACGCCCGCGAGGCCGTGGCGGCGTGCCAGGCGGCGGCGCAGTCGATGGTGGACGGGTTCGCGTACGAGCATGCCGACACCCTGCTGTCGGCGGCGGTCGGCCTCTCCGAGCAGTCCAACCTGGGGACCCCGCCCGGCGAGCTGCTCGTCGCGTGGGCACAGGCGGCGCTGCTCTGCGGTCGTCTGGCCGAGGCGCACGTGCGCTTCGATCGGGCGGCCGCCGTGGTCGAACGCGCGGGCGATCCTCTCCTCTTCGCCGAGGCGGCGTTGGGGCTCGGCAGTCACTGGGTCAACGGCGAGGAGTATCGAGACCCGGTGGAGAGGGGCCGGGTGCTCGGGCTGCAGCGTGCGGCCCTGGCTCGTCTGCCCGACGAGCAGGCGGCGCTGCGCTGCCGGCTCACCGCCCGGCTCGCGGCGGAAGCCGTCTACGACGGAGGCCCTGCCGACCCCGTCTTCGAGGCACTGGAGGCTGCCCGCCACTGCGGCGACCGAGCCGCACTGGCGGAGGCGCTGTCGCTGTGCCACCGCGCGGTGTTCCCACCCCATGAGATCCGGGCCCGGCTCGATCTCGCTGACGAGCTCGTCGATGTGGCATCCGAAACGGGGCACGGGATGTTGGCGCTGATGGGCTTGTGCTTGCGGGCCATCGACCTGTTCCACCTCGGTGACGACCGGGCGTTTCGGGCTCTCGAAGACCTACGGGCACGGGCCGACGCCCTGGCCTGCCAGAGCATCCTGTACGTGGTCGACGTCCTGGACGTCATGTTGCTCATCCGGGCCGGTCGCCTGGACGAGGCCGAGGTCGAAGCCCAGCGCTCCTTCGAGCGCGGGCGGGCCGTGGGCGACGTCGACGCCGTCCCCTACCTGGGGGCCCACACCTTGCTGATCCGCTGGTGCCAGGGCCGGCACGCCGACGTGCTCGACGCGGTCGACGAGATGGCCTGGGCCACCGGCCCCGTGCGGGAATTCGCGTTCCCCGCCTTTGCGGCGTCCATCGCAGCTCGGGCGGGCCTGGCCGAGCGTGCGCGATCCGTCCTGGACCGCTTGACGGCGAACGGCCTCGCGGGCTTGCCTCGATCGAGCGTCTGGCTGCCAGGCATGGTGGCCATCGTCCAAGCGGCAGCAGCGTTGGGCGACGAAGCCATCGCGCGCGAGGCCTACGACCTTCTCGTCCCCTTCGCGGACCTTCCCGTCCTGGCCGCGAGCGGTGTCGTGTGCCTGGGCTCGACGGAGAGGCCGTTGGGGCTGGCCGCCGCCACCTGGGGAGACCATGACCTGGCGGTTCGCCACCTCGAGCGGGCCATCGCCGCCAACCGCCGCCTGGGGAACCGGCCGATGCTTGCCATCACGCGCGCCGAGCTGGCCACCGTCCTGCGCCAGCGAGGAGGTGCCGAGGACCGGGCACGCGCCATCGACCTGCTCCACAGGGCCGCCCGAGAGAGCGGCGCCATGGACATGTCCGGGTGGACCGAGGAGTGGCGGGCCGAGCTCTCGGCTCTGGAGCCCGCCGGCACACCCGGGGCAGGACGAACGCAGGACGGCGCCGACCGTGGTGATGCCGCCACCGGCGCGCGCCATGGCGTGATCCGCCGCGCCGGCCGGGGTTGGCTCGTGGAGATCGGCGACCGCCGGGCAGTCGTGGCGGACCTCCTCGGCATGAGCTACATCGCGGAGCTGCTGACCCGTCCGGGGCAGCACATATCGGCCCTGACCCTGGCGGCGGGCGCCGCGGTCATGACCGAGCGGGCGCGACACGAGTTGCTGGATGATCAGGCGAGGACGGCCTACGCGGCACGCGCTCGCGAGCTGAGCGACGAGTTGGCGGAAGCCGAAGCCAACGCGGACATCGCCCGGGCCGAGCACTTGCGGGGCGAGCTCGACGCACTGGCCGAGGAGATCGAGGCCGCCACGGGGTTGGGCGGCCGCCCCCGCGCCTTCATGGACCACGGCGAACTGGCCCGCACATCGGTGCGCAAGGCGATCAAGCGCGCCATCGACGCCATCGACGCCAGGGACCACTCGATAGCCGATGCATTGCGTTCGTGCGTCTCCACCGGCTCGACGTGCAGCTACACGCCCGATCCGCGCCGAGCCGTCGTCTGGTCCACCGCGAGCTCGGCGCCCGCGACGGCGGTCGAGCGGCCCGTCTGAGGGGCCCCGAGCCCACACCGAACCGGCGCCGACCGGCGTGCCCCGCCGCGGCCGGGAGATGTGCCAGCGCGGCACGCCAGGGCACGCCAAATGGGGGACCACATCAGATTCGAGGCGGCGAGGAGCTGGAAGCGGCAAGGGCGCGGGTGGGTCGCAGGGTGGCGGCCCGCTGACCCGAGCCCTCGTATTCGATCTCAGCTCCTCGAAAAGGAGTGGAGATGGCCACGCGGGAATCGGGCCGACGGCCGGATGGCGTGCTGGTGATGGCGGCCCGTGCGGGGTCGGCCCCGGCGTTCGACGAGCTCTATCGAGCCCACGCGCCGAGGGTGGCACGGAAGGTTCGCGGTCGCGGCGGCCGGGACGAGCACCTCGTTGCGGACATCGTCCAGGAGGTGTTCACGCGTGCGCTGCAGAACCTCGACCGGCTCCACGATCCTGCCCGGTTCGGCGCGTGGATCGGCGCCATTGCCGACCACGTGATCGTCGACCATCACCGGGCGGCCGCCCGCAGCCGACCACTCGACGAGCACATCACCGAGCAGATCGTGTCAACGGACGCGTCGCCCGACGCGGTGGCGGAGGCGGGCGAGATGGCCAGGGTGCTGCGCCGCTCGGTGGCCGGCCTCTCGGCTCGCGACGCAGCCGCGATCACGCTGGTCAGCACCCTCGGGCTGTCGCCGGCCGAGCTGGGCGCCGTGCTCGGGGTCAGCCCGGGCGCCGCCAAGGTGGCCTTGCACCGCGCCCGCACCCGCCTCAAGGCCGCCCTCAGGATGCAGGTCCTGCTCGAGCGGCGCTCGAGCCGATGCGAGGAGCTGTCGCAGCTCATGGCGGGCGGCGCCACCACCACCGCGGCCCGTCACGTCGAGGGCTGTGCACAGTGCTCTGCGGCCGACGTTCAGTTCGACACGGCGCGACCAGCACGCAGTGCGTGAGATGCCGCACGGCGACGTGCAGTAGGGCCCCAAGCTCCGCGACCGGACATGTCGCCGACGTCAGAACGATCCGACGTCGACCCTCGTGTGCTCGTCGGTGACCCGCTCGACGATCGCGTCGCCGGCGAGCCGGGCCACCGCCTGAAGCAGCAGCCGCTCCTTGTCGGTGACGTCGAGCCCGTCGAGCTTGGCCACCACCGAGTCGATCTCGTCTCGGGTCATCGTCACGTTGGTGATCGCCACGCGTCTCCTCGCTGGTCGACGACCGGTGCTACAGGAGTGCCGAGATGTTCATGTCCCTTGTGCGTCACTGACGTCCCGACGGCGTTCCGGTTACACCACCGACCCCGACCATCCCAAACACGACCGCATCCACTTCCTGCGTGGCCACCACCGCGGGTAACCGCGGCGCCGGCGTTCCGACTACGAGGTGTGACAGGCGACAGGGACGCCGCCGCCCGCCTCCTGGCGAAGCTCCGCCGGCTGGTCGACGAGGAGCTCGACTCCGAGGAGCGAGTGCTCCTCGGGTTGTGCCTCGCCCCCGCGGTGATCGCCGCGACCCAGAGCCAGGAGGTGGGCGGCCTCTCCGTCAGGCCGGTCGGTGACGAGGCGCTCATCGAGTTCATGCGGTCGGAGATGCGCCGCTCGAACCTGCGCATCGTCGAATTCCCCGACGACGAGCCATGAGCGGACGCGGCGAAATTCCCCATCGAATCGGGGATCAGGCGGGGGATTTCCCCGATGTGAGCGCCCGTGCCCCGGCCCTAGCCTTGGGGCGGCCCCGATCGCCGGGACATTGATGTCGAGGAGGACATCGTGGGGAGGTCCCTACTCGAGATACTGCGCGATGTCGCGGTCGATCCCGCCGAGCAAGCCGTGCTCGAGGAGCTGGGCGCCGCCCCCTATCTGGCGCGGCATGGATTCCACGAGGTCGACGCCGAGGACGTGCGCGAGGCGGTGGACCTGGTGGCTGACACGCTGCCGCCCGAGGTCGCGCAGGCGCTCACCCTCGCCCGCTCCGGCCTCGTGCGGGCCGCCGGCCAGCCCGGAGAAATGGACATCGCCGCCTTCGGCGACGTCACCGAGCAGCTCGACGGTATGCCACCCCGCCACACCCGCGATCACGACGGCGCCGTCGCCTCCGGCGGCGACGTGGTCGATGCGCCTCACCGAACCGCGGACGCCCCCGGCGGCCCGGAGACCTCCCTCACCTTCGGGGCCGGGGCCGGTGCCGGTGCCGGACCGCCGGGCCCGGACCATGTCGTCGGCCCTCAGGCCGACACGATGCCCGGCGCCGGCCAGGGCCTGTCCGAGGTGGGCGCCGTCGTCGCCCAGGGCCCGCTCGACCTGGCCCCGGACCTGGCCCCGGACCTGGACACCGGTGCCGGCGTCGAGGCGGCCGACGCGTTGACAGGTGATATCGACGACACCGGTTCGTACGAAATACCGGACGACCCCGCCGTCTTGGACGACATCGGCTCGTTCTGACGCGTCAACCTGCCACGGATATCCCCTATGGCTCCCCCACCGGGAGGGGGATTTCCCCGATGACGAGGGAGCGGGCCGTCCGTAACGTCGGCGGTGAGGTCACCCGATCGGCGGGGACCGGGAACCAAGGAGAACGGAACCAATGCCAACGACCTATGACCTTCGGGAATCGCTGGCCGACATGCCCGATGCAGCCCGTGACTACATCATGCAGCTGCTACGCCTCGGCGGCGACGAGGGGCGCAGCGACGAGACCACCGAGCTCCCCGACCCGGACGACTACGGCCTGACCGAGGAGGAGTGCCAGCGCTACGTCGAGGAGGCGATGCCGAGGATCGTGCAGACGATCGGCGGCCCGACCTACCACGTCACGCCACCTCCCGCCGGGGCCACCTACCAGCAGGTGGTGGAGCACTACACCACCCAGGTCCAGCAGATCGCCGGCGACTACTACGAGGTCAGCGGCGACGGCAACATCGTGGGCGATGGCGCCCAGGGCGTGACCGGTGACGGGTCCACCGCGGCCTTCGGCGAGGGCGCCCAGGCGCAGTCCGGTGAGGGCAACCTCCTGGTCGGCGACGACGTCAGCGACTCGGTGGTGGGCCAGGGCGCCCAGGGCGTCGCCAGCGGTGGCGGCGACGTCGGCGCCACGGGCTTCGGCTCGGGCGACGTCACCGGCACGACCGGCGACGGCAGCCCCGCCGGCGACGTGAGCATCGGCGAGGTCGAGGGCAACCTCAACTTCGGTGGCGATCAGGCCAACGTGGACATCACCGGTGTCGACGCCTCGACCGAGATCGAGGACAGCTTCAACCCCGACATCGATGACAGCTTCAACCAGGACAACGACTTCGTCGACGACAGCTTGAACCAGGACAACGACCTCGTCGACGACAGCTTCCAGGACAACGACGCCGTCGACATCGCCTGACCCGGTGCACGGACACACAGGACCAAGGACCCCGGCCCGAAGCCGGGGTCCTTGCGCGTCCTGACGCCCGCCGGAGCTGACCCGCCGGGCCGCATGGTGTAACCGGAACGCCGTGGGGCCGTCTCTACCGGGCACGAGGAGTAGAGCATGGCGGGAGACCCCAACAGCGAAGCACGCTCGGCCGCAGTACAGGCGGCGCTGTCGGTGGTGGACATGGGAACCCGAGCCGCCACCGCGTACGAGCGCCCCGACCTGGCGCGGCGCTTGGGCCACACCAGGACGCGCCTGCTGGACTCGTCGTTCCACGTCTTCGTGGTCGGCGAGTACAAACAGGGCAAGTCGTCCCTGGTCAATGCCCTGCTCAACGCCCCCATCTGTCCGGTCGACGACGACATCGCCACCTCGGCGCCCACCGCCGTCCGCTACGCCGACGAGGCGAGCGCCGCGGTGTTGTTCAGGCCGCACGCTGGGGACACGGCGGGCGCTCCCGACGAACTGCCCGAACCCGTCCGTGAGCAGATCCCCATCGACCAGGTGGCCGGCTACGTCACCGAGGCGTCCAACCCGGCCAACGAACGGCGGGTGCACGCCGTCCACGTGGGCATCCCCCGCAAGCTCCTGGCCGGGGGGCTGGTCCTGGTGGACACCCCCGGTGTCGGCGGGCTGGGTTCGCCCCACACCGCCACCACACTGGGGGCCCTGCCGATGGCCGACGCGCTGGTCCTGGTCTCCGATGCCAGCCAGGAGCTCACCGCTCCCGAGCTCGAGTTCCTCCAGACGGCGCGCCGCATGTGCCCCAACGTGCTGTGCGTGCTCACGAAGATCGACTTCTACCCCGCCTGGCGCAAGATCCGCGACCTGAACGCCCAGCACCTGGCCCGCCACGGCATCGAGGCACCGTTGATCTGCACGTCCTCGGTACTGCGTGCCGAGGCCCTGCGCAGCAACGACCGCGCCCTGAACCAGGAGTCGGGCTTCGCGGAGCTGGTGGCCTACCTGCAGAACGACATCGTCGCCGACGCCGAGAGGCTCACCGTGCGCACGGTCGCCAACGACGTGGCCGCGGTCGCAGGGTTGCTGACGTCGCAGTTCCAGAACGAGCGCCAAGCTCTCCAGGCCCCCGACAGCAGGGAGCTGGTCGCGAACCTCGGCCACCTCCAGGAAAAGACCGCACGCCTCGGCAGCAACCTGGCGAGATGGCAGCAGACCCTCGCCGACGGCATCGCCGATCTGTCAGCCGATCTCGACCACGACCTGCGAGGTCGGTTGCGTCAGGTCGGCAAGGAGGCCGACGAGTCCATCGACATCAGCGATCCGGCCGAGACATGGGACGACTTCGAGCCGTGGCTGCGGAGACGGGTATCCCGCGACGTCGTGGAGACGTATGCCTTCATGCACCGGCGATCCCACGAGGTCGCGGCGCGGGTGGCCGAGCACTTCGACGAGGACCGCGAGGCCCTCACGATCCGGCCCGACGTGATGGACCCGACGCGCATGGTCAGCGAGATCGAGTCCAAGACCGAGATCGATACCAAGACGATGGGGCGGGGCGAGGCGATCATGACCGGAATGCGGGGCGGGTACATGGGCGTCCTGATGTTCGGCATGCTCGGCAGCATGCTGGCGGGCCTCAGCATGCTCAACCCGGCCTCCGCCGCCATCGGTGTGGTCATGGGCCGCAAGACGTTGCGGCAGGAGAAGGAGCGCCAGCTCACCCTGCGCCGGAACAACGCCAAGACCGCCCACCGCCGCTACGCCGACGAGGTCAGCTTCGTGGTCATGAAGGACGCGCGCGACACCCTGCGCCGCGTCCAGCGCCAACTCCGCGACTTCTACTCGGCGCGGGCCGAGGAGCTGCAGAAGACCACCAACGAGGCGCTCGCCGCCGCCCAAACGGCGGCCAGATCCGATGCATCCACCAGGGACAGGCGCTTGCGCGACGTCAACGCCGAGCTGGAGCGCATCGCCGCGCTCCGCAAGAGGGCGCTCGAGCTCGCGCCCGACGTGGCGGGAACGGCCGACTCGCCCACCGCTGGGCCGACCCCGGCCGGGGGCGCGCCCACCGGAGGCCGATCCGGATGAGCATCGCCGGCACGTCGCCAGCGCTGCTCGACGACGCGCGCTGGCTGCTCGCCAGGGCGGTGGAGGCCTACCAGGGGATGCCCGACCAGCGTGCCCGGCTGATCGCGGCGGGGGACCGTCTCGACGAGCCGCTGCGGGTGGCCATCGCCGGGAAGGTCAAGGCCGGCAAGTCTACGTTGCTGAACGCGCTGGTCGGCGAGGAGCTCGCACCGACCGACGCCGGCGAGTGCACCCGCATCGTGACGTGGTACCGCGACGGCATCACCTACCGGGTGACGCTGGTCCCCAAGCAGGGAGCGCCCCGCCAGGTGCCGTTCACCCGGGAGGCCGGCGCCATCGAGGTCGCCATCGCGCCCTCCGCCGCCGACGACGTCGCCGAGCTGAACGTCGAGTGGCCGTCCGCCTCCCTGCGGGAGATCACGCTGATCGACACGCCCGGCATCGCCTCGCTGTCGCCCGACGTGTCGGCGCGTACGCAGTCGTTCCTGGCGCCCGGCGAGGACCACCCCATCCCCGCCGACGCCGTCGTCTACCTGATGCGCCACATGCATGCATCGGACATGGACTTCCTCGAGGCGTTCCACGACGAGGAGCTCTCCCAGGCCACCCCGGTGAACGCGATCGCGGTCCTGTCACGCGCCGACGAGGTCGGGGGCGGTCGCATAGATTCCTTGGCTTCCGCCCAGCGCATCGCGGCTCGTTACCGGCGGGACCCCAAGCTGCGGCGCCTGGCGCAGACGGTCGTGCCCGTCGCCGGCCTGCTCGCGCAGTCGGCAACCACCCTGCGCGAGGCCGAGTACAAGGCGTTGGATGCCATCGCCAGTGCCCCGCGGGAGCGCTCCGATGCGCTCTGCCTGTCCGCCGATCGGTTCGCCTCGGCGCAGACGCCCATTCCCATCACCCTCACGGACCGGGAGCATCTGCTCGACCGGCTGGGCCTGTTCGGCGTGCGGCTGGCCGTGGCGCTCATCCGTCAGCGGGCGGCCACGAACGCCACCACCCTGGCCACCGAGCTGGTGCGCCGCAGCGGAGTGAGGGAGCTGCGGCAGGTCCTGTTGACCCGCTTCGCCCAGCGGCGCGACGTCCTCAAGGCCCGCTCGGCGCTCATGGCTCTCGAGGGGGTGCTTCACGAACAACCCGTGGCGGGATCGGATGTGCTGGCCAACGAGCTGGAACGCCTCACGTCCTCGGCCCACGAGCTCGCCGAGCTGCGGCTGCTCAACACGCTACGGGCCGGGGGCATGAAGCTGAAGGAGCAGGAATCAGCCGACATGGAGCGCCTGCTGGGGGCGGAAGGCGCGGCGCTGCACACGCGGCTGGATCTCGGCGCCGGGACGGACGAATCGGCGATCCGCCAAGCCCTGCAGGACAACATCGGTCGCTGGCAACGCCGGTCCGAGAGCCCGATGTCCTCCCGCGAGATCGCCGACGCGGCCCGCGTGCTGGTCCGCACCTGCGAGGGGATGCTGGCGAGCAGGGTGGCGGCGCCATGACCAACCGGCGATCCGACGCCCGACCACCCGGCGGGCCCGGTCCTGCCCGTCCCGGGCCGCGCTCCCCGGGACGGCCACGCCACCCGGAGCCTCCTCCCCCACCGCCAACTCCTGAGCGTGGGCTGGCCGGTCCGCCGCCACGGCCGCCGCGCGCTGGCCCGGTCGGTCCGCCGCCGACCGGGCCACGCTCCCCGCGGCGGCGGCCCATTCTGCGGTGGCTCGCTGTCGGGGCCGTGCTGGCGGCGGCGGGTGTGGTTGCCGTCATCGCCCTGAGCGGCGCCGAGGACGCATCCAGCGGGCCCGATGTGGCAGATCCCGCCCTGATCGGACAGGTGCAGACGTTCGATGTCCCCTCGCGCGACCACACCGAAGGCCCGGTCGACTATCCGCAGACACCTCCGGTCGGCGGCGACCATCACCCCGTGTGGCAGGACTGCGGCTTCTACGGCGAGCCCATCCTCAACGAGACCGGGGTCCACTCGATGGAACACGGAGCGGTGTGGATCACCTTCCGACCGGACCTCCCCGGCGACCAGGTCGACCAGATCCGCGCCCTCGCGCAGCAGGACTACATCCTGGCGTCGCGCTGGGACGATGGCGACCTACCGGCGCCCATCGTCATGTCGGCCTGGGGAGCTCAGCTCTGGCTCGAAGCGCTTCCCGACCCTGCGGCGGACGAGTTCGTCGCCACGCATCGCCTGGGGCCGGGAGCACCCGAGCCCGGTGAGGCGTGCGGCGGCGGCCACGCCGAGACGCGCTAGCGGGGCCCCGCCGGCTGTGCCAGGGCGCCTGGCCCGCATCGTCGCCGCGGTGGTCCCCGATGGTACGAGCGCACTCCAGGTCGGCCTGGTGGCGCCGGGCGGCCACGGCAGCAGCGAGGTCCTCGCCGCCATCGCCGATCGTCTGAGCGCCGATGGCGGCCCGCCCCTCAGCATGGTGGGCCGACGCCTGGAGGGTGCACATCCGTTCGGCGCCCTCGCCGAGTGCATCGATCTGTCCCCCGCCGGCGCTCGCGTCGACGGGGGCTCGGCCGGCCGGCCACGGGCGGACGATCCCGCGGCGGAGCGCCGGTGCCGCGACCTGCTGCTCGATCGGCTCGATCGCGAGCGCGCCCCGCTGCTCGTGGACGACGGCCAATGGCTGGACCACGCCACGCTCCGGGTCGTCGTCGGGCTGGTCGAACGTGCCGAGGACCGCGGAGTGACCGTGATCGCAGCCCACCGGCCGGCCCCCAGGCTCCCGGTCCTCGCCGCGCTCGACGCAGCTCTGTCGCGTCGCCGGCCACTGGTCCGGTTGGAGCCACTCGGCCGGGAGGACGTGGCCGAACGGGCGGCACACGTGCTGGGCCGGACCGTCGACCCGGCGTTCGTAGAGACGCTGCACGCGCAGACCGCCGGGGTCCCGGCTCTCGTCGATGGGCTGGCCCTGGCCTGGGGATCGGCCGAGCCACCGGTGACGAGGCCCGCTCGTCGCGCGGTGCCGCCCGAGGTCATCGAGGCCGTCCGGATCGAGGTCGACCAGCTCCCGCCGATCGCCCGATCGGTTCTCACCGCCCTCACCGCCGGCGCCGAACTGGACGACCAGCTCATGGGCCAGGTCACCGGGCTGGCCGCTCCGGAGCTCGGCGAGGCCAGCGCGATGCTCGAGTCGGGCGGCCTCCTCGAGCGCGGTGGCCACGGGCTGGTCCCGGTGGTGGCGACGGTGGTCTCGGAGCTGACCCCGACGGCCGAGCGCCGTCGCCTCCACGCCTCGCTCGCCGACGCGCTGGCCGAGCGCGGTGCCCCACCAACCGACGTGGCCGAGCATCTGGCGGCCGCCGGTGCCCAGGGGCGAGACGCCGTCGAGACCTACATCGCCGCCGGAGAGATGAGCTTGGCGGACGCCCCGGAGCTGGCTCGGGCATGGTTCGATCGGGCCGCGTCCGCGGGCGCCGCCCGGGAGACCGCGGCGGCACGGGCCGAGGCCGCCGCGCTCGCCGGCGACAGCGATCTCGCCCTGCGGATGGCCGACTCCGCAACCCGTGACCGGTCCACGCCGCAGCGGGAAAGGGCCCTGGCCGTCATGGCTGCGCTGTTGCCGGGTCGGGGCTTCTGGCGCCGATCCGCCGACATCTACCGGGAGCTCGACGTCGGGCCCGCGGGCGACGACGAGGACCGCGGTCCGGACCCCTCGCTGCCGCCCGACTCCGCCGCTCCCACGTTGCTGGCCCTCGCTGGCTCGGTGGTCGCCGGTGCGGTACCCCAGGGCCCGTCCGATGAGCCGCTCGCCACCCGATTCCGGTCGATGCTCCGGCCGGCGCCCCGCATCACCTCGCTCGCGCAGGAAGCCCTGACACTCACGGCGCGCGGCTTGGTCACATCGCTCGACGCCGATCCGGGTGGAGTCGAGTCGCCGTTCCTGGAGGCGGCCGAGCTGCTGGAATCGGCACACAGCCGGTTGCTGCTCCCGGACACGCCCCATGCCATCGGAGCGACCGTCGCCCTGGCGCTCTGCGAGCCGGGTACGGCTCAGCACCTGCTGACGCGGGCGGTCGAACGCGATGTAGGCGGCAGGACGCTGCGTCTGCGCCACCGTCTCCTGCTCGGTTGGGTGGCCGTGCGTAGCGGTAGATGGTCCGCCGCTCAGGCTGCGCTCGCCGACGCCGCAGGCCACGAGCTGGCACCCCGAGAGCGGCTGTTCGCCGACGCCATCGATGCCGGTCTGGCCCGGCGGGCGGGTGATCTCCCCCGCTTGGCGGAGGCCTGGGGGCGGGCGGAGGGCGTGCTGCTACGTCACTCACCCGACCTGCTGTCGCTCGACGCCGTGGGCGAGCTGACCATCACCGCCAGCCGCCTCGGCCATTGGGATCGCGTCTCCGCCAAGGCCCGTGACCTGGGCGATGTCCTCCGTGCCCTCGGGGAGCCGCCACTGTGGCTGTTGCCCTTGCGATGGGCCGGCCTCCAGGCGGCCCTGGCCTCCGACGACCACGAGGCTGTGTCACGCCGGACCGCAGAGATCGAGGCGATCACGCCCGCGCATCGACGCCTGGAGGCACTGGCGGAGGCGGCTCGCACCTGGGTCGCCATCCTGAACGGCAGGGTGGAACCCAACGACGTCGCGGCAGCCTCCAGGGGTCTGCAAGCCCTGGGCCTGACCTGGGAGGCATCGCGTCTCACCGGGCAGGCGGCCATCCGATCGTCGAACCCGTCGGTCACGAGGGCGCTGCTCGAACAGGCGCGTGACCTCCGCTCCGCGCTCCCGACCGCCGAGGCAGACCAGGACGCGTCGGCCGCCAGCGTCCTGTCGGAGAGGGAACTGGTGGTGGCGCAGTACGTCGTCGACGGCTTGACCTACAAGGAGATCGGCGCCCAGCTCTACATCTCACCAAAGACGGTGGAACACCACGTGGCCAAGATCCGCCAGAAGCTGGGCAGCACGACCCGGGCGGAGATGCTCGCCGCCCTCCGCACCCTGTAGCGATCCGACGTCTCGCACGGGGCGGCCGCCTGGAAGGCTGACTCGGACCGCGTGGCCCAGTTCCGGGGTGGGGCACCGATGCCGGACACCAGGGCGCCTGTTGAGCCGCGGGGTGCCGCTGCCGACGCGCGTCAGTTGTCGTCAGCGTCGCCGCTGCGGCCGTACTTCCAGTAACCGCGCGCGGAGACGTGGGCGCGCGGCAGGCCGCGGTCCTCGAAGAGGTGGCGGCGGATGCGCTGCACCGCCGCAGCTTCGCCCGCCGCCCACACCCGCGTCTCGGGTTCCAGCTCCACGCCGCCGACGGCGGCGATGAGCGCGTCGCCGGGAGACGCCGCGGGCGGCCGCTCGCACCACTCGACGGCGGCACCCTTACGGTGGGGCAGGGCCAGCCGGGCCTCGGGGTGGGCCACCTCGACGAGCAGCCGCACCGGCCGCTCGGCGGGCAGAACGTCGAGCAGTTGACTCATGGCGGGGATCGCGGTCTCGTCACCGGCCAGGACGTAGTCGGGCGCATCACGATCGATGACGTAGCCGCGCCCGGGGCCCGACAGCGCCGCCGGATCGCCGCGCCCGGCTCCATTGGCCCACTCGGACGCGACCCCACCGCCGTGGACGACGATCCCGAGATCGAGCTCGAGGGCCTCGGGATCGACGCGCCACGGCGTGAACGTCCGGATCGCGGGTCGCTGCCCGTTGGGCAGGAGGAACTCGTTACCGTTCCAGGCCGGCATGGCCAGCTCGTTCGCTCCGGGCGACGGTAGCAGCAGCCGGACGCTGGCAGCCGGCTGGTCGACCGTGAGGCCCTCGAGCTCGGCGCCGGCGAAGGTGACGCGGACCAGCCGCGGGCTCAGGCGCTCGGCTCGGCGCAGCACGACGCGGCGAAACCGCGGTGGCTCACGCCGGGCCCGCACGGGCCTCGGGCTCTGCTCGGAGCTGCTCACTGCCCCAGGATCCCACCCGCTCGGTGGGGCGGGTGCGGACCAGGCCGGCGACCCCCGAGAGCCAGCCCGATCCTCACCCGCTGAACGATCACCCTCAATCAGGACGACGTCTGTCGGTCAGCGCATCGTCGCGAGGAAGTCGAGCACCCGCTGTGTGAGTAGGGCGGCCGCTTCCTCGTCGTACGACGGGAGCGAGGAGTCGGCGAAGAGGTGCTCCTTGCCCGGATAGAGGTACAGCTCGGCTTGGTCGGTGGAGGCGACCAGCTCGCGGGCCGCGTCGAGGTCCCCCTCGTCGGCGAAGAGGGGGTCGGCGTCCTTACCGTGCACCTGGACGGGAACGCCTGCGGGCCACGCGTCGCCGAATTCCGAGATCGGTAGGCAGGCGTGGAACAGGAGCGCTCCCCGGGCGCCGGCGCGAGTCTGGGCGAGCTGCTGGGCCGGCATGACGCCCAACGAGAAGCCGGCATACACGAGTGCCGGGCCCAGCGCTTCGGCTTCGGCGACGCCGCGATCGTTGAGCGTACCGAACCCGACTTCCTGCGCGAACGCGATGCCGTCCTCGAGCGCCGTGAATGTGCGTCCATCGAAGAGGTCGGGGACATGCACGGTGTGACCGGCCTGGCGAAGCGTGTCGGCGAAGGCTTGCACCCCCTTGGTGAGTCCCTGAACGTGGTGGTACAGCACGATTTCCGCCATGGCTCCCTCCCGGGGGATTGATCCAATAATATCGAACAGTCGACGACGCTAGTCTGATCCAACCATGTCGATCAAGCCATCTCCCCCGAATTACGAGCTGCTCGACACGCTCGAGCTGACTACCCCCGCCCAGGTGAGGGCGATCAGTGACCCGTTGCGGACGACCATCCTCAGCCTGCTGCATGAGCGGGCCGCGACGGTGACGGAGATGGCCGGCGCGGTCGGGCGGCCCAAGAGCACGGTGGCCCACCACGTCAAGGTGCTGACGGAGGCCGGACTGCTGCGCGTCGTACGGACGCGGCGTGTCCGGGCGATAGACGAGCGCTACTACGGCCGCACTGCGCGGATGTTCTACGTCGGCGTCGGCCAACGTGCCGGCGGTGACCCGCTTCCGCTGGACTTCAACGACTTCGAGGTGGCCGCGAAGGAGTCCGCAGCCGCATATGAGGCGCACAAGTTGTGGGCGTTCGTACGGCATGCCCGGATCTCACCGGAACAGGCCGCGGAATTCTGGAGGCGGATCGTGGACCTGGTGCGTGAGTTCGACGAGCTCCCGCGCTCCGGTGCCACCGTCCATGGCTTCGTCGCTGGCATCTATCCGACTGACTACCCGACCCTGCCCACCAACGAGGAAGATCGACGAGCGGGGCCAGGCCCTGGTAGGAGCCCGAGAGGAGAATCGAACTCCTGACCTACGCACTACGAGGTCAATCTGCCACAGCGCTGTCCCGACCAGGGAAAACGCAGTTCGGCGGCGACCGAAACCGGAGCCCGGTGTCGTCTTCGGTGTTCAGGTCGAGGACAAGATTGACCGGCGGGTCGCTCACGGCTACGCAACCTTCACCCCATCTTCGAGCCGCTCGGGCACCTCGGTCGGGAACGAGACGACGAGGTGGCGCCCGAGAGCCCGCGCGACTCGGGCCAGGGTGTCGATGCGATTGCGGGCGCCACCGCCTTCCTCGAGCCGCGAGATCACCGACTGCGTCGTCCCCATGCGCTCGGCCAGCTCCCGCTGCGACAGGCCGGCCTCGCTACGGAGGTCGTAGATCAGCTCACCGAGCTGGAAGTCGGCCTCGCTCTCGGCTGCTTCCGCTGCGGACGGCTCTGGCAGGTTGCGCTTCAGATCCTCCCAACGCGAATGGTTAGCCATCGTGCTCCTCCTCCTGGTCGAGCTTGGCAACCTCTCGTGCTCGCTCGATCTCGTGCGTTCGTTGTTGCGCTGCTTACGGAAGGTCGTCAGCAGAACGATTCGATTGTCCGCGGTGAACCGGTAGGTGATCCGCCGCGCTGTCGGGCCCAACGAGAACCGCAGCTCGAACAGCCCGTCGCCGAGGCTTCGTGAGAACGGCATCCTTGCCATGTGGCCAAGCGCAGCAAGCCGATCGATGGCATGTCTCGCACGCTTCTGGTCTGCGGGCGCCAGACTCGCGAGCCAATCTGCAACCTCGGCCCGCAGCTCGATCTCGGCCCCTGGCGGGTCATAGCCACCAGGCTATCATCGCACAAACACGATGAACGGCCGACGGTGCCACACGACCGGACGCCTGATCAGGCAGATCTGTGCGGGTCAGGCGCTGGGCACCTGGAATGCCTCGAGAGCCTCCGCGGGGACGCCAAGGGTGCCGTCCTCGAGCTTCACTCTCGGGAGCTTCTTCTCGTACATCGCCTGCACGACGACCCGTGTCGCAACGCCCAAACGGCGCGCTGCCTCAGCAGGAAGTAGAACCTCAGCCTCGGTCACAGTACGCCTCCCTCATCGAGCAGTTCTGGGTGTGCCAGCACCCCGGCGTTGATCCTTGACAACACATAGGAGCGTCGCTGCGGGCGCTACCGACCAGCAGCTTCGCCGCGGCATCACGTCGCCCGCCCAACACGCAGGCAGATCTGCGCTACCCGTGTCATCTCGGAAGTGCTGCGGGCGCGACCATCAGCTGTTCAGCTGTAGCTCCGTCGTGCAGTCGGCGGTCCCATACGGCCACAACGAGGTCTTGGGCTTCAATCGCGAGGGCACTGGCGAGGTGGACTGCGTCAGCGCCGCGCAAGACGCGGCGTCGGGCCAGGTCACCAGCACGGCGTTCCACGTCGCGGGTGAGTTCCACCGGCCGGAGAGCGGCCCAGAACTCTGCCCAGTCCCGAGCCGCCGCGGCGAACCCGTCCTCATCGAGGTCGTGATTCCGATGGGCGGCCGCGAGCGCAGCACAGACCTCCGGGTGGGCGAGGCGGCTTGACAGAGCTGCATCGCAGCCGTCCCACAATGCCGAAGCGACATCGCTGCCTTTCTCTTCGACCACCAACTTCACCAAGGCACTGGAATCAAAGTAGACGAGCGACATCGCTCAGCCGCGCTGCTCGCTCATGATGTCGGCGATCGGCCGCCGTGCTCGAGGTCGGCGTCGGCCGATCGCAGTCGGCCGGTTTCGGCGCGCCGGTCGGGCGATGACGCCCTGCCGGGTGAGCTGCTCGAGCGTCGACGCGGTCGCCAGTCCGAGGATTCTCGCCACGGGAACTCCGCGGTCGGTGATCACGACCTCGTCGCCCTCCCGGACCCGGTCTAGCCATTGGCTGAGGTGGGCCCGTAGCTCCGTCACTGCGACATCCATGCCAACAAGTGTACAGAACGACACTCACGTAGTTGTACGGAGTGAGGAGGAGTGGCCGTTACCGCCCCCGAGAACGCCTCCACCGTGGCCCGCGCGGCCCGCCTTCGCAACGTCGTCTCCCCGTCCGGTCCCCGTACAGAACGCCGTGCACGCCGAGCGGCAGTCTGTACTCATGTCGCTGCGGCCGCCATGACACCCAGGACCCATACGACGAGTAGTCCGATGGGGGAGTGCAAGAAGCCAGCCTCTACGACCGATCCAGTACGCCACGGGGCCGCTCGACACGAAGAGGATCGCCGCCGTCAAAGTGCGATATGGCTGAGCAGCTCGCCAGAGTCGCTGTTGGGATGGTCGAAGTCCGACATGGGAGCGACGAGCCCAACGACGACGAAGAACCACGACGCGGTCCAGAACGCCACTACGGCTGAGAGCGCAAGCCCGACCCGGCCGCGTGGGGTTTGGAACCAGCCCGGGATCCGTCCGCCCGTGACGCGGCGCATTCTCGCGCAGCTACCAACCTCTGCCAGATCGGCATCTGCTATGAGCGGACCGATCCGTCGCGTCACGACCTCGGTTACGCGGCTACATCCAGATGTACTCCTCGGCGATGGCACCGTCGCGCCACTTCGCGACGGTCACCATCCGGCCACCACCCTCGAACTCGCCGACTACGCACGTCCATTCTCCCGATCCGAACCCGATCGGATGAGACTTGATCTGGACGGGCGTGCCACCGGTGGTATCGACGAACGCCTTCATGGCGTCGATGTGCTCCTGAATGCCGTGTGTCTGCGGCTGCCCGTGGACATCCACGAGAACGTCGTCGGTGTGGTAGTGGGCGAAGACGCCATTCCAGTCCGCTCCATTCCAGCCCGTGAAATCGAGCTCATCCATACCCTCGAGATTGCGCGTTACCTCGTCGTCAGCCATGCGCGTGGCCTCCTTCCGGGACGATTCCTC
>JBOGHG010000017.1:0-32054 GCA_050744525.1 Acidimicrobiales bacterium | reverse complement strand
TCCAGTCTCGGGGCATGAGGCGGGGTGTCAGGGGCGGGTCACGCGTCTGGTTCTGGGTGTTCGTCGCCGCGTGGGCCAGCCGGCGGCTGCGGCGCGCCATCGGCAGTGAGCCCGTCGTCGTCTACCGGGGCGAGGTCGAGCCCGGCCAAACCATCGAGATCGGACACCTGACCGAGACCTACGGGGGCAAGCGCGTTCGTCGGCGCTGACCGGCGGCGCCACAATGGACGCGTCATGCGCGTCCTGCTCCGCAACCCGCGCCGGGAGCTCGAGGTCGAAGGCCCGCTCAGCGTCGGGAAGCTGCTGCGCCACCTCCACCTCGACCGCGAGTCCGTCCTCGTCGTGCGGGGTGACACGCTGGTGCCCGGCGACGCCGTGTTGGCGGACGACGACGTGATCGAGATCCGTCCCGTGATGTCCGGCGGGGCAGTCGCATGAAGTGCACCGTGTGCCGCGGACCGGCGGTCATCGACCTCCGCCGCCACAACGCAAACTTCTGCGCCGACCACTTCCTCAGGTTCTGTCGCGAGCAGGTGGTCCGGGCGATCGACGAGCACGCCATGATCGAGCCGGGGGACCGGGTCCTGGTGGCCGTCTCGGGCGGAAAGGACAGCCTCGCCCTCTGGGACCTCCTGCTCGAGCTCGGCTACGACACCGAGGGCATGACCATCGGGCTCGGCATCGGGGACTACAGCGTCGCCAGCACCGAGGCGGCGGTGGCATTCGCCGAGCGCCACGACCTCACGTTGCACCGCGTGGACCTGCGCGGCGACTACGACTACGACGTCCCCACGGCGGCGGCGCTCACGAGCAGGGTGCCGTGCTCGTCGTGCGGACTGTCCAAGCGCCACCTCATCGACAAGGCCGCGCTCGACGGCGACTACGACGTGGTGGCCACCGGCCACAACCTCGACGACGAGGCCGCGGTCCTCTTCGGCAACGTGCTCCACTGGCACACCGAGTACCTGGGCCGCCAGCGGCCGACGCTCACCGAGCGGGTCGGCGCCGGACCACACGGACGGCGTGCCTTCCCGCGCAAGGTCAAGCCGCTGGTCCGGCTGGCCGAGCGCGAGACGGCGGCGTACTGCGTGCTGCGGGGCATCGACTACATCGTCGAGGAGTGCCCCATGGCCGAGGGCAACCGCCACCTCCGCTACAAGGAGGCGCTCAACGCCGTCGAGGCCGCGTCCCCCGGCGCCAAGCAGGCGTTCTACTTCGGGTTTCTGGCCCGGGCCGCGGCCCGCTTCGCACCCGAGGCCGAAGGAGCCGACGGGGAGCTTCGGGCGTGCGCGCGCTGTGGGTCACCGACCACCGCGGAGGTGTGCGCCTTCTGCCGGCTCGTCGACCAGGTGGCGGGCCACGATCGGGTGCCGGTCGAGCTCGTTCGTCCCCGTCGTGGCGGCCGGCGGCCCCGGACGAGGGCCCGCCCGTGAGCCGACCGTTCGCCGACGGCGACGAGGTGCTGCTGGTCGACGCGAAGAAGCGCCGCTACCTGGTGACGTTGGCCGGCGGAGGGGAGTTCCACACCCATGCCGGCGTCATCGCCCACGACGACGTGATCGGCGCCGCGGAGGGCGCGTCGTTCCGGTCTTCGCACGGCTCGACATTCCTCGCGATCAGGCCGACCCTGGCCGATTTCGTGCTCAAGATGCCCCGCGGTGCCCAGGTGATCTACCCCAAGGACCTGGGCCCGATCCTGATGCTCGCCGACATCTTCCCCGGTGCCCGCGTGCTCGAGTCGGGGGTGGGATCGGGCGCGCTGTCGATGACGCTGGTCCGGGCCGGTGCGGTGGTGACCGGTTACGAGCTGCGGGAGGACTTCGCCCGACGGGCCCAGCGCAACGTCACCACGTTCCTGGGCGAGGATGCGCTGGCCCACTACCAGGTCGAGATCCGCGACGCCTACGACGGGGTCGACGAGACCGACCTCGACCGGGTGGTGCTCGACCTGCCGGAGCCGTGGCGCGTCGCCAAGCACGCCGCCCGCGCCATGCACCGGGGCGGGGTGCTGGTGGCCTACACCCCGCAGGTGACACAAGCAGTGCAGCTCCGCAGCGAGCTGCTGGGCAGCGGCTTCGGGATGGTGGACACGATCGAGGTGCTCAACCGGGGCTGGCACATCGAGGGCCAGTCGGTACGTCCCGACCATCGCATGGTCGCCCACACCGGGTTCCTGACGAGCGCCCGGTTGTTGAGCTAAGCAGACCGAGGCGGCTGGGGAAGGGGTGAACGTGCTGGATGTCGTGCTGGTCCTCGTGGCCGTCAGCGCGGCCGTCGCCGGCTACCGGCTCGGTTTCATCGCCCGGGCCACCTCGTGGCTGGGTCTGGCTCTCGGCGTCACCGTGGGTGCGCTGGCCCTGCCGCCCCTGCTTCGCCAGGTCCAGGGGTCCAGCGACGTGACCGTGGCCCTGGTCGCGATCGCTGCCCTGGCGGGCTGTGCGCTCCTGGGTCAGGCCATGGGCCTGGTGCTGGGGACCCGGCTGCACGTGGCGCTGCCGGACGGACCGGTGCGCCGGGCCGACCAGGCCGTGGGCGCGCTGCTCGGCATCGTCGGGCTGCTCGTCGGGTTGTGGCTGCTGCTGCCCACGTTGGCCGACGTGCCGGGTTGGACGTCCGAGCAGGCCCGTAGCTCGATCATCGCCCGGGAGGTCAATGCCCGCTTCCCCGACGCCCCCGACACGCTCCAGGCGCTGCGACGGCTCGTGGGCGACAACCCGTTCCCTCGGGTCTTCGATGCGCTGCGGCCGTCGCCGGATCCGGGCGTCGTGCCCGGGGCCAGCGGGCTGTCCGACGCCCTCGCCACCACGGTGGCGGCCTCGACCGTGAAGATCGAGGGAGAGGCCTGTAGCCGGGTCCAGGAGGGGAGCGGGTTCTTCGTGGCCGACGACCTGGTGGTGACCAACGCCCATGTGGTCGCCGGCGAGGACGATTCCGACGTCCTGCTGTCCGACGGCACGCGGCTGGACGGCACCGTGGTGGCGTTCGATCCGGCCCGTGACCTGGCCGTGCTGCGGACGTCGGGGGCCGACCGACCCGCACTGCCGTTGGACGAGGCCGAGGTGGGGACGGCGGGCGGGGTGTTCGGTCACCCCGGCGGCGGCCCGCTCGAGATCAGCCCGTTCCAGGTGGGCGAGCAGATCACCGCGGTCGGCACCGACATCTACGACGCGACGCGGAGCGAACGCCAGGTACTGGTGTTGGCCGCCGACCTGGCCCCGGGCGACTCCGGGGGCGCGCTGGTCGACTCCCGAGGTCAGGTCGTGGGCGTGGCGTTCGCCATCGCTCCGGACCGCCCCAGCGTCGCCTACGCCCTCGCCGTCGACGAAGTGGCCGCCGTCCTGGCCGGTGACCTCACCCAGGAACGGGACACCGGCAACTGCCTGGTGTAGCCGGCTACTCGACCTCGATGAAGATGCACTCGCCGGGGCACTCTTCTGCGGCCTCGATGACCGCTTCTTCCTGCCCGGCGGGCACGTTGGCGAGTCCCTCGGCGCCACCCGGGTCGGAGAACACCTTGTCGCCTTCCTTCACGTAGGCCAAGCCGTCGTCCAGCAGGGTGAACACGTCGGGGGCGATCTCCTCGCAGAGGCCGTCGCCAGTGCAGAGATCCTGGTCGATCCAGACCTTCATACCTGTGACCCACTCCTGGCTCGATGCGGAGGACTGGCCGAGGTGCCTAGCTGGCCTCCCAGCTCTGGAAGTACCTCAGTCGCAGCCAGACTAGCGAACCCGGCGATTAACACGGCAATTCCCAGAACAAATGTACAGATGCTGCCGAACTCGATGGTGCCGGGTTCGGCAGAGGCCGGTGTAGGGTCCGAGCCAGGGACCGATCGAGGAGGTGGTCACCGTCGACGAACAACGCGACCAACGCCGCCGGTCCGCAGCGGATGCCGACGTGGCCGGCCAGCACGACGAGATCCGCGCCCTGGAAGAAGAGGTACTGGCACTGCGGCGGCGGCTTCAGGATGCCCCCAAGCGGGTGCGCACGCTCGAGGAGCGGCTGCTCGAGACCAAGGGCCAGCTCGCGCAAGCCGTGGCGCAGAACGAGAAGCTCACCTACACCCTGCGCGAGGCGCGCGAGCACATCGCCGCGCTGCGCGAAGAGGTCGACAAGCTCACGCAGCCCCCGGCCGCGTACGGGACCCTCCTGTCGCGCAACGACGACAGCACCGTCGACGTGTTCTCCGGCGGCCGCAAGATGCGGGTCGCCGTCCACCCGGCCCTTGACGAGAACGAGCTCGTCCGCGGGGGCGAGGTGGTGCTCAACGAATCCCTCAACGTCGTCATGGCCCGCACGCCCGAGACCACTGGCGAGGTGGTGACGGTCAAGGAGCTGCTCGAGGACGGCACCCGGGCCATCATCGTGGGCCGGGCCGAGGAGGAACGGGTCGCCGACCTGTCCGAGGGCCTCAAGGTCGACCGCATCCGGTCCGGTGACTCCGTGCTCATGGACCCGCGCTCGGGCCTCCTGCTGGAGAAGCTGCCCCGACCCGAGGTCGAGGAGCTGGTGCTCGAGGAGGTTCCCGACATCTCCTACGACGACATCGGCGGGCTCGACGAGCAGATCGAGCAGATCGCCGACGCGGTCGAGCTGCCGTTCCTGCACCAGGAGCTGTTCGCGGAGCACAAGCTGCCGGCGCCCAAGGGCATCCTCCTGTACGGGCCCCCGGGCTGTGGCAAGACGCTCATCGCCAAGGCGGTGGCCAACAGCCTGGCCAAGAAGGTGGGCAGCCGGTCGGTCGACGCCAAGGCCAAGAGCTACTTCCTCAACATCAAGGGCCCCGAGCTGCTCAACAAGTACGTGGGCGAGACCGAGCGCCAGATCCGGCTGGTGTTCCAGCGGGCCCGGGAGAAGTCCGAGGAGGGTTGGCCGGTCATCGTGTTCTTCGACGAGATGGACTCGATGTTCCGCACCCGGGGCAGCGGCATCAGCTCGGATGTCGAGTCGACCATCGTCCCCCAGCTGCTGGCCGAGATCGACGGCGTGGAGTCGCTGCGCAACGTCATCGTCATCGGCGCCTCCAACCGGGAGGACCTGATCGACCCCGCCATCCTGCGGCCGGGCCGGCTGGACGTGAAGATCAAGATCGAACGGCCCAACGAGGTCGCCGCGGCCCAGATCTTCGCCCGCTACCTCACCGCCGACCTGCCGCTCGACACCGACGCCGTCCAGGAGCTGGGCGGCGGCGACCCCTCCAAGTGCGTGCAGGCGATGATCGAGCGCACCGTCGACGAGATGTACCGCTCCGACAACGAGAACGAGTTCCTCGAGGTCACCTACCAGAACGGCGACAAGGAGACCATGTACTTCAAGGACTTCGCGTCCGGGGCCATGATCGAGAACATCGTCCGGCGGGCCAAGAAGCTGGCCATCAAGCGCCACCTGGCCGACGGGGGCAAGGGCATCCGGCTCGGCGACCTGGTGGATTCGATACACCAGGAGTACAAGGAGCACGAGGACCTGCCCAACACGACCAATCCCGATGACTGGGCCAAGATCTCGGGCAAGAAGGGCGAACGCATCGTCTACGTGCGCACGATCGTCAACCGCGACGACGGCAGCGCCACCGGCGGCCGCAGCATCGAACGGGTCGCCACCGGGCAGTACCTGTAGGCCTCGTAGGGCCGACGGCCGGGCGATTCGCTCGGCGGCGATGGGCGGGTAACGTCCCAGACGTGGCCCTCCGCAAGATCGTCGGTGTCGAGACCGAGTTCGGCATCATCGTGCGCGGGGCGGGGGAGTCCAACCCGATCGCGGCGTCGTCGGTCCTGATCAACGCCTACGTCCACGAGCTGTCCCGGGCCGGGGCCGGTCCCCGCGACAACCCCAAGGTCGGCTGGGACTTCGAGGACGAGCACCCCGACATCGACGCCCGCGGCTTCACCGCCGAGGGATCACTGGCCCCCGAGGTCGAGACGCACCTGGTCAACGCCGTGCTCACCAACGGGGCCCGTTACTACGTCGATCACGCCCACCCCGAGCTCTCGACGCCCGAGTGCGCCGATCCCCGCTCCGTGGTCGTGTTCGACAAGGCGGCGGAGATCATCCTGCAGCGCTCGATGCGGGCGGCGCGCGAGCTGCTCCCCGAGGAGCAGGAGATCGTCGTCTACAAGAACAACTCCGACCGCAAGGGCAACTCCTACGGCTGCCACGAGAACTACCTCATGGACCGCCAGGTCCCGTTCTCGCGCATCGTCACGCATGTGATGCCCCACTTCATCAGCCGGCAGGTGTTCACCGGCGCCGGCAAGGTGGGCACCGAGGTGGCGGGCCTGACGTCCGACGACGTGCCCTTCCAGCTCACCCAGCGGGCCGACTTCTTCGAGGAGGAGGTCGGCCTGGAGACCACGCTCAAGCGGCCGATCGTGAACACTCGCGACGAGCCCCACGCCGACGCCCAGCGCTACCGACGCCTGCACGTGATCGTCGGCGACGCCAACCTGTGCGAGGTCGCGACGTTCCTCAAGGTGGGCACGACTGCGCTGGTGCTGTCGATGATCGAGGACGAGTTCCTGCCCCGCGACCTGACCCTGGCGACGCCGGTGGCGGCGCTGCGCCGGGTGTCGCACGACCTGTCGCTGCGGCAGCCCCTCGACCTGGCCGACGGCACCACGATGACCGCGGTCGAGATCCAGTGGGAGTACCTCGACCGGGCCAAGAAGTACGCCGAGGAGCACGGCCTGGAGTGCATCGGGCCGCCCGAGGTCGGCTCCGAGGTGTTGCGCCTGTGGGAGCACGTGCTCACCGGGCTCGAGACCGACGCCGGGTCGGTGGTCGGGCAGGTCGACTGGGCAGCCAAGTACCGGCTCATCGACGGCTACCGCGCCAAGCACGACCTCCGCTGGGACGACGCGCGGCTGGCGGCCATGGACCTCCAGTACCACGACCTGCGGCCGGAACGCAGCCTGGCCTCCCGCGTCGGCCTGGAGCGGCTCACCACCGACGACGAGGTGGAGCGGGCGGTGACCCAACCGCCGCACGACACGCGGGCATACTTCCGGGGTGTGTGCCTCCAGCGCTGGGCGCCACAGATCGTGGCCGCGAACTGGGACTCGATGGTGTTCGACGTCGGCGGCGACCCGCTCCGGCGGGTGCCCATGATGGACCCGACGCGTGGAACCGAAGCACACGTGGGTAAGTTGATGGCCGAGAGCAGCAGTGTCGCTGAGTTGTTGGACCGGCTGGGCCAATGAGGCTGGGCCAATAGGAAGGTGCGGGGCACATGGCTGAACGAGAGCAGAAGCGCAAGACAACCACCCCCGTTCGTGAGGAAGAGGTCGTCGAGGAGGCGCCCGCTACCTCGGAGCAAGGCGAGAAGATCAAGGCCGAGCTCGACGACCTGCTGGACGAGATCGACGAGGTCCTGGAGACGAACGCGGAGGACTTTGTCAAGGCGTACGTACAGAAAGGCGGTCAGTAGGCATCAGGGTCCCCCATGACCCCGTGACGGCGGCTTCGTGGTCACCCGGTAGCCTCCGCATCGATGACCCTGCCGTTCTTCCCGGCCGGTGACGATCCCGGCCCATCGTTCCTCGAAATCCTGAAGCGCTCCGGGAGCGATCCCGCCTGGGCCGACGTGCCCCGGGAGCTCCAGCCCCACGAGATCACGCACGGCACCACCGTGGTCGCCATCCGCTACGCCGACGGCGTGGTCATGGCCGGCGACCGGCGGGCGACGGCCGGCAACTTCATCAGCCACCGCACGATGGAGAAGGTGTTTGCCGCCGACCGCCTCTCGGGTGTCGCCATCGCCGGTGCCGCCGGCCCGGCGGTCGAGATGGTGAAGCTGTTCCAGCTCCAGCTCGAGCACTACGAGAAGGTCGAGGGCGCCCAGCTGTCGCTGGAGGGCAAGGCCAACCAGCTCGCCCAGATGGTCCGCGGCCACCTGCCCGCCGCCATGCAGGGCTTCGCGGTCGTTCCCCTGTTCGCAGGCTTCGACACCACGCGCGGCACCGGCCGGCTCTTCGAGTACGACGTGACCGGCGGCCGCTACGAGGAGAGCGAGTTCGCGGCCACGGGCTCCGGCAGCATGCACGCCGGCACTGTCATCAAGGTCGGCTACAAGCCCGACCTCGACCGCGACGCCGCCATCGAGCTGGCGATCAACGCCCTGTTCCAGGCCGCCGACGAGGACGCGGCAACCGGCGGCCCCGACCTCGTGCGCGGCATCTATCCGGTGGTGGCGACCATCACGGCCGACGGCTTCGCCCGGATCGAGGACGAGGACGTCGCCGGTCGCTTCCGGGCACTGGTCGAGCGGCTGTCGATGCCCGGCGGCACCACCAGCGTCGCCCCGTCCCCGACCATCAGCGAGCCGGAGGCGAGCCGATGAGCATGTCGATCTACGTCCCCGCCGAGCAGATGATGAAGGACAAGGCGGACTTCGCGCGCAAGGGCATCGCGCGGGGCAAGGCCCTGGCCGCGTTGCTCTACGTCCAGGGCATCCTCATCTGTGGCGAGAACTCGTCGTCGACCCTGCACAAGATCAGCGAGATCTACGACCGCATCGGTTTCGCCGGCGCCGGCAAGTACAACGAGTACGACCGGTTGCGCATCGCGGGGGTCCGCCACGCCGACCTCAAGGGCTACTCGTTCAGCCGCGAGGATGTCGATGCCCAGAGCCTGGCCAATGCCTACGCGCAGATGCTCGGCGACGTGTTCACCCACGAGATCAAGCCCATGGAGGTCGAGATCGTCGTGGCCGAGGTGGGCCACGACGCCGACGGGGATCGCCTGTTCCACATCCTCTACGACGGCACGGTCGTCGACGAGCAGGGCTTCACCGTCCTCGGGGGCGAGTCCGACGCCATCGCGACGCGGCTCCAGGAAACCTACGAACCGGGCCTCTCGCTCGACGCCGCGCTCCGGGCGGCGGTGACGGCCCTGGCCGGCCCCGGCCGCACGTTGACGCCGGCCGAGCTGGAGGTGGCGGTGCTGGTCCGAGGCGACGGCCGGCGGGCGTTCCGGCGGCTGACCGACGAGGAGACGGGGGCGGCGCTGGCCGGGGGAGAGGTGACGGTCGAGGCCACGCCCGACGCGCCGCCCGCCCGGGCCACCGAGCCCGAGCCTTCGGCCGAGGCGCCCGCCGAGGCCGACAGCGAGCCGGAGACGGAGGCGCCCGCCGGGTCCACCGACGGCGAGTGACGTCCGGCCCTCAGTGGCCGAGGACCAGCACGCGGCCGAGGGTGAGAGCGACCAGCACGACGCCGACCACCAGGATCAGCGTCCGGACCCGTCGACCACGTGGGTCGGTCGCCGCCTCGTTCTCCACGCCGTCGACGCCGTGGGCCGCGTCGGCCGCGTCGACGCCGGGCTCGTCGCCGACGGCCGTCGCCCCATCGGCGTCGGAGCCCGCCACCAGGGCGCGGGCCACCTCCAGGTCGTCGGCGGGCACCAGCACCTCCACCGGGCCCACGGGGTAGGGCCCGTCCACGTTGCCGCGGAGCTGCCACACGATGCCCTCGGCACCCAGGTGGGCGGCGAGGATGCGTGCCGCCATGGGGTTGGGGGCGGTCGTCAGCAGCACCATGGGGCCGATGGCCACCCCGAGACGGTACCCGCCCCTCGGCTCGGGGGATGCGGCGGTAGCGTGCGCACGTGGAGCGACGCATCTTCGGCCTCGAGAACGAGTACGGCGTCACCTGCACGCTGCGCGGCCAGCGCCGCCTCAGCCCCGACGAGGTGGCCCGCTACCTGTTCCGCCGGGTCGTGTCGTGGGGCCGCTCCAGCAACGTCTTCCTCGCCAACGGCGCCCGTCTCTACCTCGACGTGGGCAGCCATCCCGAGTACGCCACCCCGGAGTGCGATTCGATCCTCGACCTGGTCACGCACGACAAGGCAGGTGAGCGGATCCTCGAGCAGCTGTTGGTCTCGGCCGAGCAGCGGCTGCGGGAGGAGGGCATCCGCGGCGTCATCTACCTGTTCAAGAACAACACCGACTCGGCCGGCAACTCCTACGGGTGCCACGAGAACTACCTGACGTCCCGGCGCGACGACTTCAGCCACTACGCCGAGGTGCTGATCCCGTTCTTCGTGTCCCGGCAGATCTATGCCGGGGCCGGCAAGGTCCTCCAGACGGCCCGGGGAGCCATGTACTGCATCGCCCAGCGGGCCGAGCACATCTGGGAGGGCGTCTCGTCGGCCACCACCCGGAGCCGACCCATCATCAACACCCGCGACGAGCCCCACGCCGACGCCGAGCGCTACCGGCGCCTGCACGTCATCGTGGGCGACTCCAACATGAGCGAGTACGCCACGTTCCTCAAGGTCGGGGCCACGTCGATCCTGCTGCGCATGCTGGAGGACCCGTCGTTCGTGCTGCGGGACATGACGCTGGAGAACCCGATCCGGGCCATCCGGGAGATCAGCCACGACCTGTCCGGCAAGCGCACCGTGCGGCTGGCCAACGGCCGGGAGGCGTCGGCGCTGGAGATCCAGGGCGAGTACCTGGAGCGGGCACACCGGTACGCCGACACCAAGGGCCTGTCCCCCCTGGAGCTGCAGGCACTGGACATGTGGGAGCACTGCCTGACCGTGCTCGAGTCCGACCCCTACAAGCTCGACCGGGAGTGCGACTGGGTGATCAAGCACAAGCTCATCGAGGCCTACTGCGCCAAGCACGACCTGCCGCTCAGCCACCCCCGCGTCGCCCTCATCGATCTGCAGTACCACGACGTCAACCGTGAGCGCGGGCTGTTCTACCGGCTGCAGGAGCGGGGGATGGTCGACCGGGTCACCACCGACGAGGCCGTCGACGAGGCCGTCGAGACGCCGCCGCAGACCACCCGGGCCCGGCTGCGGGGCGAGTTCATCCGTCGCGCCAAGGAGCGCAAGCGCGACTACACGGTCGACTGGGTGCACCTGAAGCTCAACGACCAGGCGCAGCGCACGGTCCTGTGCAAGGACCCGTTCAAGGCCCGCGACGAGCGCGTCGAGAAGCTGATCGCCGGCCTCTAGGAAACGAACGTGCGGTGGGAAGCGCCCCGATAGGGGCTGCAACCGCCGCAAGTTCGGTTCGGTAGGTTCGCCGGGTGCCGAGCTTCGTCACCGCCACGGTCACCGAGGTCCTGTCCGAACGTGACGGCCTGCAGCGGGTGGCCACCGACGCCGGGCGGGCCTACGTGCTCACCGGGCTGGTCGGCACGGTGGTGGCGGGCGATCCGGTGGTGCTCAACACGACCGCCGTCGACCTCGGGCTGGGCACCGGTGGGTGGCACGTCGTGCACTGGAACCTCACGCGCCGCGCGTGGTCGCAGCCCGGGCGGGGCCACATCATGAAGCTGCGCTACACCAGCCTTCAGTCCGACACCGGCGCGGCCGAGGAGGACCGGCCCGACCTTCCCGAGGCGCTGGACGGGATGCCGGTCGTGGCCTGCTCGCTGCACAGCCAGGTTGGTGTGGTGGCGGCGGTGGTGCGACGCCTGCGCCCCGGGGCCCGCATCGCCTATGTCATGACCGACGGGGCCGCCCTCCCGCTGGCGCTCTCCGATCTGGTCCACGCCCTGCGGACGCAGGGGGTCGTCGATGCCACCATCACCGCCGGGAACGCCTTCGGCGGGGACCTCGAGGCGGTGTCCGTGCCCTCGGCGCTGGCGCTCGCCCGCCACGTGGCGAGCGCGGACCTCGCCGTGGTGGGCATGGGACCGGGCGTGGTGGGCACCGCGTCGGGGCTCGGGACCACGGCGGTGGAGGCGGCCGCCGTCATCGATGCGGCTCACGCGCTGGGAGCCCGGGTGGCGCTGTGCTGCCGGGCCTCGGGCGTCGACAGCCGCGGGCGCCACCGCGGCGTGAGCCACCACGTCCACACCATCCTCCGGCTGGCGGCCCACCGCCCCGAGGTCCCCCTCCCGGCGGCGCTGGCGGCGGAGGTGGCGGCGGCGACCGTCGTCGAGGGCCCCGCTGCGGCCGACGTGCTGGGTGCGCTCGACCTGGTCGTCACCTCGATGGGTCGGGGTCCCGCCGACGATCCGTTGTTCTTCGCGGCGGCGACGTCCGCCGGTGCGTGGGCCGCGGGGGCGCTGGCGGGGTTGGGCCAGCCGCGTGCGCCGGGTCGGTAGCCTCCGGGCTGATGTCGGCGGCGAAGCTGGAACGGCTGCTCAACCTCACGGCGCTGCTGCTCGAGACGCCGCGCCCGCTGTCCGCCCTCGAGATCCGGGAGCGGCTGGGGGTGTACGCAGCCGAGACCGATGCGTTCCGGCGGGCCTTCGAGCGCGACAAGGACGACCTGCGGGCGATGGGGGTACCGCTCGAGGTGCAGGACGTTCCCGGTGTCCTCCCGGCGGTGGAGGGCTACCGCATCCCCAAGGACCGCTACTACCTGCGAGATCCGGGCCTCGGCGCCGACGAGCTCGCGGCGCTGCACGTGGCGGCGTCGCTGGTGCAGATCGAGGGGTTGTCCGCCCGCGAGGGCCTGCTCAAGCTCGGTGGCATGGTGGGGGAGTCCGACGGGGCCATGGGCGTGGCCGTGGCGGCGCTGCCGGCCGGCAACGTCGGTCCGCTGTTCGGCGCCATCGCCGCCCAGACCCCGGTGCGGTTCACGTACCGGGGCACGGAGCGCACCGTCGACCCCTACCGGCTCGACTTCCTCCGGGGCCGCTGGTACCTCAGCGGCTTCGACCACACGCGGGACGACGAGCGGGTGTACCGGCTCGACCGGTTCGAGAGCGGAGTGGAGCAGCTCGGCCAGCCCCGCTTCGAGCGGCCGGCCACGGCCGTGCCCGGCGGGGCGCTCGAGCCCTGGCAGATCGGGGAGGAGGAGGCCGTCGACGCCCAGGTGTTGGTCGACGCAGCCCAGGCGCCCTGGATCGTCCAGCACCTCGGCCCGGGCTCGCTGGCCGAGGAGCGCACCGACGGCTCGGTGGTGGTGACGATGACGGTCACCAACCGGGACAGCTTCCGCTCGTTCGTGCTCACGTTCCTCGACCACGCCGAGGTGCTCGGGCCGCCGGAGCTCCGCACCGACATTGTCGGGTGGCTGGAGGATCTGGCATGAGCACGCCTGCGCCCCAGGCGCCGGCCCGCACCAAGGCGTCCGACCGGGTGGCCCGGATGCTGGCGATGGTGCCCTGGATCGCGTCGCACGACGGGCCCACGGTCGACGAGATCTGCGAGCGCTTCCAGGTGAGCCGCCGCAAGCTCCTCGAGGACCTGGAGGTGCTGTCGCTCGTCGGCGTGCCGCCCTATACACCGGACACGCTGATCGAGGTGACCATCGAGGGCGACCGCGTGTGGCTGCGGTTCGCGGAGGTGTTCGCACGCCCGTTGCACCTCACCCCCGAGCAGGGACTCGCGCTGGTGGTCGCCGGTCGGGCCTCGCAGGCGCTCCCCGGCACCGACGCCGGGGGTCCGCTGGCCACCGCCCTGGTCAAGGTGGCGGCGGTGCTCGGTGTCGACCCCGACGACGCAGTGTCGGTGGCGCTGGGCGAGACGCGCCCCGGCGTGCTCGACGAGCTCCGCCGGTCCGCCGCGGCCGGGCGTCGCGTGCGGCTCGACTACTACGCGTACAGCCGCGACCAACGCACCACCCGCGACGTCGACCCCCACGCGGTGTTCGCCCACGAGGGCGCGTGGTACGTCCGGGGCTACTGCCACCAGGCCGAGGACCAGCGCCTGTTCCGGGTCGACCGCATCTACAGCGTCGAGGTGCTGGAGGAGACGTTCACTCGCCCCGCCGACGCCGACACCGGCGGTGTGTTCGAGCCCGGGCCCGACACGCCCCGGGTGACGCTCGACCTGGCGCCCGCGGCCCGCTGGGTGGTGGAGACCTACCCGGTCGACGAGGTGGGCCCGGCACCGGACGGTCGCAGCGGCTGGCTGCGGGTGCGGCTGTGGGTGTCGGCCACACCCTGGCTCGAACGCCTGTTGGTGCGCCTGGGCCCCGATGTGCGGGTGGTCGATGCCGACGTTCCCGGGCTGGCCGACGCCGGCCGGAACGCGGCGCGGCGCATTCTCGGTCGCTACCGCCAACGGGCCGCAGACGGCAGCGCGACAGGGGCGCGCTAGCCTCGCCTTACCGTGCGCGACATTTCTCCCCCCTCTGGTCTCTCTGCGGGCGATCAGGGTGATGTCTTCGGTGCCTCGGGCGCCGCGGGTCGCCGCGGGCGGCGGATAGCCGCCGCCCGGGAGCTGTCGCACCAGCCCCGCCACCTGCGCGCCAACGGCGACCGCGCCTACCAGGATCGGGGCGAGGGACCCGACGACGATGTCGACGACCGGGACGGCAACGGTGAGGACACCGGGGCCAAGCCTCGGCGGCACTGGCGCAGGACGATCCTCGAATGGCTCGGTGTCATCGGTGGCGGCATCGCCATCGCGCTCCTGGTCGAGGCCTTCCTCATCCAGGCGTTCTGGATCCCCTCGCCCTCGATGGAGCACACCCTCGACGTGGGCGACCGCGTGCTGGTCAACAAGCTGTCGTACAAGCTCCACGACGTCCATCGCGGTGACGTCGTGGTGTTCGAGCGTCCTCCCGGCGCCTCCACCGGGGAGGACGGCGAGATCAAGGACCTCATCAAGCGCGTCATCGCCGTCGGAGGCGACACGATCGAGGCCCGGGAAGGCGCGGTCTACGTCAACGGCGAGCTCATCGACGAGGACTACCTCGAGCCCGGCACGCCGACCGACAACCTGCCGCTCACGACGATCCCCGACGGCCGCGTGTTCGTGATGGGGGACAACCGCACCAACAGCGAGGACAGCCGGATCTTCGGCCCGATCGACGAGGACGACATCGTCGGCCGCGCGTTCCTCCGGGTCCTGCCGATCACGGACATCGGCTGGCTATGAACCGGCCAGCCGTCAGTAGAAGGCCTTGAGGGCGTGGACCATGCGGTCGACGTGATCGCTGTACACGCCGTCGATGCCGGCGTCGAGCAACTCGGTCAGCACGCGCGGCGACTGGGCGTCCCAGCCGAAGGCGAGCACGCCGAAGCGGTGGAACAACGTCGTCAGGCCGCCGGTCCAGTCGAGGTGGTGGAGGTTGATGGCGTCGATCCCGCTGGCGGCGAGCGTGGCCGCCCGGCGTTCCGGGCCCTCCTTGATCCGGTCGAGCCGGGTGGAGTCCACGAGGCGCACCGCGTCGCAGCGGCCGCGCCACTCGACCACCTGCTCCCAGCGCGGATGACACAACCACAGGCGCGCCAGCGCGTCCCCGCCGGCGGCGCGGGCCACCGCCACGACGCGGTCGAAGGCGGCCGGGTCCTTGACATCCAGCGACACATCGACCTCGGTGCCGCACGTTGCGTACAGGTCCGCCAGCGTGGGGATGTGTTCCGGCAGCCGCGCCCGCGTGAGCGAGGCGATCGAACGGCGCCGCACCCGACGACCGACCAGGCCGCCGACCAGGCCGTCGTGGTCGAGAACCGCTTCCCCGTCGGCGGTCAGCCACACGTCGCTCTCCAGGCCGGTGGCTCCCAGGCGCTGCGCCAACGTGAACGCCTCCACCGTGTTTTCGGGCGCGTGAGCGCGCGCACCGCGATGGGCAAACGCTATGGGTGGTGTTTTGAGGGCGGGTACACGGGTAGGCATAGGCATCCTCTCGGCGGCGATCGGACATCATCCGCGAAACGACGTCATGATGTCTGGTTCGCCCCCTCCCTTGGGGGGAGCGAACAGGGAGACACGGACAGATGGCGACGTTGATCAGAGCCACGTGCAGCGATTGCGGCGACGTCGAGCTGGGCACGCGCGACCTCGTGGTCAGGTTGTGCGAGACCAACGAGGCCGGCACGTACGTGTTCCGCTGCCCCAACTGCCTCCACCCGGTGGTGCGCCCGGCTGACCGGCCCACCATCGATCTGCTGATCTCTTCGGGCGTGCGCCTCGAGCTGTGGACCATCCCGTCCGAGCTGGTCGAGCCCCGCCCGATCGGGCCGCTCTTCACCCACGACGACCTCATCGACTTCCACGAGATGCTGGCGGCCAAGGGCTGGTTCGACGAGCTCCTGGCCGCCCACCGCCGCCGGCTGTAGATGTGGTGCAGGCCCTGAGTGGCCGGGCCCGCCCGGGCTCGTGGGTGCGGGTGGCGGCATGGACGTTCCACATCGTGCTGCCCGCGCTCGTCCTGTGGCTACTGATCGCCCGGCCGGAGCTCGACCTGCGTTGGGAGAACCACGCCGCCCACTTCGGGCTCGTGCTGGGAACGGCGCTCTTGAACGTCGCGCTCGGTGTGCTGATGGCGGCGGCCGCAGGCCGCCGGTCGGACCCCCGGCTGTTGCTGGTGGCGTGGGCCTTCCTCGTGGCGGCGGGATTCCTGGGGCTGCACGCCATGGCGACGCCGGAGGTGCTCGTCGAGCAGCCGAGCGCCGGCTTCGTGCTCGCCACCCCCGTCGGCCTGTTCGTGGGCGGCCTGCTGGCGCTGGCATCGGGGATCGACTGGTCGCCGACGGCGGCCGCCCGCCTGATCCGGCTGCGCTGGGCGCTCACCGCGGCCCTCCTTGCGGCGATGGCGGTCTGGGCCGTCGTCTCCGTCGCCGGGTGGCAGCCCCTGGACGGTCCGTTGCCGCCCGAGGAGGCGCGCGGTCCCCTGGTCGGCCTGGCGTTCGGGGGAACCGCGCTGTACGGCCTGGCCGCGTACCGGTATCTCGGGGTGCACCGCCGCCGACCGGCCGTCGTGCTGTTGAGCCTGGTGACCGCCTTCGCGCTGCTGGCCCTGGCCATGTTCGCCATCGCGTACGGCCGCAACTGGCAGGCATCCTGGTGGGAGTGGCACCTGCTCATGGGTGCCGCCTTCGGTTTCGTGGCCTACAGCGCCTACGTCCAGTTCCAGCGCGAGGGGTCGGCACGCGGCCTGTTCGACAGCATCACGCTGGAGCAGACGGTGGACAGCATCCGCCGGGACCACCGGGCGGCGCTCGAGGAGCTCGTCGCGGCGATGGAGTCCGAACGAGAGACCGGCACGTCGGCGGACCTGGGGCGCGCCGCCGCCCTGTTGGCCGACCGATTCGACCTCACCGAGCAGCAGGTGGCCGTGCTCGAGCGCGCCGCCGAGGCGCTCGGCGCCGAGCGGGAACAGGCCCGCCGGCTCGGGGGCCTCGTCGCCGTCGGCCGGGAGGCGAGCGTCATCCAGTCCGAGGGCGCGCTCGTGGCCCGGGCGCTCGCCGTGGGCCGCGCCGCGTTCCGGGGCCAGGACCTGGCGCTGGGCCTCGTGCGCGGCGGGAGGCTGACCCTCGTCGACGGGCACGGCACCGCGGACGACCGTCAGCGGGGCGCGGCGGTGGCCTCGCTCGCCCCGGTGGCGTCACCGGACGGCCGAGTCCTCGTGCTGCCGCTGCAGGTGAAGGGCCGCGCCGCAGGCGTCCTCGAGGTGCGGAAGGGTGGGGATGTCGGGTTCGGCGACGCCGACAAGGCCCTGCTGCAGTCGTTCGCCAGCCAGCTCTCGATCGCGCTCGAGAACGCCCGGATCTACCACCAGATGGAGGGCCTGTTCCGCTCGTACATGTCGCCGTCGGTGGCCACCGCGCTGATCGCGGATCCCGACCAGGCTGGCCTGGGCGGGACGATCGCCGAGGTGTCGGTCCTGATGGCGGACCTACGCGGCTTCACGCCGTTCTCCGAACGCACCCAGCCGGCCGAGGTGGTGGCGATGCTCAACGCCTACTACGGCGCCGTCGTCCCCGTCATCCTCGATCGGGGTGGCACGGTCACCCAGTTCGTCGGCGACGCGGTGATGGCGATCTTCAACGCGCCCGTCCGACAGGCCGACCACGCGCGCCGGGCGGGTGCGGCCGGGCTGCGGCTCCACCGGGCGATCGACGAGGTCGCGGCCGGCCGCACCGGCTGGCCGCGCTTCCGGGTGGGCATCAACACCGGGCCGGCGCTGATCGGGAACGTCGGCAGCGCCGAGATGCGCAACTTCACGGCCGTCGGCGACACCACCAACGTCGCCGCTCGGCTCGAGACGCTCGCGGAACCCGGCCAGGTCGTGATCGGCACCCTCACCCGCCAGCAGATCGGGGACGCAGCCAGCATCAGCGCCCTGGGGACGGTCCCCGTGAAGGGCCGCGAGCAGCCGGTCGACGCGTTCGTGCTGCACGACCTCCACTAGGCCGCCACTAGGCCCGTATTCCGCACCGGGACTAGGTTCGGGACCGGTGAGCCTGCTCTGGACCGTCCCCGTGGTGGCGGCGGCTCTCGCCACCGGGCTGGTGGCGGCACGGGCCCGAGCGTTGGAGGATGCCAGCGTAGGCCTGGCGGTCGAGATTCGCCGGCTACGGGAGCTGCGGCCCCGCCTGGCGGCGGTGCGAACGGGGCTACAGGAGACCGGTGAGCGGGCCGCAGAGCTTTCGCGGCGGCACCCGTTGGCACCGGTTGACGACACCAGGTGACCACGGGTAGGCCTCTACACTCGCCACATGTTCAACATCGGCGGCGGCGAGCTGCTGGTCATCGTGCTCATCGCGTTGATCGTGCTCGGGCCCCAACGCCTGCCGGACGCCATGCGGACGTTCGGACGCGCGGTGCGGGAGGTGCGCCGCATCTCGTCGGGGTTCCAGCAGGAGCTGCGCGATGCCTTCGAGGACAGCGATGTCGCCGACGAGGCCAGCTCCCCCCGCCGCCGGGAGGCGGTTCCCCTGGCCGCCGCCGTGGCCGAGGCGGACCCGGACATCGACGACGACACCGAGGACGACGGTGCCGACGACGAGCAGGCTGCGTCGCCGGGGGACGCATTCGAGGCGGAGCTCGACGACGGCGCCGCTGCCGGTACCAGCGTGGCGCCCGTGGTCGCAGACGCGCTCGATGCCATCGTGGGCCCCGGCGACCAGCCGACATCCGATGGGGCGCCGGCGAACCATCAGCGATGAGCACCGCGGATAAGGCGTCGCCCGAGCAGGGCATGACGCTGGTCGAGCACCTCACCGAGCTGCGTACCCGCGTCATCGTCTGCGTCGTCGCAGTGGCTCTCGGGATGCTGGCGGGCTTCATCCTCTACGAGCAGATCTTCGACATCCTCATCCAGCCCTACAAGGACATCGCCGACAACCACCCGACCCTCACCGGCGGCAGGCTCCTGGCAACCGATCCGCTCGAGGGCTTCAGCATTCGGATGCGGACGTCCGTCTACGCCGGGATCGCGTTCGCCATGCCGGTGCTGCTCTGGCAGATCTGGCGATTCGTCAGCCCCGGCCTCTACGCCAACGAGAAGCGCTACGCGATCCCGTTCGTGGTCTGCGCACTCCTGCTGTTCGTCCTCGGCGCCACGCTCGCCTACTTCACGCTGCCCCGCGCCTTCGACTTCCTGATCGAGATCGGCGGTGAGGGCTTCGTCACCGGCTACACCGCGGGCAAGTACTTCCGGCTGGTCACGTACATGATGCTTGCGTTCGGCGTCGGCTTCGAGTTCCCGATCGTGCTCATCTTCTTCCAGATGGCCGGCATCGTGGAGACCGACACGCTGCGGCGGGGCCGGCGGTTCGCCATCGTGGGCATCTGCGTCCTGGTGGCGGTGATCACGCCCTCCGGGGACCCCATCAGCATGCTCATGCTGTCGGTACCGATGGTCATCTTCTACGAGATCGCGATCCTGGTCGGCAGCTTCATCGGCAAACGGCAGGCGTTGCGGGAAGCCGCGTGACCGTCGTGCCCCCCGCGTCGAACGTCGGGGCAGACGGGGCCGGCGCCGTCACGTACCCGTTCGAGCTCGACCCCTTCCAGCTCCGGGCCATCGCCGCGCTCGACGAGGACCGGTCCGTGCTCGTCGCCGCGCCCACCGGCTCGGGCAAGACGGTCGTGGCCGAGCACGCCGTCGCCCGTGCCCTGACCGAGGGGCGCAAGGCCTTCTACACCACGCCGATCAAGGCGCTGTCCAACCAGAAGTTCGCCGACCTGGCCCGGCGGCACGGCGCCGACAACGTCGGCCTGCTGACGGGGGACAACAGCATCAACGGAGATGCCCCGGTGGTGGTCATGACCACCGAGGTGCTGCGCAACATGATCTACGCCGGCTCGACGACGCTGAAGGGCCTGCAGTTCGTGGTGCTCGACGAGGTCCACTACCTGCAGGACGCCTACCGGGGCCCGGTCTGGGAGGAGGTCATCATCCACCTGCCGGCCGAGGTGCGGCTCGTCTGCCTGTCGGCCACGGTCTCCAACGCCGAGGAGGTCGCCGAGTGGCTGGAAACGGTGCGGGGGCCGACCACGCTGGTGCTCGAGGAGCAGCGGCCGGTGGAGCTGCGCAACCTGTACCTCGTCGGTGACCGCCAGAGCGAGCGTCCCCACCTGTTGCCGACCCTGATCGATGGGCGGCCCAACACCGAGGCCGAGCGGCTGGACAACGACACCCTGCACGGGCGCGGATCCCGCCGGACGCCGGCGCGGCGTCCCCGGCGGCGCTTCTTCACCCCCCGGCGGCCCGAGGTCATCGAGATGCTCGCCGAGCGCGAGATGCTGCCGGCGCTCTACTTCATCTTCAGCCGCATGGGTTGCGAGGAAGCCGTCACCGCCTGCCTCGACGCCGGGCTGCGGCTGACCACGCCCGACGAGCGGGCTCGCATCCGGGCGATCGTCGAGGAGCGGACGGCGGCGCTCACCGACGACGACCTCGATGTGTTGGGCTACGACCGCTGGGAGGCGGCGCTGGAGATGGGGCTGGCGGCCCACCACGCCGGCATGGTCCCGCCGTTCAAGGAGGCGGTGGAGGCGTGCTTCGTGGAGGGGTTGGTCAAGGCCGTGTTCGCCACCGAGACCCTGGCGCTCGGGGTCAACATGCCGGCCCGCACGGTGGTGATCGAGCGGCTGACCAAGTTCACCGGCGAGGCCCGGGCGTTCCTCACCCCCGGCGAGTACACGCAGCTCACCGGCAGGGCCGGGCGGCGGGGCATCGACGACCTCGGCTACGCCATCGTGCTGTGGTCGCCGTTCGTGCCGTTCGACCAGGTGGCGTCGCTGGCGTCGAGCCGGACGTACGGCCTGCGCTCGGCCTTCCGGCCGACGTACAACATGGCCGCCAACCTGGTGCGGCGCTACGAGCCCGCCGATGCCCACCACCTGCTCAACCTGTCGTTCGCCCAGTTCCAGGCCGACCGCGCCGTGGTGCGCTTCGAGACCCGGATAGAGCGCCAGCAGGAGCGCATCGCCCGCCTCGAGGGCGAGGCCGGTTGCGACCGGGGCGACGTCGAGGAGTACCAGCAACTGCGTCAGGCGCACGGCGAAACCCGGGAGGCGCGGCCACCCCCCACGCTCGGTGCGGTCGAATACGCCCTGTCGCGGCTCATGCCCGGCGACGTCGTCGAGGTGGCCGGCCGGCGGCTGGCGGTGCTGTCGGTGGCCTACCGCAAGGGCGGTGCGGTGAAGGTGCGCGGCATCGATGCCGACGGCGATCGCCTGACCCTGGGCGCCGACGACGTCGCCGAGCCGCCCGTGCGCCTCGGCCGCGTGGAGATGCCCGCGCCCTACGCCCCCAACAACCGGGCCTTCCAGCACAAGCTCGCCGACGAGGTGCGCCGGGCGCGGTTGACCCCGAAGCCCACCCGGTCCGATGTTCCGTCAGCGGCGTCGTCCGAGCGCGCCGCCGTGCCGGCACCGCTGGCCGACCACCCGGTGCACGACTGCCCGGACCGCGATCGGCACCTGCGGGCGCTCGGCCAGTTGGACCGGGCGCGGCGCGAGCTGTCGGACATGCGGCGCGAGGTCCGCTCGCGCAGCGAGTCGCTGGCCCGCCGCTTCGACCGGGTGCTCCGGCTGCTCGAGGCGTGGGGCTACCTCGACGGCTGGGCGCTCACCCCACGCGGTGAGGTGCTGGCCCGCACCTACCACGAGAGCGACCTGCTGGTTGCCGAGGCCATGGCCAGCGGCCTGCTCGACGGCCTGGACCCGGCGGCCCTGGCGGGATCGGTGTCGTGCTTCACGTACGAGCACCGGGGACCCGGACCCTCCCCGCCCCCGTGGTTCCCGTCCCGCCTGGTGCGGGACCGCTGGGGCGAGCTCGAGCGGCTGGCGGACGAGCTGCGCGCCGACGAGGAGGCCGCCGGCCTCCTGGCCACCCGTCCGCCCGACCCGGGCTTCCTGGCGTTGGCCCACGCCTGGGCCGCCGGTGAGCCCCTGGGCGAGGTGCTCGGCGACGAGGACGTGTCCGGCGGCGACTTCGTCCGCAACATCAAGACGCTCATCGATCTCGTGCGTCAGATCGGCGAGGTCGCTCCCAACCCCGGCACCGCCCGCGCCGCCCGCCAGGCCGCCGAGGCGCTGCACCGGGGCGTGGTGTCGATCTCGTCGACGCTCGACGAGGTGATCGGGGCGCCGGCAGCGCACCCGGTGGATGCCCCTTGACGGTCCGGAAGGGCGAAGCCTGGGGGGAGCCGGGGGCGCTGGCCGACGGCGGGGTGGTCGTGCACGGCGACGCCGAGGCGCGCCGGATCGTCGAGCGGGCGCGGCGGTCGGGAGAACGGCCCCCGCCGCTGGGACTGGCGGGCGGCGACCTGTGCCGCACGCTCGGCGGCCGCGGCGACGTGGCCCGGCTCCGCTCGCGCGACGCCATGCTGCTGCCGGTCGACCTGGGGGCGGTGCTCTTGGACGGGCGGCTGCACTGGTTCGTGGCCCACCTGGTGGCCCGCCGGTCGTGGTGGCAGGGGCCCCTCCTGGCGGCCATGAACGCCGAGTTCCTGGGCGACTGGGACGTGGCCCCGCGGGCACATCCCAACGATGGCCTCCTCGACATGGTGGTCGTGGCGGCGGGGATGAGCCTCACGGACCGCATCAGGGCGCGGCGCCGGCTGCCCGTCGGCGGCCACGTCCCGCATCCGGCCATCGACCAGTCCCGACGCCCGGCGTTCCAGATCGAGTTCGACCATCCCACCGGGGTGTGGCTCGACGGCGAACGGATCGGCGCGGCCACCAACCTGTCGGTCCGCATCGAGCCCGACGCGCTGATCTGCGTGGTGTGAACGACCGTCGCCGGGGCCGCCACCAGAGTCGATGACCGGGCGATGACCTCGGGTCGCTCACTAGCGTGGCGCCGATGGACGGCCCCGCCACCGACCTGTCCGACGCCAAGGCCCGCCTCGCCGGCGAGGTCGACCGACGGCGCGAGGTCCTGGTCGACCTGTCCCGCCAGATCCACGCCCGGCCCGAGCTGGGCTACGAGGAGCGCTTCGCCCACGACCTGCTGACCCGGGTGCTGGAGGACGAGGGGCTCGGCGTCACACGTTCTGCCCGGGGGATCGCTACCGCGTTCGAGGCCCGGGCCGGCTCCGACGGCCCGACGGTCGCCGTCCTGTGCGAGTACGACGCGCTGCCCGCCATCGGTCACGCGTGCGGCCACAACGTCATCGCCGCCGCCGGGCTGGGGGCCGGCCTGGCGGCGGCGGCGCTGGCAGACGAGCTCGGCGGTCGGATCGTCGTGATGGGCACGCCCGCCGAGGAGGGCGGCGGCGGCAAGCTGCGCCTGATCGACGCCGGTGGCTTTGCCGGCGTCGACGCTGCGCTCATGGTCCACCCTGCCGACGCCGACCTGCTGGCGATGGACGTGATCGCCGTCCACGAGGTGGCGATCAGCTACACGGGCGTGGCCGCGCATGCCGCGGCGTACCCGCACCGAGGCCGCAACGCGCTCGACGCTGCCGTGCTCGGCTACGTCAACGTGGCCGCGCTGCGCCAGCACATCGGGCCGGGCGAGCGGGTCCACGGAATCATCAGCCACGGCGGCGACAAGCCCAACATCGTGCCCGCGTCCGCCGGCAGCCAGTGGATGGTGCGGTCACCGAGGCTGGCGGGGTTGGAGCGGTTGAAGGCGCGCTTCCTCGCCTGCCTGCAGGCGGGAGCCGACGCCGCCGGCTGCGACATGGACGTCGAATGGAGCGACGTCATCTACGCCGACATGCTCGACAACCAGGCCATCGGCGAGCGCTACCGCGCCAACGCCGAGGCGTTGGGCCGCACCGTCAGGCCGCCCTCCCCCAAGGGCCGGGTCGTGGGCAGCACCGACATGGGCAACGTCAGCTACGAGCTGCCGTCCATCCACCCGATGATCCAGGTGGCGCCGCCGGGGGTGTCAATCCACACCCCGGAGTTCGCCGTCTTCGCCGGGGGCCCCGAAGGCGACCGGGCGGTGATCGACGGGGCCAAGGCGCTGGCGTTCACGGTGGCCGACCTGTGGCTCGACGCCGGACTCGTCGGCCGGGCCCGCACCGAATGGGAGGCGGCGGTCGGCACCCGTCGGACGGCGGGCCGGGCCGGGTGACCGACCCCGATCACCCGCGGCTCCGGCGCGCGGTCAGGGCGGTCGCCGGCATCCGCGGCGGCGAAGGTCGCCCGCCGTACGATCGGCGTCCCCTATGACCGTCGCGGATGGGAACGTCGTCTTGCCGCACCGTGGTCAGCGCTGCCGGAGGCCGAGCTGTGTGGCCTGGGCCAACGCTGCAAATTCCGTACGGTTCTCTGCCCACCTGCGGGCCTACCCGCTCGGCCTCTTATGACCGTCTACGTCAGCGAGGACTTCACCCCCGCCGAGGCCGACGTCCTGCGGCGGTACTTCACCAACCTCGACGGACCGGTGTTTGCCCTCGTCAACCTGCCGGAGGTCGTGAAGGGGGCGCTGTTCGCACGCTACTCCCGTTCGCCCAAGAGCCTGCGCCGGCTGTTCCTCGACGAGTTCGTCGGCGACCTCGACATCGCCGGCGACGCGTCGGTCGACGCCACCGTGGGGCTGCAGCGGGCCGAGGAGCTGTACGACCGGGTGTTCCTCGAGTACGGCGACGACTCCGTTGCCCAGCTCGGGGGCGTCCACCTGGCGTGCGAGCAGGCCTCCAACCTCCTCACCAAGGTCCTCGAGCGCGGCCGCCTGATGGCGTACCTCGAGCAGTCGACCCGCTACATCGCCTACGACGCCCGCATCGGGGGCCGGTACCGCTACCACCGCGACCCGGCCGTGCTCGGTAGCCACCTGGGGCTGCGCTACGTCGGCGACCTCGACCGCCTCTTCGACACCTACGGCGAGCTGGCGTCGACCATGGTGGACTTCTTCCGCGACCGCTTCCCCAAGGACCCGGGCGACAGCGACTTCATCTATCGGCAGGCACTCAAGGCCAAGGCTCTCGACGCGGTGCGCGGCGTGCTGCCGGCCGCCTCCCTGTCCAACGTCGGCATCTACGGCACCGGCCAGGCGTACGAGTCCCTGCTGCTGCGCATGCGTGCCCACCCCCTTCCCGAGGCCCGCAGCTACGCCGATCTCATGCTGACGGAGCTGCGCAAGGTCATCCCCAGCTTCCTCAAGCGCGTGGACCTCACGGACCGCGGCGTGGCCGCCAGCACGTACCTGGCCGGCACCCGCATGCACATGGAGGAGCTGGCGGCGCGGCTTTTCACCGACGACCGCGACGGCGACGAGCCGCCGAGCGTACGCCTGGTCGACTTCGACCCCGATGCCGAGGTCAAGCTCGTCGCCTCGATGCTCTACCCCTACACCCGGCTCGCCGAGGTCGACATCGAGGCCCGGGTGCGGGCCATGTCGGTCGACGAACGACTGGCGGTGGTGCGCGCCTACGTGGGCGATCGCGGCAACCGGCGCCATCGGCCCGGTCGGGCCTTCGAGCGGCCCACCTACCGGTTCGACGTCCTGGCCGACTACGGCGCCTTTCGCGACCTCCAACGCCACCGCCTGCTCACGATCGACTGGCAACCGCTGTCGCCCCGCCACGGCTACACCCGGCCAGAGGCCGTCGACCTCGCCGGCCTCGGCGCCGCGTTCGACGAGGCGATGGAACGCTCGGCGGCGCTGCACGACGCGCTGGCCGACCGGTTCCCCCTGCAGGCTCCCTACGCCGTGTCGCTGGCGTACCGGATCCGCTTCGTCATGGAGATGAACGCCCGCGAGGCCATGCACCTCATCGAACTCCGTACCATGCCACAGGGACACCCTGCGTACCGCGTCGTCGCCCAGGAGATGCACCGGCTGATCGCCGAGCAGGCGGGCCATCGGGCCGTGGCCGAGGCGATGCGGTTCGCCGACCACTCCCCGGAGCCCGACCTGGAGCGCCTGGCCTCCGAGCGCCGCGCCGAGCAGCGGCGCGCCTCCCACTAGCCCGATTGGCCCCGGTTCGCCGCCACGCATCGGTGTGACGACTGTCACTAACGGGTGGTGCCACCGGTCGATACCCTGACCCGCCGCGCGGACCCTGCGAACAGGCCGACTGGCTCCGGGCGGCATCCCCCAGCAGCCGGGCATATCGCCGACGCTCGCCGTGTTGAGCGGCGTGCCTATGATCCGGCCGCGCTGGCCGCATGGTGAAGGGACCCGATGGCTGACGAAGACACTCGAGACGAAGAATTGGGCGCCGAAGACCTCGACGAAAAAGAAGAAGAAGAAGAAGAAGAAGAAGAGTTCGCGGCCGAACCCGAAGATCTCGACGAGGCCCTCGTCGTCGACGAGGACGACGACGACGAGGAGTTCGAGGAGCTCGCCGACGAGGACGAGGAGGCCGAGGCCGAGCCAGCGCCCGCGCCCAAGTCGAAGGCGACCGCCACCAAGACGCGCCGCTCCGACGACGACGAAGAGGACGAAGAGGACGAAGAGGACGATCCCGACGATGTCGAGGCCGACCTCGACACGATCCTCAAGGACCGCATCGCCGCGCAACCCGACGACGGCGAGGAGGAAGACGACGAGGAGCAGCCGGATACCGACGAGCGGGGCGATGGGACGGGGCGCATCCAGCCCAAGCGACCCGGCGAGTTCGTCTGCCAGTCCTGCTTCCTGGTCAAGCACCCCAGCCAGCTCGCCGATGCCGACCTGATGCTCTGCGCCGACTGTGTGTGATTCGGACCGGGCTGGTAGGCGGGTTTCCCGCCTGAGAGGATCGTTTCGTGACCGAGAACGATGACAGGACGCCGGCCGACCAGCTCGCCGACCAGCTCGCCGACCTGCTCGTCTACGCGCCCATCGGGCTGTTCTTCGAGGCCCCCACGCTGCTGCCCAAGCTGGCGGAGCAGGGCCGCGTCTACACGCGCAACGCCCGGCTCTTCGGCCAGTTCGCGGTCCGCCAGGGCGAGGCCGAGGTGCGCCGCCGCCTGGCGGGGGTCGAGGAGCAGACCACCGCGCTGCTACGAGCGCTCGGCGTGCTGCCCGATGACGACCAGGACCGCAGCACCGACGGCACCGAAACGCGTTCTCGCGAGCGCGCCGCCACCCGGTCGGACCGGTCTCCGGCCGCCGTCCCCGAATCGGCGGCGCCCGGGCCCGACGTCGCCGGCCTCGCCGTCACCGACCTCGCCATCATCGACTACGACAGCCTGTCGGCCTCGCAGGTCGTCACCAGGCTGCCCGGCCTGACCCTCGACGAGCTCGAGGCCGTCCGGGCGTACGAGGTGGCACACCGGGGCCGCAAGACGATCCTCAACAAGATCGCCCAACTGCAACCATGACGGCCGCGCCGGAGCGTCCCGCGGGCACCCCACCGGAGGAGGCAGCCCGCACCGCCGTCGGGGCGGACATCCCCCACGTGGTGGCGCTGGCCGGCGCCGCCACCGAGGAGAAGCTCGGCCAGAAGGGTGGGGCACTGTGGGCGCGCCGGGAGGGACGGCCGGCGCCTCGCGAGGCCGCGCTGCGCTCCGCCCTGGAGTCGCCCGACCACGAGGTGGCGGTCGGGACCCTCGACGGGGTGGTGGTCGGCTACGGCGTGGTAGGGGTCGAGAAGCTGCTCGATGGCGGGCTGTTGGGTGTGATCGACGACATCTACGTCGACCGGGGCGCACGCGCGGTCGGTGTGGGCGAGACGCTCATGAGCCACCTCATCGACTGGTGCCGCGCCCGGGGCTGCTTCGGGGTCGACAGCCTGGCGCTGCCGGGCGACCGCGAGACCAAGAACTTCTTCGAGTCGTTCGGACTGGTTGCGCGGGCGATCGTGGTGCATCGACCGCTCTCGTGATGGGCGGGTCCTCCCCGCGACCCGAGGTCTGCGCGGGTGCGGTCGCGGTCGTCGACGCCCGGCTGCTCCTGGTGCGGCGGGCGGTCGGTCCCGGGTCAGGTCTGTGGTCGCTGCCGGGCGGGCGGGTCGAGCCCGGGGAGACGGTGACCGCGGCGGTGATCCGTGAGCTACGCGAGGAAACCGGGCTGCGGGCGAGCAGTGGCGATTTCGTTGGCTGGGTGGAGAGGATCGGCGACGGGTACCACTACGTGATCCTCGACTTCTGGGTCTCGGTGCTCGACGCGCCCGAGCGTGCCATCGCCACTGACGACGCCGACGAGGTCGCCTGGGTGCCGCTCGAAGAGGTGCCAACGTGGCCGCTGGTCGATGGCCTCGGCGACTTCCTCGCGAGGCACGGGGTGCTGCCACCCCACTAGCGGCCCTTCCACTGGGGCGGCCGCTTTTCGATGAACGCAGTCAGGCCCTCGCGGAAGTCCTCGCTCCTGACGGCCTCGGCCATGCCGTCCATGGACATCTTCCAGCCCACCTCGTCGGGCGCCTGCGTCGCATCCACCACCACCTTGCGGCTGGCGCGGACGGCCAGGGGCGCGTTGGCGCAGATCTGTTCTGCCAGGGCCAGCGCGGCATCGAGCGCCTGCCCCGGTTCGACCAGCCGGTTGACGAGGCCGTGGTGGTGGGCCTGCTCGGCGGTGATGGGATCGCCCGTGAGCGCCAGCTCCATGGCGATGTTGAAGGGGAGCTTGCGGCCCAGCCGGAACAGACCGCCGGCGCCGGCGACGAGCGACCGCTTGACCTCGGGGATGCCGAAGGTGGCGCTGGTCGACGCCACCACCAGGTCGCACGCCAGGACGATCTCGGTACCGCCCGCCAGGGCGGGGCCGTCCACGGCGGCGATGAGTGGCTTTGTCCGCTCGCGCTGCACGACCCCGGCGAAGCCGCCCCGTTCGGTCTGCAAGGCGGCTGCATTCCCGGCGTTGATCTCCTTGAGGTCGGCCCCGGCGGAGAACACCGGCGGTTCGCCCGTGAGGATCCCGACCCAAACCCCGTCGTCGGACTCGACCTCGTCGATTGCGCCTTCGATGCCCTGCGCCACCGCACCGTTGACGGCGTTGCGGGCCTCGGGCCTGTTGATCCTGATGACGGCGCACGGCCCGCGATGCTCGAGCTCGACGGGCGTGGCTCGCTGCTCCTGGCCTTCGGTTGGTCCGCTCGGGGCTCGCTCGCTCATGCCGTTCACCCTAGTCATCGCACTGTGACTGCAATGAAGCGCGGCGTCTCACGTTGCGTGAGGTGGCGGAGGCCGAAATTCGGCGAAACCTTCGGTATGGTGAGGTGGTCGAACCGAAGGATGCGGGTGGTCATGGGACAGACCAGGGCCGACAGGGGGACAGGCAACGACCGGATGGACGACGACGACTGCGGACACCTCCAGTGCCCCTTCTGCCACGCCTACCAGGTCGAACGGCTCTACATCGGCTCGTTGCACGTCGACTCGTGCACCTGTGACGCGTGCGGTGCCCGCTGGGACGAGGACATCGGGACCGGTCGCTACCGTGGCCGCGGCGGCATCGAATCCGTGATCGTGCCTCGCCAGCACTGATCGCGGCGGGTTGCGGGCGATACTGATCCCCCCGGACTACTCGGCGGCGGCCTCCTGGGGCGTGCTCGCCGGGTCGGGCTCGCCACCCGAGGCGTCCCCGGCAGCAGATCCGTCCGCATCGGCGGCCGCCTGCGGCTCGGTGCGCGCCTTCCTGCCACGGCCGGTGCCGCGGCGCGCCGGGCCGCGTGGGCTTCGCCCGGCCGATTCCTCCGGCTCGATGGCGAATATGTGGGCGATCTCGGGAAGCCGCGTGCCCAGGCGGGCCACGGTGGCGCGGAGCTCCGGAGACAGCTTCGTCGGCAACGACTGAGGAACCACCCGCCTGCGGATGGGCGAGAACGCCAGGGCGTCGAGCACGGTGGCCCAGCGCTCCTGGCCGGTCTCCGCCGTGAGCGCCGCGCCCGCACCCTCGACGAGCTGGTTGGCCAGGCTGCCAGGGATGGGTGCCCCCGCCTTGGGTGGGCGCGAGCTCAGCCGGAGTGCCCGCACCACGCGTCCGCTCCGGAGGGTGTCGGCCAGGTCGGCCAGCCACGCGGCGTGCTCCTTCTCGACCCGGTTGGCCAGCGCCTCCCGCAGCTGGGCGGCGAGCGCCCGGGCCTCCTCGTCACGGCCGGCATCGCCGGCCGCATTGACGACCGAACGCAGGTCGCGGAGGTCGAGCTCGTCGACGGCGGCGACGGCGGCCTCGGCGCGATCGCGCCAGACGGCCGCTGCGGCCCGATGACGCAGCTCCTCGGCGACACGCAGCAACCGATCGGCCCTGACCTCGGGCTTGCCCTCGGCGCGCAGGCCCTCGTTCTGCTTCTCGATCGCCTGGCGCACCGACGGGATGCCCCCCTGCAGGAGCTGCTCGGCGATCGGCCGCTGCTCGGGCGCGACGGCCTCGAGCAGGGCGCTGCGATGGGCCTTCCCGGCCCGCAGACGCTTCGGCTTCGGCTTGGGCTCGACGGGCGGGGGAGCCGGCCGCTCGGGCCGCTCGTGGCTTGTCTCCCGACGGGCACGGGCCGGGCGTCGGCCGTCGCGCGCCGAACGTCCGCGCTCGCGCTCGCCGCCGTCCCGCCGTCCGGTGCCCTCGCCACGTTCGCCGCGCTCGCCGCGCTCGCCGCCACGTCCATTCCGGTCGCCCCGCTGCCGCCGGTCGCCGCGACGACCCTGGGAGCGGCGCTCGTCGCTGCGCTCCTGCACCAGCGTGCTGGTGACCAGCGGTCGATCGCTGCCGGCGCCGTGCAGCTCCAGCCGCTCCGGCTCGCGCCGTGGGGCTCGGGGCGGGAGGACCGCCACGACGCTCATCCGATCCAGATAGCCGTCGATCTCGGCCCGCAGCACGTCGCCCACCTGGGCTCCCCCCGGGACCAGGGCGCTGTCCAGCGTGCCCCGGGGCTCGCGGGCACCCGCTGCGCGCCACGTCCAGGAACCGTCATCCCGGGAGCTGGTGAGCTCGATGTCGATCCGGCGGGACATAGGCAGTCAACGCTAGCGCGAGCGGTTCATGGCGACATCAGCGTCGCAGCCACGCATCCGGCTCGCGCAGCAGCTCGTCGACCGGGGCGGGTAGGCGCCCGGCGACAACGTCGTCCAGCGTGACCTCTTCCAGAACCGTACGCAGCGCAGCCCGCGTCGCGACCCACACCGCCTGCAGGCCCGCCGCAGGTCCCCGGTAGCCGACCCGTTCGGGGGGCGTGCCGTGGACGTCGGCCAGCGGTCCCTCGACGGCCCGGATGATGTCGGCCACCGAGATGGCGGTGGCGTCGGCGGCCAGCCAGTAGCCACCGTCGGCGCCCCGCTGGCTGGCGACCAGGCCCGCGCGTCGGAGGTCGGCCAGGATGTTCTCCAGGAACTTGGCCGGGACGCCTTGGCGCTGCGCGATCACGTCGCCCTTGACCGGTCCCGGGGGTGCCGCCGCCAGCTCTGCAGCGGCTCGCACGGCGTAATCGACCTTGGCCGTGATGCGCACGTCGTGGACCTCCGGGGCGGACCCTACCGCGCCGACGAAATCCCGGACCCGGCATCGACGCCAGCACTACGCTGCTTCGCCCCCGGTTGCGCAGAGGTCCGGACCGTGCCCCATCCCGACGTCGACGCCGAGCAGGCGTACCTGGACGAGGCCTACCGCTGCCTCGCCGCCATGCGGGTGCGGACGGAGCGGGCCGCCTCGATCGCCGAGGGCGCCGCCCAGGCCGTGGACTCCGCGGTCGCGCAGCAGCACCTGGCGCATCGGCTCGGGGACCTCGCCCTCGACGTGCCGGGGTTGAGCTTCGGTCGCCTCGACGGCGACGACGGAGCCCGCTGGTACGTGGGTCGCCGCCACGTGCCGCCTTCCTGCTCTACGAGCACCGCCGCGAGCTCGATGCCGCCGGCGTGCTCGTGGTCGGGCCCAACCCCATCTTCCTGCGCTACATCGCGCAGGTGCTGCCGTCGCTCGGGGAGAGGGCCGTACGGCAGACCACGCTCGAACGGCTCCTCGCCGGCACCGCGTACCGCCGGCGCGGCCGGGACGGTGACGACGCCGCCCGGCTCAAGGGCGACGCCCGCCTGGCGGCGGTGCTGGCGCGCGCGGTGGCCAGCAGCGTCCAACCGCCCGAGGACCGCATCGAGG
>JBOGHG010000016.1:0-32159 GCA_050744525.1 Acidimicrobiales bacterium | reverse complement strand
GCGCCGGCGGGCTCGTCCGGCATCACGAGGACAACCTTCACCTGGGCTCGCCAGATCCGGTGGCGCGCGTGCGGCACTTCGCTCGGAGCTTCACGCTGTGCAACCCGTGCTTCGGCGTCATTCGGCGGGACGTGCTGCTGCGCACCAGCCTGGTCCAGCCGTTCGTGTCGTCCGACATCCCGTTGCTGGTGGAGCTCGCCTTGCTGGGGCAGTGGCACGAGGTGCCCGAGAGGCTCTTCCTGCGGCGCATCCACGAGACGTCCTCCCGCCAGGGCAACGTGACCATGTTGCAGGTCGCCCGCTGGTTCGATCCTGAGCGCGGTTGGCCGGTGGCGCCGCGCACCCGGATGGTGGCCGAGTCGCTGCGCTCCATCGGGCGCTCCGACATGCCCGCGTCGGTCCGGGCACGAGCCGCGGCGGCGTTCCTGTCGACGTGGACGCTCCGTCGCGCGCGCGCCCGGGGCGGCCAGTTCAAGGCGACGGTGCGGCGCCGGCGCCCAGACCGGATCGATGGTCACGCCGGCGCGGCGCCTCCACCGGTCATCATGAGGGACAACGCTGGGAGCAGGCCCGCCGAGAGCGTCGGTGCGGGCCAGCGGTAGGGACGGAGGGGCGATGAGCCGCATCCAGGGCAGGGCCAGGCGACGCATGACATGGCTGAGCGCGGGGCTGGCGACGGTGCTCGGCGCGTCGGCCTTCTGGGTCGGCTCCGCGAACGGCAACGGGGCCACTGGCGCAGGCAGCGACGCCGCCGCGCAGGTGACGGCCTTTGCCTCCGACGACTTCAATCGCACCGCCCTGGGCGAGCCATGGACCGTCGTCGATCACGTCGGCGACGGGACAGTGAGCCTCTCAGGCGCCGGCACCGCCGACGCCCGGCTCGAGCTCGCGGTCCCGGGCGGCGTCGACCACGATCTCTGGAACACCAACCGCGCGCTGCGTGCGACGCGACCGGCGGCCGATACCGACTTCACCGCCGAGCTCAAGTTCGACTCGGTGCCGGCCCTGAAGTACCAGACGCAGGGACTGCTGGTCGAGCAGGACGCAGACAACTGGATCCGCTTCAGCTTCCACCACAACGGCTCGAGCATCCGAGCGTACGCCGCCACGACGGCGGCGGGCGTCTCGACCAAGCGCTTCGACGTCGTCCAGGCGGGCGCCACCAGCCTCTGGCTGCGGGTCCAGCGCGCCGGCGACGACTGGACCGTCCGGACGTCGACCGACGGAGCCAACTGGCTGACGAAGGGCTCGTTCACGCACACCCTCGGCGTCACCGCCGTCGGCCCCCTCGCGGCCAACTCCGGCAACCCGGAGCCCGCCAACACCGTGTTGGTCGACTACGTGTTCGAGGCGTCGGCGCCCATCGTTCCCGAGGACACGCCGCCTTCCAGCGTCACCCACACCCTGGACACGTCGGTCACCGGCGACGGCGCCATCACCCGCGCGCCCGATCTGGCCTCCTACCCCGAGGGGACCGACGTGACCCTCACGGCAGAACCCCAACCCGGGGCGGCGTTCGCCGGGTGGAGCGGCGACCTCACAGGTGGTGACAACCCGGCCCAGATCACCATGGACGCCGACAAGGCGGTCACGGCCACCTTCATCACCGACACGGCACCACCCGTGATCTCCGGCGTCACGGTCACGCCCTCGTCGTCCTCGGCCGTGGTGGCCTGGACGACCGACGAGCCCGCGACCTCGAGCGTCGCCGTGGGCACGACCACCGCGTACTCGCACGGCACCTTTGGCTCGTCGAACCTGACCCGCACCCACTCGGTGACGATCGCAGGGCTGGCGCCGAGCACGACGTACCACTACCGGGTCAGCTCCACCGACGGGGCCCGGCTCACGACGAACAGGCCCGACGCCACGTTCGCCACGCCGGCCAGCTCGGGACCGGCGATCAATGTCTGGTACGGCGACCAACAGACGATCGGTGGCAACGGCCAGACGCAGCTCTTCTACAACCTGCTCGGCAACGTGTCCGACCCCCAGGGTGTGGCCGCCCTGTCGTACTCCGTCAACGGCGGCGCCGACCGTTCGCTCACGATCGGTGCTGACCTCCGCCGCCTGCAGGCCCCAGGCGACTTCAACGCCGACATCCCCTGGGACGACCTCGACCCTGGGTCCAACCAGGTCGTGCTCACCGCCCGTGACACGCCAGGCAACGTGAGTACCCGCACCGTGGTCGTACACCGGCAGCAGGGTGCGGCGCCACTGCCCTACGGCACCGACTGGGCCGCGGCTGCCCGCATCGAGGAGCAAGCGCAGGTCGTCGACGGCAAGTGGGGTCTCGACGGCGCCACCGTCCGCCCGCTCGAGCTGGGCTACGACCGGCTGTTGATGCTCGGAGACATCTCGTGGCACGACTACGAGCTGACGGTGCCGGTCACCGTCCACGGCCTCGGGCCCGGGCACAACTCCCCCAACAGCGGCGCCGCCCTCGTGGGGCTGGCGCTCAACTGGCGGGGTCATACTCAGGTCAACCGTGAGCAGCCTTTCCGCTACTGGTACCCGACGGGTGCTTTCGCGTGGTACCGCTGGGCGTCCCACCCGAAGTTCGAGCTGAGGGGCAACGACGGCAGCCCGACCGCGCGCCAGAACGGGCAGCTGCAGTTCGGCCAGACGTACATCTTCAAGGCGCGGTCCGAGACCGTCTCCGGCGGCGTGCAGTACTCCTGGAAGATCTGGGCGCAGGGCTCACCCGAACCCTCGGCATGGACCCTCACCATCTTCGAGTCCGACGGGCCGGCCACCGGCTCCGTCGGTCTCATCTCCCACCACACCGACGTGCAGTTCGGCAACGTCACGGTCACCCCGCTCTAGGACAAGCCCGGAGCCGCATGACGCAACCAACGTTCCTTGTCATCGGCGCCCAGAGGAGCGCGACAACCTGGCTAGCCGGCGCCCTCGCGGCCCACCCGGACGTCTACACACCGGAGACCAAGGAGCTGCACTTCTTCGACATGCGCGAGCGCCACCGCCGGGGCTTCGACTGGTACCTGTCGCACTTCGAGGCCGCCGGGACTTGCCGCGCGGTCGGGGAGTGCACGCCCAACTACCTGTGGGTGACCGACGAGCTGCCCCCGGAGCTGGCACGGCAACGCTTCGACCCGGAGCTCTTCGGCCCCGGGGCCTTCCCCGATGTCAACCGCGACATCCCGGCGCTCGTGCGTTCGGTCCTGCCCGACGTGCGGCTCGTCGTGATCCTGAGGGAGCCCGTGGAACGCACGGTGTCCGCCTTCTATCACCACGTCCGCAGGCGGCGCCTGCCGCCGTGGAGCCGCATCCTCGACGTGGGCCACCGCTACGGCATCATCGGGATGAGCTTCTACGAGGCCCACCTGGCACGGTGGTTCGAGTGCTTCGACCTCCAGCGGTTCCTGATCCTGGGCTTCGAGGACGACGTCATCCTGCGGCCCGAGGACACGCTGGCGACGGTGTACCGCCACCTCGACGTCGACGACGGCTTCCTGCCGTCGGGCTGGCGGGAGAAGCGCAACGAGCGCACGAGCGGCGCGTTCCTCTACGCCAACTACGTCGCCCCGCGGGTGGCCACTCGAGCCTTCCGCGCCCTCCCCGCCCTCCATCGCCTCGACTGGCCGCGGGTGGTCGTCACGCCCGAGGAGCGCGAGCGGCTGGCGGGGCTCTTCGCTCCGGGCGTCGCGCGGCTCGAGAAGCGCATCGGTCGCCGCTTCCCGAGCTGGGGTGAGCCGCCCGACTCGGCCGTCCTCGGGGGCCGGGCACGGGATGCCAGCCGGTAACCTCGCGCGGCACACGACAGGGCCACCCACGGTGCGCCAGGACGAGCGTGCCGTGGCCAGGCAAACGGTCGCCATGGTGGATCGACCGATGCGCTTCCCACATCAGCCATCGGGTCGGCGATGAGCCCGACTGCCGCTTCCGGCACCGTCCGCTACCGGCGGGCGCTGTCGTGGTCGCTCCTGATGGTGGGCGGCCAGCAGGGCGTGACGGCGCTGGTGTCGTTCGTGCTCGCCGCGATCCTCGGGCCGAGCTCGTTCGGCATCGTGGCCATGGCGTCGGTCTACATCCTGTTCATCCAGATGCTGCTGCAGCAGGCCATCCCGGCCATCATCCAGCGCAAGGACCTGGAACCGGAGCACGTCGACTCGGCCTTCTGGCTGGTCATGGCGGCGGCACTGGTCATCACCGGCATCAGTGTGGCGCTGAGCGGCGCGTGGGCGGCAGTGAACCGCACACCCGACCTGCAACCCATCATCATGGTCTTGTCGCTCCTCGTGCCTCTCCAGGGCCTGGTCGTCGTCCAGGAGGCGGTGCTCCGCCGCTCGATGGACTTCCGATCGCTGGCGGTGCGGTCGCTGGTCGCTGCCGCGCTCGGTGGCTTGGTCGGCATCGCCATGGCGCTGCGGGGTGCGGGCACATGGGCCCTGGTCGGCCAGCAGCTCAGCACGGCAATCGTCGGGACCATCGTCCTGTGGAGCGTGAGCTCGTGGCGGCCGCGCCTGCGGTTCTCGTGGGCCCACGTCCGGGACCTGGTCGGCTTCTCGGTGGGTTCGTCGCTCGCCAGCCTGGCGGCGTTCGTCAACGTGCGCTCCGACGTGATGCTGATCGGCCTGTTCTTCGGCGCCTTCGCCGTCGGCCTGTACCGGCTCGCTTCGCGGTTCACCGAGATCGTCGTCGACTTCCTGTCGAGATCGATGCAGCAGGTGGCCTTCCCCGAGCTCTCGCGCCTGCAGGCGGACACCAGTGCGTTCGCGACGCGCATGCGGGACATCATGGCCCAAAGCAGCCTGCTCACCCTCCCGGCTCTCGGCGTACTGGCGGGGTGCGCCCACCCGATCCTGCGCCTCTTCGGGCCGGAGTGGGTGGGGGCGTCCGGCGCGCTGCAGATCCTCTGCCTCGTCGCCGGCGTGAAGGCGCTCACCCTCGTCGCCACGGCAGGCATCCAGGGCATCGGTCGGCCCCACGTGCTCGCCGTGCTTTCGTGGGTCGCTGCCGCGCTGAGTGCCGGCGCGTTGGTTGCGGCGGGCGTGGCGTTGCAGGGGGCGGCGGTCGCCGACCAGGTGCTCGGCATGGCCATGTCGCGGGCCGTCGTCTACCTCGCGCTGATCGGACCGATCGAGGTCGTCGTCCTCCACCGGTGCTGCGCGTTGACCCCCCGTAGCCTGCTCGGTGCGATCCGGGAGCCCGCTCTCATCGGCATCGCTGCGGCGCTGGCGGGCGTCTTGTGGACCGGGGTCGGGCTGCCCGGCTCGTGGCCACCGGCCGCGGCGCTGGCGGCCACCGCGGCCGTGACCGGCTCGCTGACGGTGGGTCTGTTGGCCCTGGTCAACTGGCAGGCCCTCGTCAGCGCCGGCCGGACGGTCCGCCGGGTCGTGGCACGGCCCTCGCGGGCACCCGGCGTCAACGAGGCCAGGCACGTCCAACCCACGGTCGTCAGTCAGATGCTCGCTGCCGACGGCTCCGGTCTCGACCAATACCGGCCACGCCACCTCGCCACGCGGCCCCGCGCGTCCGCGACCGTGCCCAAGCGGACTATAGTTGCCCGACATCCACCGCCCCGGCGAACCAGGGCCCCCAAGAGCAATCTAACAACGGACGGTGGCGGGCGCATGGGCGGGCGACCGCCTGGGGTAGGCAATGGCAGCCGACGAACTGACCTCTCGCGCGGAGCAGCAAGCGTGGATCTTTGGGCATCCCTCGGAGTGATCGGCCGCCGCTGGAAGATCACCGTCCCATTGGTGGTGCTCACCGTGGCGGCGGCGCTGGCGACGGGATCCGTCATCTCGTCGAACTACGAGGCGTCGGCGAGCATCTTGCTCGTCGGACCCGCCGGTCCCGACACCGCGGCCGGGACGACCACCACGACCGCCGCGCCCGGTGGATCGGCGACGACGGCCACGGCGGCCCCAGTGCTGGACGAGCGCGAGGCCAACCCGTTGCTCACATTGAACCAGTCGCTCATCAGCACCGCTCGAGCCACCACCGAGGTGATCTCCGACCAGAACACACGACAGCAGCTATCGGAGGCCGGTCTGTCGACCGACTACGAGGTCACGGTGGCCCAGAAGGACCCGATCATGCAGCTCATGGTCACGGCTCCCCAGCCCACCCAGGCCCTCGAGACCCTCGACGCGCTGCAGAACGCAATCCTGGAGGACCTCAATGCCCGCCAGGCGCAGGCCGGGGCCCCTGCCCAGACCCACATCCAGGTGCAGACGCTCTCCACGACGGAGCGGCCCCGCGTTCTGAACGCAGGTCGCGTGCGTGCGCAGCTCGTCGTGGTCGCACTCGGTTTCGCCGTGACGGCGATCGCCGCGTTCGCAGCCGAGGCGTTCGCGCAGCGTCGGTTCTCGGCGGGCGGCGCCGCGGCCCCGCCGCGGAGCACAGCCGAAGAACAGCGGCTAGTGCCACCGCCACCAGGGTTGGGGCCAGAGTCCGAACGGGCCCACCAGGAGGACGGCGCTCCTGGTGTCCGGGCCGGCCGGCTCAAGTTCGCCACCCAGAGCTCGGTTCGTCGCCCGCCGAGGGGCGACCCGTCAGGGGTGGCGCACCCTCACGATCCGGACCCGCCCGGGTACGGCAACGGCCGTCGCCGGCAATGAACGCCAGGGTCGGGAACGGCCTGCGGACAGTTCAGAGCGACGTTGTACGGGGTGAAGCACCACCGCCATGACGACCACCCCCGTTGCCCCGCCAGAGGTTGAAGCGGCCTCCGACGCCACCCCGTTCGACCACATCAAGCGCGGCCTGCGCCGCCAACCGGTGTGGACGGGCATCGACGCCGTGGCCGTGCTCACGACCTGGCTGATCTTGCTCTTCGCTCTCCCCGAGCGGCTCGTGTATCCGCCGCTCGGCGCCGCCGGTGCGCCCGCCGGCATCTTGGCGTGGCTGATCGCGGCGTGGTGGGGCCTCAACCGGCTCGTGCCCCAACTGGTTTCGGGCGGCCGCCGCCAGCCGCTACGCCAGGCGCTGGTCGTGGTGTTCTGCGCCTGCGCGCTGGCGTACCTCTTCGGCCTGCTGCGCGACCCCCCCGGGGTCCAGCAGCGCGCCTCGGACCGCTTCCTACTGCGCCTACTGGGCATGTCCGGGGTCGCGCTCGTCGTCGCTGACGGGGTCAGGACGCGCGAGCGCCTCGACACGCTGCTCCGGCGGCTCACCGTGGCGGGAGCCGCCCTGGGCGTTATGGGCCTGGTCCATAGCTTCCTCGGGTTCGCCTACGCCGAGCGGGTCACGCTCCCGGGCTTGGCGCTGAACCGGGAGCTCTTCAGCGGCGTCCGGCGGGCCGGGGTCGAACGCATCACCGGCACGGCCAACCACCCGATCGCCTACGGCGTCACGCTCGGCCTGCTCCTGCCGCTCGCAGTGCACTACGCGTCTGTCGCCACCAGGGGCCCCGAGCGCCAGTGGCGGGTCGCCGTCGCCGCCACGATCGGCATCGCGATCCCGATAACCGTGTCCCGTTCGGCCGTCATCTGCGTGGTGGCGGCGTTCGTGGTGCTCTGGCTGAGCTGGCCGTGGCGACGCCGCGTGAACGCCATCGGCGTCCTCGGCGCGGGGCTCGTAATCGTCCAGGCCGTGCTCCCGGGACGAATCCTGGGTCTGTTCCGGCTGTTCACCGATCTCAACCGCGACAACAGCCTCGAGGCCCGCACCAGGGACTACGAGATCGTCTTCGACCACATCCTCGAGCGACCGTGGTTCGGCCTGGGGCCGGGCACGTTCCTCCCTGACGAGTTCGTCCAGCTCGACAATCAGGCGCTGAAGCTCATGCTGGAGGTCGGTTTCGTCGGCTGCGTCGCCTTCATCTTCCTGTACGTGACCGGGATGCGGCTAGCACAGTCCGCTCGACGCGGGTCGGCGGACGAGGGGACGCGCGACCTGTGCCAAACGCTCACGGCCATGCTGGTCGCGGCGTTCGTCGTCTGCTTCACCTTCGACGCCTACGGCTACAGCTTCTACTGGGCCGTCGTCTTCGTGACCCTAGGCGCGGCCGGCGCGCTGTGGCGCCTGACCTACTCGCCCAGCGACCCACGGACGCTGGCCCATGTGCGAGCCAACGGGGACTCCGCCGGATGAAGGCGACACTCGACGTCCTCATGGTCACGCACGACCAACCCGAATACGTCAAGCTGTCGTTGAGTCGACTGCTCGAGACATGCGACGACGGGGCGCATGTCTGGATCTGGCACAACGGCACCCATGAGGAGACACTCGAAGCAAGCCGGGCGTTCGCCAGCGATCCGCGGGTAGCGAAGTTCCACCACAGTGTCGAGAACCGGCCGCTGCGTGACCCGATCAACTGGGTCTTTCAGTCCTCGGATGCCGAGTTCCTGTCGAAGGTCGACGACGACTGCCTGGTCTCGCGCGGCTGGGCGACGACGTTGATGGTCGCACACCGCGACGTCGACCGTTTTGGGGTGCTGGGCAGTTGGCGGTTCTACGAGGAGGACTTCGAGCCCGGCCTCGCGCTGCCGAAGATCGCTGAGTTCCCCGGCGGTCACCGGGTGCTGCAGAACTTCTGGGTGCAAGGCAGTGGCTTCGTGATGAAGCGTTCGTGCGTCGAGCGCCACGGCGCACTGGGTCCCAAAGAATCCTTCACCAGCTACTGCATACGGCTGGCACTCGCCGGATGGATCAACGGGTGGTACTACCCCTTTATCACCGAGGAGCACATGGATGACCCGCGGTCTCCTCACACCCGGTTCCGTACCGATGAGGACCTGCGTCGGCGCCCACCATTGACAGCCACGCGCAACGGTGTCACCACGGTGGCTGAGTGGCAGGAGCAGGTGAAGCGGTCCGCGCACAGGTCACAGGCGGCACCGCTCGACCCGGGATATTTCCGAGGTTGGCGACCGCGTCGCCGGGCGCTCGCACTGCGCCTCCGTCGCTTCGTCGGGATCAAGCGCCAGTGGTGACCCGGACCGGACGTCCGTTATGCCGGCGGGAGCCTTGCGCGCGCAGAGGGGCTTTCGTTACAGTTCGGTTGCGTCACGTGGGTACCGCGTCAACAGGGTTCTACGTGAACGTCGCTGGGGGCAGTGTTGTCGCGGTACTCGTCGCGGCTGGCCCGGAGATTCGAGCCGAATAGGAGAGCGACGGTGTCCATCCTCCGCGGGTCGCGACGGCCCAGCCATCCTGATTCGTGGATCTTCGGACCCAAGCGCTCGGTTCGCGATCTGACAGAGCGCACCCCCAAGGCTCGTCTGGCAGCGGTCGTCGCCATTGCCGTGATCGTGCCGGCGGTCTCCGCAGTTGCGCTGGCCGGTGGTGGTGACGAAGGCGATGACGTTGCGGGCGCTGGAGTGCCCGAGGGCACCACGCTCACCTCATCGGGCAGCATCCGGGTCACGGAAGACGGGGTGGTTGTCGACGCGCGAGACGTCACCGGCAGCATCTACGTCCTGGCAGACGACGTGACCATCCGCCGGACACGCGTTACGACCAGCGGCTACCACGCCATCAGGTTGGCCGGTGGGCACCGCGGCCTGGTCGTCGAGGACTCGTCACTCGAATGCAGCTCCGATGTGAAGGGCCGCTCGGGTGTCGCGTGGGGCAACTACGATGCTGCGCGCGTCGAGGTTTCCGCAGAGTGCCGCCGAGGTTTCGTCTACAACCGCAACAGTTCGATCACAGACTCGTACTGGGGCGGAAAGCCCTTCCCCGACGTCGTGCCCGAACCGACGGGCGGCCGGCGTCAGCCGCCCTCGTCGTCTACACCATCCACCGCACCACCGGCGACCGAGGTGACGCCTACCACCGCTCCGCCCGCCACCGCAGCGCCCAGTGACACGCCCACCACGACCCCAGCGGCACGACCCACGTCCAACGACTTCCCTACCGCGGCGACCACGGGCGTGCCGGCCGGTACGACGCTGAAGCCCTCGGGCCGCATCCGAGTCACCAGGTCGGGCCAGGTGATCGAGGGCCTCGACATCACCGGATCGGTGGCCATCGAAGCGCCTGATGTCACGATACGAAACACACGGATCACGACGACGGGGGGCGGAATGGGTGTGGAGATCATGTCCGGCGGCTCAGTCGTGATCGAAGACAGCGAGATCATCGGCGGCTCTGACGACTGTGACAACGGAGTGGGATACTCGCGTTACGTCCTGCGGCGCGTGGACATATCGGGGTGCCACGACGGGGTCAAGGCGAACGGCGGATCGGTGGAGATATATGACTCGTTCATCCATGACACCCGGAAGACAGACGAGAGCCACAACGACGGGATCCAATCGCTGGGTGTCGACGGACTGATCATCGAAGGCAATACCGTTTGCGGCCATTACCAGCACTCGACATCGGCGATCAAGCTGGCGCCGGAGAAAGCGCCCGTCAACAACGTCACACTTCGCAACAACTTCCTCTACGGCGGCAACTACACGGTGTACATCTCCGATCACCCCAACTCCCCGAATCTCGGTGCGCCGACAAACCTCTTGTTCCAGGACAACGTGATCGACCCGACTAGCTACAAATGGCGAGCAATGACCCGCGACTCGCACCCAACCCAGCGAATCGTGGGCACCGTGGAAGCCACCGCGCAGGAAGTCTTCGGTTTGAACCCCTGCGACTAGCCCCGCCATGCGCCGCTAGGCATTTGATCCCAATATCGGGTTATTCAGGATCCCCTACGATGTGCCGACAGGTGGGTGGGTTGCGGATGTCTGGTGATCGGCGACACCTGTGCAGGCACCCCGCCGCCGGGCGGATTGCTGCGGGTATGGCCAGCTGTGCCGGGCGGCGCCGGGCCGGTGTTCCTTCGCAGCCGGACGATCCCCATGAAGGAGCATCAGCTTCCCATGTGCTCGGCCTGCGATCGGAGCGCAGCCACGTGCGTCTCCGACGAGGGACCGCGCATCAGACGCCCAACCTCCTCCACTCCCGGTCCTCGGTTTCGTTCCGCTACTGCGCCTGCATGCGAGGGTGCGGGGGCGACGGGCGGTGCGTTCCGCTGGAGAGTCCGTTAAGCGACCACACCGGCGTCCTCCACTCATGTCGACGCTCCCAGAGGTGCGCCAGTTCGTCCCGACGCGGCGACCCCAGCATGCCGAAGGTCACGAGCCGCGCCAGGATCGCCACGGTACGGATGGCGCTGGCGGCCGCCGCATGGTGCGCGGGCCACCATAGACCCTCGTACTGGGCTCGGCCCCGCAGGTAGGCCAGGCGCGCATCCGCTGGGGCGGCAAAGGAACTCTCGGAATGGTGCAGGATCGGAGGGGCGGGTACCACAGCGGGCGATGCACCGGCCTCGATGGCCCGCACGCCGAGATCAAGATCCTCCCCGCAGAGGAAGTACTCCTCGTCATAGCCGCCGACACGCTCGAACAGCGCTCGATCGACGACCGTGAAGCAGCCGCCGATGGCATCAACATCGAAAGGAACCCTGAACGACCGATGGGCGACGTACTGCTCGGGGTTCAGCAGGCGCGAGGCCGGCGCCAGCCGATGGGTACCGAGACACAGTGTGAGCTCGCTCCAGATGGTCGGTCGCATGCAGAACGATCGATCATTCACCGTACCGTCGGCACGCACGGCCGGTACGCCGCAACACCCAACCGCAGGATTCGCTTCTAGGTGAGCCACACAGGCCGCGATTGTCTGCGGCCGCACCTCGGCGTCGGGGTTCACGATCGCGAGCCATCGGCTGGTCGCTTGCCTGGTGCCCTGGTTCACCGCGGCTGCGAATCCGACGTTCACGTCGTTTGCGATTACGTCGATGCTTGGAAACGACGTTGCAAGCGTCTGGGCGGTCCCGTCGTCCGATGCGTTGTCCACGACGGTGATGCGCAGCTGCTCGATTCCCTCACTTGCCAGCAGTCGCTCGATGCAGCAGCGAACAGTGGCGATCGAGTTGTACGTCACCACAACAGCGCGGACGCCCCGCGCGGGCTCCGGGGTCACTGGTGGTCGCGTCCTGATTCCTGGTCCGATGGACACCGCCGCTGCGTGGCCATCCCCGGGCGCACGCATGGGTGAAGACGTAGCCCGCGCCCAGCCCCGACGCACACCCGCCTTCCGGAGGAACGAGAGTGCCCACGCGGCCGACCATACGGCAAGGAACGTCGGTGCATCCGGCCATGCCGACGGGGTGGTGGCGACGTGCCGCGCCGACGACAGCCAGCGTGACGTGTCGCGCCGGTGGAGACCAGGACAATGCTTGGCGATTTCGCGGTTGAATGACGTCCATCGGCCTCGCACGCCGAGCAGCTCCATGAACCGCTCGGGAAGAAAGATCGTGAAGGAGGCATCGTCGATGACAACGGCCTCGTGCTTGTCGAAGTGGAGGCGCACGAACTTGTCGTCCGCGCCCATCCGGATCGGGAAGCGCCACCATCGGGCACGTCCGGACTCGTTGACCGCGTAGAAGCCGACCCCCGGCACCTGGGAACGGATGTAGGGAAGCCGCGACCAGACGCGGCCGTATTGCCGCGCGGCGAGCGCCGTGTTCTCTGCGACATGAACCCTCGGGGCGGCGAGCATTGGCGTGCTGACCCCAGACAACACCTCTACGGTTCGCCGGACGGCGTTGGAGGACAGCCGTATGTCGGCGTCGAGGTAGAGACGAGGAAAGGAGCTCACGTTCTGGTCGCCCTCGTTGAGCGCTCCTGCTTTGGAGGCCGTCGACAGCTCCACCACGGCGAGCCGGTGACCCCGCCCAGCGAAGCGGTTGACATAGGCACGCGCAACACTGGCGGTGCCGTCGGTCGAGCCGTTCACTGCCACGACGACCTCGATGTGCAACCCCGCCGACTCCTGGTCGAGCAGCGATGCGAGGAGTCGGGGAAGCGCATGCTCCTCCTGGTGGGCAGGAATGACGACCGACGCCGACCACCGGACCATGATGAGCCCACCCCCCAGCTCCTGTCCCTCGTGCAACTGTCGCGCCACCACTCTCCGTCGTCAAGCGGACACTATCGAGCATCACCTGTATGCGGCTTTGCCGGGTGCGTCCCATCTACGGTGGCGGGCGATGGCAGGTAGGCCGATCCTCGTAACCGGTACGCATCGATCCGGTACGACGTGGACGGGCACGATCCTGTCGTTGTCGGGTGAGGCGTTGCCGATACACGAGCCCTTCAACCCTGCCTACCCGCGAAGCTGGCTCGCCGAGCCTCCGCGGCGATGGTTCGAGTACGTGGACGAGCCGGCAACCGAAGCATGGACGCAGCAGATGCTCCAGGTTCTCGCTCTGCGACCTCCGGTGGCCGCCCTCATCCGGCGTGAACGAAGCCCGAGACACGCTCTTCGTGTGCTCCAGGAGGCGATCGACGCCGAGAGAGGTCGCCGCCGCGGCTTGCGTCCACTGCTGAAGGATCCGATCGCCTTCTTCTCGGCTGAGTGGCTGGCCACCTCCTTCGGTTCTGAGGTCGTGGTCCTGGTGCGTCACCCAGCGGCGTTCGCGGGTAGTCTCAAGCGGCTCGGGTGGAGCTTCGACTTCCGCAACCTGACGTCCCAGACGCGTTTGATGGATGGTCCGCTTGCCGGGCATGCCGACGAGGTACGCACCGCTGCACGCGAGGAGCGCGACATCATAGGGGTGGCCATAACCCTTTGGCGCGTGGTCAACTCGGTGGCGTTGGACTACAAGGCCAAGCATCCCACATGGATTGTCCGACGCTATGAGGACCTCGCGATGGATCCGATGGGCGCATTCGAGCGGCTGTACGCTGCGCTCGGCCTCGAGTGGTCCCCGAGCGTCGAGTCGGGCGTCCGACGGCATTCCGCCGACCGGAACGTGACCGATGTCGCGTTGACGGACAAGGGCGGCGTCATTCGGAACAGCCGGGTGACGATGTGGACGTGGGCCGGGAGGCTGACGCCGGAGGAGATCGCTCGAGTTCGATCTGGTACGGAGGAAATCGCCGCCGAGTTCTACTCGGATCAAGACTGGAAGCCACCGCGTAGTGCGTGAACGGAGCGCTGGCAAGACGAGCGAACGTGGCCTGTCGGCGTCGCCACACCGCTACCACCACCGTCGAGGCATCGTTGCGTGATAGGGGCTTGCACCATTGATCTATTTCCTGAAGCGACCGGCTCGGGCGGTCTCCGCTGCGTCCAGAAGAAGAAAGGTGGCCCTCCTGACCTCGATCATCGAGCCGGGCTCGCGCGTTCTGGTCGTCGGGCTCAGCGCTCAGCTGGGGATCGGTAGTACATCCATCGTCGAGCGAGGCTTGATGGATCACTGCGATGTGATGGGGCTCACATACGAGCCCGTCGAGACCAATACGTTCGGAGTCCCGCTGGTACAGGCAGACGGCCGCTGCCTGCCGTTCGGGTCGGACAGCTTTGACTACGTCGTCTCGAACGCGGTCATCGAGCACCTCGGGGGCCTCGACGGAGCCCGGCAGATGATCCTAGAGAGCCGCCGGGTCGCACGGCGACGTTGGCTCCACCTCACACCGAACCGCCGGTTCCCGATCGAAACACACACTGGCGTACCGATCATCCACTGGCTACCCAGGCGATTACGCGAACGGGTCTTCGCGAAGCTCGGCCGACCGTTTCCCCTCGAGCATTACTGCCTGTTCACCGCCCGTTCCCTACGCCAGCTGGACCCTTCGGTCAGTGTGCGTCCAGCCACAGGGCGATTCCCGGCTCTCACGCTCCTCGCTTGGGGTCGCGCATCGACCAGGTGACACGACCTGCTCCTTGACTGTCCGGCCTCGGAAGCACAAGCATTGACCGCGCTCAGGGGCGAGCTGCGAACCGTGGTCATGAGTACCTGGCCGAGACAGAAGGGCGGATCTGTTCCATGGGGTATGTAGGTCGCATCTACAGTCTTGTTGCGCCATCGTTGCCCGCGGACGCGCGGCGGGTGCTCGACACGCTGCGAGATCGACGCCAACAGCTGCACGAGCGCCGGCGACGGGAACGCGCCGAGGCGGAACTCCGCTCCTATCTGATTGCACGGGGTGGAAACTTCGTCCAGCGGGTCGAGCCCGGTCCGCCGTGGACGCGCGACCTAGTCCTCCAGACAGCTGTTCAGACGGAGAGTCGCGTACCAATCTTGCTCAATCCCGACCGGTACTTTGCCTCGGGCTCGGAGATGCTGTTGCGCTACCTCCGCGTCGCGGAGGCACATGGATTCAACGTCCGCACGACGCGTGCCGTCCTGGAGTTTGGCTGCGGCTCGGCCCGCATCATCCGGCATCTTCGGGCCATGACGGGCATCCGGCTCGTCGGCTCTGACATCAACCCGGACTCGACGGCGTGGTGTCGCGACAACGTGCCGGGCATCGAGTTCTACCGGAACGGTCTCGAGCCCCCGCTCGACTTCGCCAAGGACGACACCTTCGACCTGGTGATCGCGAGTTCCGTGTTCACCCACATACCGCTCGACAACCAGGGTCCCTGGCTTGGTGAGATCTCACGGATCGTCAGGCCAGGTGGCTACTTCCTGTGCACCGTCGAGGGTCAGGTCAAGGAGCGGCAGATGCTGACCGACGAACAGCTGCGGGAGCTGAAGGAACGCGGCGAGCTGTGTCTCGACTCGACGACAGCGAACGTATCGGTCTCGACCCGGGTGACCGGCACATGGGACGTGTTCCAGGCCCGTCCCCGCGTCCTGGCTGCGTTCGCCGAGCACTTCGATGTCATCGACTACCTGCCCGGCAATCAGGACCTCGTAGTCGCGCGTGCCCCGCTCGAGCACTTCGACGGCCCAAACTGGCCCCCATCGGTGGCGCCCTCCAGCTCGGACGCCGCCCGTGCCAACTGGGTGTGAGCGCACCTGCCGGCTGGACCTAGCGTGATGGTTCATCAACTGGGCGAACGACCCGGTGGTGTCGTTCGGGACGACGCGGCGTCACCAGCGGTGAGCGTCGTGGTGCCGGCGCACAACGAGGCCGCCGTTCTGCCCCGCACCCTCACCGCGTTGATCGCCGGCGCACGGCCCAATGAGCTCGATGTCATCGTGGTGTGCAATGGCTGCACCGATCGATCGGCCGACGTGGCCCGGTCCATCGGCCCGCCGGTCCGGGTGCTCGAGATCCCGCAGGCGAGCAAGATCGACGCCCTGAACGCGGGCGATGAAGCCGCTGATGCCCTGCCGCGCGTCTACCTCGACGCGGACGTCGAGCTGAGCATCGGATCCGTCCGCAGGATTGCCGAAGTGCTGCGCTCGGGCAAAGGCATGGTCGCCGCGCCAGAGGTCGCCCTCGACCCGGCCGGCAGCAGCTGGATCGTGCGTGCGTACTACGCGGTCTGGCTGCAGCTGCACCGGATCCACGGCGACGTGTTCGGTTCCGGCGTATACGCCGTGTCGGCGACTGGCCGCCAGCGCTTCGATCGCTTTCCGGACATCCTTGGCGACGACCTGTGGATCAGCGCCATGTTCGAGCGGCATGAACGACTCTCGGTGCGAGACGCCACCGTCGTCATCCGACCCCCGCGCACCGTGCGGCAACTGGTGCGGCGCCGAGCGCGCGCGGTACAGGGTAACGAGGAGGTGCGGGCCGTCCTGCCGCCGGGCCGCGCACCACGCCGCCAAAGGGCCTCGCTCGTGCTCTTGCGGCGACAGCCGCTGCTGGCGCCGCAGGTGGCCGCCTACCTCGCCGTGTCGGTCGTGGCCGAGTTCGGCGCCCGACGCCGCCGAAGGAGGGGCAATCGCGGGTGGAGCGGCGAGGAACGGGTGGTCGTGTCGGCCGCCACCGGGCAAGGGGCGGACCACTGACGATCGATGAGATGACCAGGAGCAATATGGGCAGGGCCGACCGAGGAAGCTGGACCGGGCGGCCGCCGGTGATCATCATCGGCATGCACCGCTCGGGGACGAGCATGCTGAGCCAAGCGCTCCAGGCGGCCGGGCTCTACCTCGGTTGGCGTCAACTCCGGGAGCACCAGGAGGCACAGTTCTTCCTGCGGCTGAACATGTGGGTGATGCTGCAGACGAGCGCTGGCTGGGAGACGCCCGAGTCCGTCCGGTACCTGCTGGATCGGCCACAGGCGCGCGAAGCCGTCGTCGAGTATCTCCGTTTCGCGCTCCGGTCGCCGCGGGCGATGTCCTACCTCGGCCCCGTTCGCTATGGACGCCATCACTCGGTCGAGCGGCTCGACGAGCCGTGGGGATGGAAGGACCCCCGCACGACCTTCACACTCCCGCTGTGGCTCGACATCTTCCCGAACGCCAAGATCGTCCACGTCGTCCGTCACGGGGTCGATGTGGCGGAGAGCCTGCGCGTGCGCCAAGAGGCGATCGAACGCGACAGCCTCGACCGCGTGCGGCGCCAGCGGCGGCACCACATGTTCCGGACCAAGCTCAGCGAGCTGACGCCAGGCCTCCGCTTTGCATCGCTGGATGAAGGGCTCTCACTCTGGGAGCGATACACGCGCGAGGCGACCCGAGCCGTGGCACGACTGGGCGAGCGGGCCTTTGAGCTCCGCTACGAAGATTTTCTCGCCTCCCCCACGCGCAGCATCACGGATCTCACGAGGTTCTGCGACCTCGGCGACACGTCCAAGGCAATCGCTGCCGTGGCACACGTCGACGCCGAGCGGGCTTTCGCCTACCGCCTATCCCCCGAGCTGCAGGCCTTCACCGAGCAGAACGCAGATCGGCTCCGAGCTCTCGGTTACTGAGATCGGCTGGACCAACTAACCCGGCGGAAAGGCCGCACTCAGACCGGATCCGAAGCAGAGGTGGGAATAGAGCGATGGAAGCCCGAGCGCTGACGTGCCGTTCGGCCTCCATCCTCGTCAACCGCCAACCCACCCCAGATCCCAGCACCGGGGCGCGTTCGTGCAAACGCGACGAGCTTCCCCACCACGTCGTCACGTATCGAGATGTCGGGGTTGGAGCAGGGATGCGATGGCAGCACACGTGAGCTCCCGCGTCTCGTGCGACACCATGAGAGCCGATACTGACGGCGCTCGACTGGAGCCCGAGGCGTCGATCCTGGACCACCGTGCACCAACTGACATGCGTACATGGGCCGGCGACCGCCGCTGCTGCACCGCACCCGGCCCACTGTCGCGGGCGGTCATACCTCGCTTGATCCTCCCGCCCCCACAGGCGGCCGGCGCCGGGCCGACTGCTGCGGATACCGCCAAAGGTGCAGGGGCGGCGCCGCGCCAGTATTGCCCCGGAACTGAGCCATCCGCGTGAGGGCGAGCATCAGCTTCCCCATGTGGGAGATCCCAGCGCGGAGCCGCGGCGCCACCCGCGCACCACTTGTCTCGTAGCCGGCGAGCGCAAGGGTCGGCGCGAGCAGGCCGGCGACGAGCTCGGCCTCGTCCGGTCGCAGCTTGTTCGGCTCGCGCCACCGGCTCACCGCCTGATCGCATATCCCGCGCATCGACTGGAATGAGCTGTTGCTCCCGATCCGGCGGGTGCGGTCGAACCAGGCATCCAGGGCTGCGTCGGAGTCGTCGAGCTCGAGGAATCGAGCGAGGGTCTCCAAGGCCGTCCGTGGCGCACGGACAACGTCCTCGTAGCGCAGTGTGTGGAACCGTTCGCTCTCGAGTTGCGCGAGGCGGAGCCCCTCCCAGGTGAACAGCTCCCAGAGTGCGCACGCGGCCAGCAGCCGCAGCCGGCGCGTCGGCCACTTGCCCAAGGGGTACTGGCCGGCCAGGACCGAGGTCACTACGTCCCGGCCGTCGCGAACCACGTGGACAACCCTCGCGTCGGGGTCTCGTGCGAGGATTCGTTCGACGTGGAAGAGGTGGAAGGGTGTCTTCTCGACGAAGACGGACGCGCCCCGTTCCTTCGCCAGCCGTTTGGCGATTGAATCGAAGACGTCCCAACGGTCGCCCGCCACGTGCTCCCAGGACCGAACGCCAAGCTGCTGACGCAGAGGCTGCTCCCATTCGCGAGCATTGAACCCAGGGAGCGGACGCCCAGGCACGACGTGGGTGAAGAAGTGCGTCTCGAAGCCCAGGCCCGCACTGTCAGGATGGCAGCCGACAATGCGCTCGACCAGTGTGGTTCCAGAGCGGTAGCAACCCACGACGTACGCCCGCCTCGGGTCGCCATCGCAACAGCGGATCTCGGGCGCAACGGTGGTCATCGCCCCGTCGACTCCTGGCTGCGGATCTTCTTGTAGCGGTCCCCGTGGTGGGGCTCATGGCCAACCACGAGACGGACCGGCACCTCGTGGGGGGCGAGCCGCTCGCGGCAGTGTGCCTTGATCCGACGGACGAGATCGGTGTGATCGCCAGCACCCGAGGGGCGGATCCGTGCGCACACGATGCTGCCAAGCAGCGCGTTCTTCTCGCCGTAGACCGTCGCTTCGGCAACGCCGTCGATCTCGTGGAGCACGTTCTCCACAATCGATGGATGGACCTTCCGGCCTCCGACGTTGACCATCTCCGTCGCCCGGCCGAGGATGCGGACGTACTGGCCCTCGGTCTCGACGAGGTCTCCGGTGGAGAACCAGCCGTCGGAGGTGAACGGGCTCGCGGCATTCAGGTAGCCGAGCATGGCGGATCGGGCGCGGATCTCGAGGACCCCGTCGACGATCCGCGTCTCGAATCCGGGTCCGCCGACCTGCACCCAGACCGAGTCCGGCCCGCGCGATCTCGTGTTCAGGATCCCCACCTCGGAGAGTCCGTAGGTCTGACGGACGTCAACGTCGACTAGCACGGCCCGCAGCCTGGCCAACGTGGCCGGCGGCATCGGCTCCGTTCCGTAGGTCACGAGCCGCAGCGATGAGAGGTCGTACCGGGCGTGGGCCCCGCTAACAAGCATGAGATTCAGGAAGCTCGGTGACGTGGGGAGCAGCTCGACGCGATGATCGCTGATGGCCTGCAGGACGCGATCCGGGCTGCGGTCGGCCGGCACGACGAGGCATCCTCCGCTCGAGAGAACTCGGAGCATCGTGTTGATGCCGCCGATGTGGTCGAAGACCAGGAACGCCAGCGCACGGTACGGCCTGCGCTTGGTCAGGAACGGCTCCAGGAGCCGCTCCAGGTCGTGGAGTGCCGCCTTGCGGACCCCCGCGGTGCCCGACGAGAACAGCACGAGGCCCGAATGACCCGTGGCCCGCAGCCTCGCGTACAGGCCATTGGAGGCTGGGGTCGTGTAACGACGGCTCTCGCGCTCCGGACCGTCGAGAGGTGTGTACGAGTGCTCGACCTCTGCCAGCTCGAGCAGCTCGTCGTCGGCGGGGCGTCCCCTTGCGGCCAGCGGCACGATCACGCACGCGCGCTGCGCCAGCGCGACGAAGAGCGCCACCGTGTCCGGCGAGAAGTCCCCCCGCACCCCGACGACCGCTCCAGCCTCTATCCCATCACGGCGGCATCGGTCGGCCCAGTCGGCCATCCGGGTCGTAAGCCACTGGTAGGAGTGGGCTCGGTCGGCCCAGATGATCGCATCTCGGTCCCGGTACCCGGCGAGGACCTCGAGCAGCCGCTCCACGCCGCTACGCCCCTCCGAGGTAGACGACCTGTCCGGTAACGGCATCGCTCTCCGGACGGAGGAAGAAGTCGATCACGTTGGTGATGTCGCGGATCTTCGTGTACTGGGCAAGGGGTAGCCGCGCCAGGAGCTGTTCGAGCTTCTCCTCCGGAATGGAGCTCGTCATGTCCGTCCTGACCGGGCCCGGGCCTACGACGTTGACGGTGATGCCGTGCGGCCCCAGCTCGCGGGCCAGGACCCGTGAAAGTGTGATGACCGCCGCCTTCGAGGCCGCGTAGGCCGATTCTCCTTCGACCGCAAGGGGAACCGCAACGCTGGCAAAGTTGACGATCCGCCCGAACAGACGCCGCCGCATCATCTTCGCGGCCTCTCGACTACACAGGAACGTTCCGGTGACGTTCGTGTCGGTGATCCGCTTCACAGTCTCGACGGGTGTGAGCAACGTGTGGTTCATGCTGGCGATGCCGGCGTTGTTCACGAGGGCGTCGACTCGCCCGAACCGCCGTCTCGTGGCGGTGAACATCTGCTTGACTGAACCCTCGTCGCGGACGTCGACGGAGTGGTGGTGGTAGCACGCGGATTCGATGGACCCGGGCCCGCGACTCGCGCCGATCACGATCCATCCCGCGTGGAGGTAGTGCATGGCGACGGCCCGGCCGATGCCTTTGCTGGTTCCGGTGGCCACCATCACCGGAGTTTCGGTCACGTGCCCTCGCCCTCCAGGCGTTCCTCGATGTATTCGGCGAGGCTGGCCACCGATCGGAAGGGATTGGCCCTCCTCGCCAGCGCGTGTTCGTCGGCGAGCGTCAGCCACACGCCGAACTCGTCCTCGATCCGCTGCTCGGTCTCGACGAGTAGCTCAACGAGTTTCAGGGAGTCGAGTTGACCCTGCTCCCCGTAGAGCAGCGTGTCGGGCGATGGCTGGAGCCGTGCTCCCGGTTCGAGCTCGACGTCGAGCTCGTCGATCGTGGCGTAGATGACGCCGATGATGCGGTCCCTCGATCCTGCGGCCACGAGCTACCTCCCGCCTCCTACGAGAACCTCGGAAGGATGTGCGGGCTGCGGGTCTCGATGTAGGTGGCGTTCGGGGGAACCCGCCCCGAGACGACCGAGCCTGCGCCGATGACGGCGCCGTTCCCGATGACGGCGCCGGACAGGACGATCGATCCTGCACTGATCCAGACGTCATCGCCGATCACGGTGCACGGAGGATCATCGATCCTGCTCCTGAAGGTCGGGTGCCGGGGTCCAAGGATCAAGACCTGAGGCCCGGTGCTCAATCGGTCACCGATCCTGACTGGACCCATGACGATGTTGTGAAGCCCGAACCAGCAGTGCGTCCCCACAACGATGTCGCCGGCTTCCGCGTTCCAGACATTGAAGTCCTCGGCGATGGAGTAGTCCCCGACACGGGCGAGGTGCGGTGGCGCGCGGTCGAGGCGGAACCGTCGCCCGAGCTCCACGAAGCGACCCGTCTGCAGGTGGCGCGCCCGATTCCAATGGCGACGGGCCGACTTGTATGCCTTCTTCGCCTCGGCCTTCACCCGGTTCGGCGTTTTGGATTCGACGGCTCGATAGAGGCGTCCTCGCTCCCGGAGCGTGCCACCGTGGTAGACGCGAGGTGGTTCCGGACCAGTAGTCGCGCCGTCTCCGACGGCGAGCCTCGCGTCAGACGACATGCCCACCACCTCAACCCCCAGTCGCGAGCCACCCGACCATAATGCCCACCCCACGCCGCCGTCCGCGCTGGACTATCGCACCGCCGCTCCGCGTCGTCAAGCGGCCCGCGACGACCAACAGCCGGACAGCTGAAGCGCTACTAGCGTCCCCCGAGCGGTTCCCGTATCAATCGTGATCCCAGCCCACGATGAGGCGCGAGTGACCGAGCGATGCTTGACGCGGCTCGAACGCGGTGCCGAGACCGGCGAGCTTGAGCTCATCGTCGTGTGCAACGGTTTGCAGCGACGAAACGGCGGATGTGGCGCGGCGCGGCGAGCGGCGCCGAAGGCCGCCGTCGTCGAGGTCGGCGTTGCTTCGAGAGCGGCCGCGCTGAACGTCGGCGATGAGCTTGCGACGCGGTTTCCCCGCCTGTACATCGACGCCGACGTGGAAATCGACACGCTGCCAACCTCGCCCCAGCCGCTCACCCGCTCACCCCAGGGTGGAGACTCATCGTTCGGGCTGTCGAGACGCTATACGGCGCCGGTATGGCGGCGCAGAGCGAACGATTGGGCGCAGGCGGCCGAACTGGCTCGTCGCGGTCACCCGGCTGGGGCGAGCTGCAGCACGGCGACGTTCGATGTCGGTCCCGTGCCGCCTGCGGATTCGACGACGGCCAGGACCCGGTTGTTGCCGCCCTCTGCGACGGTGGACGTGAGGGTCACGGGGATGTCCACCGTGCCCGTCGGTCCGATGGTCGCGGTGTGCTCACCGACCGCCACCAGGCTGTTGGCCTCGAAGGGGTCGAGGTCGAAGCCTCCCCCTGGGAGGCCGGCCGTGAAGAGGGCGGCCTCGGCGACGAGCAGGCGCACGGACGCGCCCGCCGGGCCGGCGACGCGGATCGTCTGGGCTGGCTGGGTGACGGTCGCCGGGGTCGAGGGGACGCCGACGACTTCCACCGACGGGGTCGGCCGTCCGACCCCGTCGAGCAACGCCTGCGACTGGCCCAGGCTGCCGGGGGTCCGGTAGAGCCGGCCCGTCTGGGCAGTGCCGTCTTCGTACGTCACGGTGACGGCGGCGGCGGCGAGCTCCAGGCCCGAGACGCTGCCCGACTCGCCGGGACCGGGCGAGCCGGTCCCCTTGATGCTGGTGGGGTCGACGTCGACGGAGAAGGTGAGGGTCTCGCCGGGACCGAAGTCGGTGAAGGTCGCGTCGAGGACGTCGAAGCCGCCGTCGTGGGAACCACCGAAGCTGTGCCCGATGGTGCCGACCCCTGGGTTGCTGTTGACGGTGAAGCCCTTGCCGACGACGTCGCCGCCCGTGCCGTTGGGGTCGAACACTATGTCGGGCAGCAGGCTGGTGGACAGGTCGAACCGCACGCCGGCGATCTGCTGCCCGCCCGGCGATGTGTTGCTCACCCGGAACGACCCGCTCGAGAACGTGCTCGAGTTCAATCCCGCCGCGCCCACCTCGATGGATGCCGACGGCTCTGGACCGGCGGGCTGGACCTCGAGGAGGTCCCACGTGGCCGGGAACGGCGGGGCAGGGCCCGCCGAGGTCGAGATGATGCCGACGGCGGGTGCCACCGCTCCGTCGAACCACGATGTGGGCACGGTCAGGGCGCCGCCCACGGCGACCCGGGGGCCGCCGTCGATCGAGTAGCTGGCCTGGACCGTCCCGCCGCCGGGGTCGACCCGCAGGTAGAGATCGACGGCCGACGGCCCCGGCCAGGTGGGCCCGGGGGCGGTGATCGTGGTTGGCGTGCCGGCCTGCTCGTGCACGAGCGCGAACCCACCGGCACCGTTGTTGGCGGCGACGGCGAGCTTCACGTAGTTGTCCTGGTCGCCGGTGCCCATGAACACGCCGTAGGACTGGCCGCCCGTCGGGGTCGTCCCGGCGAAGGGTGCCGGCAGGCGCGTGTGCACGACGAACGGGCTGGTCGCGCTGGTGACGTCGACGCCGTGCTGGAAGCCGTACTGCTGGGAGTTCGCCGCTCCCAAAGCGTCGCCGTCCGGAACCTCGTCGACGGTGACGACCCCGGCGGCACCACCGGCCGTCATCTTGGCGGCGTCGAACAGGTTGGCGTAGTCGGTCGATCCGTTGGTCATCAGCCCGGTGAAACCGAGTCCGAGCAGGCCACCGGCTGGCGGCGCGTCGTTCTCCCACGTGAACGAGGCCGGGAGCGGCGTGTTCCGGCCGTTGGCGGCGTCGATGGCGAACGGGTCCGACGTGTCGGGGAGCCCGTCGTTGTCGTCGTCGGGATCGTTCCGATCCGACGTGTGATCCCCGTCGGCGTCCGGCGGGACGTCGGCCGCCGAGCACGGGTCGGTGGCGTTGTCGATCTCGTCGGCGTTGGTGAAGCCGTCGCCGTCCTCGTCGAGGGTGGGGCTGTCGACCCCGGTGCATGCGAAGTCCGCGGGTTCGAACACGACCACCGAGTTGCCCTGGAAGTCCGCCACCCAGATCGTCCCGGGGAACGGGTCGGCGTCCCCCAAGGCGGTGATGTCCAGGGGCAGGGTGGCCGCCGAGGAGAACATGATCGCGTTGGACGTGACCGCCGCGCCGTCGGGGCTGAGCCGGATGCGGTAGATGGCGTCATCGTGGGACGCGGTCAGGAGGTCACCGTCCATGGCGCCTCCGAAGTTGGACGCCGTGTACTCGGTGAGCCCGTTGGTCGAGAACGCATAGCTGGCCATCGCCCCGCGCTCGACCTCGGTGCGGTAGTCGCACTCCACCGGATTGGCGCTCGACACCGGCGACTGGGGGTTGGACACGTTGAACGTGTTCGCCCGGTTGGCCCGGGCGGGGTTCGGGTGGCCGCCGTAAAAGCCCGATCCGGGGATGCGGATCAGCGTGTCGCCGTCGGTGTCGCTGCTGTCGACCCGATCGTTGGTGCAGGTTCCCGACGGGCCGTCCGGCTGGGGGGCACCGCCCCAACCGGCGTTGCCCCCGTTGTCGATCGTGTAGAGGCGACCGGACTGGGTGCGCACGAGGTCGTACGGGTTGCGGAAGCCCGGTGCGTAGAGCTGCACGGGCCCGCCCGGAACCAGCCGGGCCTGGTTCTTGCCGTCGTTGCCGCCGAAGGGATCGTTGGCGTCGGTGGTGCCGGAACGATCCTCGTCGTCGAGGGTCGGCAGGTCGTACGTGGCGCCGCCGATCGCATCGAGGTCGACCGAGAGGATGGCCCCGGAGAGCGCGAACTCGGGCAGCAGAGCGAAGTTGTTGGAAGGGGCGCCCTTGTTTGTGTTGCCCCCATAGGCGATGAGGAGCGTGTTGGTTGCCGGGTCGAGCACAAGGCCGTTGCCCGTGTGGTTCTCCTCGGAACGGGGCAGGCCGCGCACGAGGTCGACCTTCTGCCACGTGCCCGACACCTTCGTCAGGCGCGACAGGATGCCCGAGTTCGTGTCGAGGTTGACGTCGACGCCCGAACCCCCCGCGCCGATACGGGGGTCTGAGGACACCAGGTAGATCCGGGGGCTTTGCGCCGTGCCCGCCACCACGAGGCCGGTGACGAGCCTGTTCGTCACGGATGGGTTGAGCGTGCCGTTGTCGGTGCGGTTGGGGATCGACCGCACGAGGGTGATCGTCTCGGCGGCCGTGACCGCATACTCGTTGGCGCCCGCGCGCGCGATGGTCAGTGCCTTGATGGTGCCGTCCCTCTGGGCCACGTAGAGCCGCCCGTCGGGCCCGAACTGCAGGGATGTCGGCGCCGCGACGCCCGCGCCCGACAGCAGGGATTTGCCGAACGACGGGTTGGTCGGGCCGGGTGGCACGATGACCGTGCCGGAGAGCGGAACGACCAGGGGCGACCCGTTCCCCGAATGCGCGACCGAGAGCGTCGCCGACCGCGAACCGGTGCCACTGGGGAGGAAGGCCACCTCCACGGTGAGTGATTCGCGGGGCGGGACGACCACGTCGCTGGCATCGTCGAACCGGTCGGCGAACATCTTGGCGCTGGTGCCGGTGATGGTTGTGGCTGTAACCGTCAGCGCCCAGTCGCCGGGGTTGGTGAGCACCACGCTTCGCGTCGCCGTCTGCCTGAGGGGGGACTGGTCGAAGCTCACCGACGACGGGGACGGGGCGAGCGATGGCGGCACCACGCTGCCCGTGGCGACCACCTCGATCGCCTTTATGGTCGGGTGCCCGACACCGGCGACGAACGACAGGTCGACGGATCCGTCCGACATCGCCGAGGCCGACAAGACCAGGCCCTTGTCGGCGCCGACGCGGGCGAACACGTCCACGTCGCGGAACGCGATCGCCCCCTCCACCTCGACGTCGAACACCCGCCCGCCGACGGTGTGAGCCCCCTCGTGCAGCTCCGCCAGGTACACACGCACCTCGACGGGGACGCCGCTCGCCACCGGGAAGGAGTACGCCAGGTTGGGCGAGTTGACGAAGTCCCATCTCTCGGTCTGGAACAGGCTGAGGGGCGTGCCCGCCGGCACCGACGGGTCCGACAGGTCTACGGGAACGTTGCGGGCGGACACGAGGTTGCCCGTCGCAGCGGCGTTGCCGTAGGGCGACGGAGCGGCCGCCGAATCCTCCGCCCAGGCGGGCGTCCCCGACGATCCCGGCACGACCGGACCGCCGGCGTTGACGCGGTACAGGACGGTGCCGCCACCCGAGGCCGTCGCGTCGCCGGACAATGGAACCCGCAGGGGCGCGTTTGTTCCCGAATGGGCGATGGCCAGCATCGCCGAGCGCGGGCCGGACGCCGTGGGCGAGAACGTCACCGGCACCGTGACGGTCTCGTCCGGATCGAGGGTGACGGCCGCACTGTCGTCGAAGGCGTCGGAGAACATGGACGCATCCGAGCCAGAGATGGCCGTGGATGCGATCGTGAGCGAAACCGACGTGGCGTCGTTGCGGAGCACCACGCTCCGGGTCGCCGTCTGGCCGAGCGTGGTGGATGGGAAGGTCGCTGGGCTCGGCGAGGCCACGAGTGGGGCGGAGCCGGGATCGGGTTCGATGCCGGTGCCCGAGAGGGGGACGCTGATCGCTCCCGTCGTGCTCGAGCTGGTGGTGCGGAGCACGGCCTCTCGAGGCCCGGCAATGGTCGGCGAGAACACGATCGGGATCGCCGCCGACTCGCCAGGGGCCAACACCAGCACGGAGTCGTCATCGAACTGGTCCGCGAACATCGACGCATCGGCGCCCGAGATCGCCATCGACTCGATCGTCAGGGAGCCGGACGTCGCGACGTTGGTGATCACGACCTCCTCGGTCGCCGACTCCCCGATCGCCGTGTCGGGGAAGGTCAGCGACGAGGGAGCCACCTCCCCCTGACCGCTCGGGAGCAAGCAGCCCGCGAGCGCGATGGCCATCGCAGCGATGAGCGCCAGCGATCTGGCGTTCGAAACGCGCCGCTTCCTGCCCATTCCGCGTCGCCTCCCGCAAGAGACGCGGAGCGCGTCCGCCCACTTGTGGAACGGCCCGCTTCCGCCCTCGTTAGTCCTCTCCGCCTACTACCGCCGTTCCGGCCCTTCGGATCTTTCTCCTCGGTCGACCCCCGCGTCAATGGGGAGCGTGGGGCTGCCGCCACTCTCCGCGGCGGGAATGAGGCGGCGAGCTGGCTTCAGCGGGCGCTGGCGGCTTCGCTGCGTCCGTCGCGGGCGGGCGCGCGCAGTTCGGGGCTCGTTGCCGGCAGGCTGCGGACATCGGCGCCGTGCGGGCGGCCGGGCCAGCCGAGGGGTTCCAGCACCTTGTCGTAGGCCCGCATCAGTGCGATCCGCGAGGCGTCCCACGACAGCTCGCCCGTCACCCGCTCCCGGCCGATGCGGCCCATCTCGGCGCGTCGCTCCGGATCGTCGAGCAGGCCGGCAATCGCCTGCGCGAACGCCACCTCGTCGTTTGCCGCCGCGTACACGGCGGCGTCGCCTGCCGACACGCGCGCCTCGACCAGATCGAAGGACACGATCGGTCGGCCCAGCGCCATGTACTCCATGATCTTGTTCATGGTCGACACGTCGTTCAGCGGGTTCTTCGGGTCCGGGGCCAGGCAGACGTCGGCGGTCGACAGCCAGGTGCAGAGCTCGTCGTCGGGGATGCGCCCGGTGAACCGGACGACGTCGCCCAGGCCGAGGGCGCCGGCCAGCTCGATGCTCGTCTCCAGCATGTCGCCGCCCCCCACGAACACCGCCTCCCAGTCCGTGCGGCCCAGCTCGTCGCGCAGCGCGGCCAGTGCCCGCAAGGCATAGTCGAGCCCGTCCTGAGGTCCCATCACTCCCAGATAGGCGAGGAGGTGCGGCGCACCGCGCTTCAGCCCCGGATCTGGGCGTTGGACCTGGAACCGTGCGATCTCGGGGGCGCTGCGCACGACGTCCACCTGGCTCGGCGATTTGCGACCCCGGTGCAGCGCGATCTCGCGGTAGCTGCGGTTGGTCGCGATGACGTGGTCGGCCGTGGCGAACGTCAGGCGCTCGAGTAGGAGGCAGAACCGGTGCATGAGCTTGCGGTCGTCACCGAAGCGCGAGAGCGACAGCTCGGGCACGAGGTCGTGCTGGTCGTAGACGAAGCGGGTGCCCCTGAGCTTGAAGGGCAGGCCGACCAGCCAAAAGAGGTCTGGCGGGTTGCACGCGTGGATGACGTCGACCGGCCGGCGCCACCGCAGCCTGACGGCGATCCGGAGCGTGTGCCACATCGCCGTGCCGTACTCCCGCAGGTACCCGAGGGCGCCGCCGGTCGCGGCCGCGAGCGGGTAGCGGTGGATGTGGATGCCTTCGATCTCGGCAAAGGGCTCCGTGTCCTGCCGCGTGCCCCGCGGGCAGATGACGTGCACCTCGCACCCGGCCTCGGTGAGCACCCGGCTCTCCTGCCAGACGCGTCGGTCGAACGGAACCGACAGGTTCTCGACGAGGACGAGGACGCGAGGCGCACGACCGTCGGCCAGCCGCCTCGAGCGCCGCCTACCAGGCCACACCGGTGTACCTCGCGCGGTCGCGCAGCGCATCCGCTCCACCCGGGCGCACCAGGTCGACGATCTCGACCGCCGGCCGCCGGCACAGGGCATCGATCGCAGCGGGACGCGACGTGTGGAGCACGGCAACCTCGGCGTGCGCCGCGACGTCGTCGGGCGACGTCAGCAACAGGCGCGACAGGTGGGGGATGTGCTCCTCGACATAGGCCCGGTTCGTGCCGTTGAGGCGCGAGGTGGCCACGCTGTCGTCCCAGATCCGGACGTCGAACCCGCGCCCCAGCAGCCGTTCGGCCAACTCCACCATGGGGCTCTCGCGCAGGTCGTCGGTGCCGGACTTGAATGCCAGCCCGAACAGGCCGACGCGTCGCAGGCCGGCCGCAGCGACGAGCCGATAGACGCGGTCTACGACGGCCGCGTTCGAAGGCAACAGGCTGTCGAGGAGAGGCACCGGGACGTCGCGGTGACGGGCGTGATGGACGATCGCACGGACGTCCTTCGGAAGGCAGGAGCCACCGAACGCGAAGCCGGGACGCAGGTACGTCGGCGCGATGTTGAGCTTGCGATCTGCGATGAACATGCCCATGACGGCGTGGCTGTCCAGCCCGAGATCGGCGCAGATCGACCCGATCTCGTTGGCGAAGCTCACCTTGAGCGCGTGGAACGAGTTGTCGACGTACTTGGTCAGCTCGGCCACGGCCAGCGGCACACGGTGGAGCGGGCCAGGCAGCCCCTCGTAGATGGCCGCCAGCACCTCGCCGCTCTTGGCGTCGAGCTCGCCGACCACGGTCTTGGGCGGGTCGTAGAAGTCGTTGATCGATGACCCCTCCCGCAGGAACTCCGGGTTGACGCAGACGCCGAAGTCCTCCCCGGCGGTCGTGCCGGAGGCCCGCTCGAGCCGCGGCACGAGAAGGCGCTCGCACGTGCCGGGGAGCATGGTGGAGCGAAAGGCGACCGTGTAGTGCGTGCGGGCCCGGGCCAGGGCGCTGCCGATGTCGTCGGCGACGCGCTCCAGGTAGGCCGTGGAGAGGGCCCCGTTGGGATGGGATGGCGTGCCAACGCATACCAAGGCGATATCAGTGGCGGCGATGGCGTGCCCGACGTCGGTCGTGGCCCGTAGCCGCCCGGCGGACACGGCCTCGGCGACGACGCCGTCCAGGCCCTCCTCGAGCACCGGCGACCGGCCGGCCTCGATCAACGCCACCTTGTCGGGGTTCACGTCGACCCCGACCACGCGGTGACCGCGTTGGGCGAAGCAGGCGGCAGAGACGGTCCCGACGTACCCCAACCCGAACACGGCCAGGCTCGGCGGCCGGCCCGTGCCGGACCCGTCAGGCTTGTCCCGCATGACCTGCACCTCCCCATGGCCTCATCGGCCGGAAGCACGACCGCCTCCGTGACCGGTGGAAGGCGGCCCCGCGACGGCGCACCTCCGGTCGCATCGGTCGATCAAGCAGTCCGCCCATGGTTCCGCGTGCCCGTCCGTTCTGCCCGGCTCCGACCGAGCCCGCCTGTCAAGCCGACATCTGTTTGTCCCGGCGGGGTCACACGCCTTCGATCCCGAGCGAAGACATCGCCCGCCGCACCGGTCGCCAACCCTACCGGGCGACGCGGCTTCGCGGAAACGAGGCCGGACCGTGATCGGCCGCTGACCAGGGTGCGTTACGCTCGGCTCATGCAGGCGGGCTGGCCCAGCATCATCAACCCCCTCGATCGCGACGAGGTGCGCCGCCGGGTGCGGACCGCCGTCCCCTTCCCGAGCGTTGTCCTCGACGACTTCCTCGATCCGGCGTTCGCCCGGTCGGTCCTCGATGCGTTCCCCAGCTTGGGCGAGGCCGCCAGGCTGGGCCGCAAGTTCCGTTCGATCAACGCCCGGCACAAGATCCAGGTGACGGACGCCGAGACCTTCGCCGAGCCGGTCAGGCAGCTCCACGAGGCGCTGGCGTCCCCCCGTTTCCGAGACGTGCTGTCGCACGCGTTTTCCATCCCCGACCTGTTGGCGGACGACCAGCTGGTCGGCGGCGGCCTGCACCAGACCGGCCCGCGAGGCCGCCTCGACGTCCACGTCGACTTCAACCTCATCGAGGAGCGGAGCCTGCACCGCCGACTGAACATCCTCGTCTACTTCAACGAGGGCTGGGATCCAGCGTGGGGCGGACAGATCGAGCTGTGGAACCGCGACGTCACCGAGTGCGTGCGGTCCTACGACCCCGTGTTCAACCGGTGCCTCATCTTCGAGACCAGCGAGATCAGCTTCCACGGCGTGCCGGAGGTGCGATGCCCCCACGACGTCGTCCGGCGGTCGTTCGCGGCCTACTACTACACGGCGGCTCCGCCCGACGGCTGGGACGGCACCCGCCACAGCACCGTGTTTCGGGCCCGGCCCGACGAGGCCGTCAAGGGCAGGCTCATGCGGGTGCAGCAACTGAGGGACCGGACCAAGGGGCGGGCGAGGGCGCTGCTGGGGCGCTGACGGTCTTCGTCGTGTTCACGCGGCCTCGACAGGGTGCTTGACCTGCCGCTACGCGGCGTGCCATTGTCTGCTGTTCGACCAGGGACTTGCTGGGGGTTGAGGGATGCGCCGATTTCTGGGTGTGATGGCGTCCGCGGTCGCGGCGACGGGATTCGCTGCGGCTCCGGCCTGGGCGCAGGCACAAACGGTCATCGAGATACCGCTGAACACGGTCGTGCGGGGTGCGGCGGGCTCCGAGCATTTGCTTGAGACCGAGGCGATCGCGCCGGAGGACGTGGGCCGCGAGTGCACCGTGGCGGCCGAGGGCGCCAACAACAGCTCGATCCACCCGAACACCGACTTGCTGGTGCGGTCCGGGGGCTCCGAGGTCGTGGTGCCCGACGTCGAGCGGGCGGCCAATGTTCGTACCGACGCGGCCGAAACGATCGTCTTGGGCACCGACGTTTCCGTCTCCGTCCGGCTCGGACCTGACGGGGTGTTCTCCGGGGGTCTGGTCGTGACCATCGAATGTGAGGAGCCGCCGCCCACCACGACGACGTCGACCACCACGACGACGACCACGGTCCCTGAAGACACCACGACCTCGGCGGCGCCGACAACGACGGCCCCTGCGGCTGCGCCCACGCTCCCGAAGACCGGTGGTGGCAGTGACGGCCTCCTCGTCGCCGCGGGCATCTCACTGCTCATCGGTGGGGCCACACTGTTCGGCGCCAGGCTGGCCAAGCAGCGGCATGGCCTGACAGCCGACTGATCTGCGGACGGCG